>JAFZAE010000262.1 GCA_017548385.1 Prevotella sp.
ATCCAGCTGGTCATATCTCACATGACCATTGCGGATAATAAGTGAGTTGATGTTGAGATGAAGAGGACTTTTCTCTTCTGATTGTTTGGATGATAGAGAGTCGAGGACGAATTGGTAGTTGGGTTGAGTTTTATCATTCTCTTTGTATAAAATGGCATTCAATCCAAAGACTTGGGCGGAAGAGATGGAAACCTGACCATTAAATAGGGGTGTGATTTCCACCTTGGCAGACAGTCGGGAGGAAGACAGCATCTTCTTGTCTTTTTGATCGTAGATAACGACATCATCGATGATAACACGGTTGAGAAAACCTAAATCGACCCTTCCGACTTCAACCTTTGTGCCTAATTTCTCGGAAATAGAGGCTGATACTTTGGAGCCAATATATTTCTGTACCGCTGGCAGATGAAGCAGTACAAACATCAACACTGTGGTTCCAATCAGAAACCAAAGTATCACTCTTATGATTCTTCTTAAAGTTTTAATATTCTATTCTTTTATAATCCAAGTAATGGAAGAACATGCTCACATTTCCGATATTTGGCACAAAGATAATGAAAAAAATGGTTTCTTATCGAAAAGCGGTGCTATTTTATCCTATTTTTACCATCATCACGGGTTTTTAACGGTTTTGAACGCTTTCAAACCATCGTTAGCCATGAAAAGATTATCTTTATATGGTTTCAAAGCTCCCATTTTATAGCCAAAGTCGGGTGTTGTGATAGGTTCCCAATAGACCAATCCCCTGAGATGTGGTGGCGCATGTTGTATCATATATGTAATGACCTCTTCAGCAAGTTGTTCATGATCATCTGGCATTCCTATCTCAACAATCATTGTTTCCTTGCCATATTTACGGAAAATCGTTTCTACATTGTCATTACATGCATCTGCTTTCACTTGCCAGTTTAGGTCAATGACGGGCGGGTTTGCCAGCCAGTTCATGGCCGGGTAGAGTGATAATCCCACCATATCATATTCCACATGATTGTTTTGGAGAATATCGAGGATAAATTCTGTTCGCGCCAGCATGAAGCCATTGTCGATATGAACCATTGTGAGCGCATCGGGGAAAATCTTCTTGCAAGACAGTTGACCACGTTGGAAAAGCAATGCAAAATTCTCTGGATGCTCTGTGGCATCTCCCAATGGCTTCATAAATCCGGTTGGTGTTTCATTTCCCACTTGTATCCATCGTGGATAAACGCCTGCATCTTTCAAAGCCATCAATACTTCACAGGCATGTCCTTCCACAGAGTCGCAGAGTGCTTTGATATCGCAGTCTTTCCATTCTGCTGGTACATGCTGTTTACCAGGGTCGGCCCACCAGTTACTATAGTGGAAATCCACCATCACATCCAATCCCGCCGCTTTGGCTCTGACTGCTTTTTCCACCAAGTCATTTGTGTCACACCAGGTCTTTCCATCACGGCGATCCGGTCGTGGATGTACCCATACACGTAGCCTCACCATATTCATACCACATGTTTTCAGCAACTGATAGCCATCAATAATTTTTCTTGTCTCATCAACCAATTGATATTTGTTGGTATGTTCTATCTGAGTAATCCAACTGATGTCCGCACCCTTGGCGAAATTCTTATCTTGAGCAACACCTTGGAAAGATAATCCAAAGAGCAAAAAAAGAAAGAGTAGATATTTCATATTATTATCTGATAAAGGTTTTTCTCTACTTAAGGATATTATTTATTAGGAGTTTCAAATGGGGCGTGGAGTAGAAGTTTCAAGTAATGGCTCACATTAACTTCCCCTTATCACTCCAAATTTCAACTCCAGAAACTTCAGTTTTCTTTAATCCAACGCAAAAATAAGAAATTTCTCTGAAAATAAGTGTAAAAATCATTTAAATTGTGTATTTTTGCACTTTCTTAAAGAGGATTTAAAATTTATCCCTATAAACATATCAATCAAAATGCATAGTTTATGGCAAATGTTTTTAAGTTAAAAAAAGGCTTGGACATAAACCTGCAAGGAAAAGCTGCCAAAAAGAGGATACCCATCAAGGCCGAGGGCGATTTTGCCTTGGTGCCAGATGAGTTTGTCGGTGTCATTCCTAAGGTAGTAGTACGCGAAGGTGATAAAGTCGAAGCCGGGGATGCCTTGTTCGTGAACAAGAAATTTCCCGAAGTGGGGTTTGCCTCACCCGTCAGTGGTACGGTGACCGCTGTGATTCGTGGCGACCGCCGCAAATTGCTTTGTGTGAAGGTCTGTCCTGACAAGACAACTACCTATCGGTCATTCCAGACTGGTAAATTGGAGTCTTTGGATGGCGAGGCTGTTCGTAAACACTTGATTGAGGCTGGACTGTTTGGTTATATCAATCAATTGCCTTATGCTGTTGCAGCAGAACCAACAGGTGTACCTAAGGGCATTTTTGTGAGCGCGTTCCGCGACATGCCGCTGACAGCGGATTTTGATGTGGAACTTGAAAGCAATGAACAAGAGTTTCAGACTGGTCTGACAGCCCTCTCAAAGATTGCAAAAACCTATTTAGGTATCTCTGCTGCACAGTCCTCTGGTCCATTGGCAAAGATGAAAGATGTTGAAGTCAACGTTTTTGACGGTCCTTGTCCCACAGCCAATGCAAGTGTTCAGGTGAACCATATCGACCCTGTAAACAAAGGCGAGGTGGTATGGATGGTTGAACCGACAGTGGTGATTTTCATCGGTCGTCTTTTCCTAACCGGCAAGGTGGATCTACGGCGAACCATAGCTGTGGCCGGCAGCGAGATGAAAGACCCTGCCTATGTGGATGTGTTGGTCGGACAGCCATTGAAGCAAATTCTTAACGAACAGTTGAAATCAACTGATAATGTGCGTATTATCAATGGTAATCCACTTACTGGAAGAAAGAGTTCTGCTGATGACTATGTAGGCGTGCACACCTCTGAGATAACAGCTATTCCCGAGGGTGACAACCGCGACGAGATGTTGGGATGGATTCTTCCCCGTCTGAAGGACTTCTCCGCTAATAGAAGTTACTTCTCTTGGCTCTTTGGCAAGAAAAAGGCATACAAGTTGGATGCTCGCATCAAGGGAGGTGAACGAAAGATGATTATGAGCGGCGAATACGATAAAGTGCTGCCCATGGACATTTATGGTGAATATCTGATTAAGGCTATCATTGCCGATGACATTGACAAGATGGAACAATTGGGTATTTATGAGGTGACTCCAGAGGATTTTGCTGTGGCAGAATTTGTCGACTCCTCAAAACTTGAATTGCAACTTCTGGTTCGAAACGGACTTGACATGCTAAGGAAAGAGAATGCATGATGAACGTTTTCGTTAAGCAAGAAATATGAACATATAACTCAACGATTATGTCATTAAGAAATTATTTGAATAAAATTAAACCTTCTTTCGAAGAGGGTGGCAAACTACATGCATTCAAAAGTGTGTTCGAAGGTTTCGAGACATTCTTGTATGTGCCTAACACCACTTCCAAGAGTGGTGTGCATATCCATGATGCCATCGACTCAAAACGCATTATGAGCATGGTAGTGCTTGCCCTGATGCCGGCGATGCTTTTTGGTATGTACAATGTGGGCTATCAGAATTATTTGGCTGCTGGTACATTGGAACAGGCAAGTTTCTTTAGTATCTTCTTCTACGGTTTTTTGGCTGTACTCCCCAAGATACTCGTAAGCTATATCGTAGGCTTAGGCATCGAATTTGCCTGGGCGCAGTGGAAAGGCGAGGAGATACAAGAGGGATATTTGGTATCTGGTATTATCATTCCTTTGATAGTGCCTGTGAATTGTCCTCTTTGGATTTTGGCCATTGCCTGTGCCTTTGCGGTCATATTCGCCAAAGAGATATTTGGTGGCACAGGTATGAATATCTTTAATGTTGCCTTGGTGGCTCGCGCATTCCTGTTCTTCTCCTATCCCCAAAAGATGAGTGGCGACACGGTATGGATTGCCACGGATAAGATTTGTGGACTCGGAAATACGCTTCCCGATGGTTTTACCGCCGCTACACCATTAGGGCAGATTGGTCAGGATAGTAGTGTCACGGCTTCAATCTCAGATATGATTACAGGTTTCATTCCCGGTTCCATCGGTGAGACCAGTGTCATTGCTATTGCTCTTGGTGCCATCCTGCTTTTATGGACGGGGATAGCTTCGTGGCGTACCATGCTGAGCGTATTCGTAGGTGGTGCCATTATGGCTGCCGTATTCTCCGCCACAGGTATGACTAAGATTCCATTCTACGAGCATCTCATTTTGGGTGGTTTTGCTTTTGGTGCAGTCTTTATGGCAACCGACCCTGTAACGAGTGCACGAACCGAATGTGGAAAATATGTCTATGGATTCCTAATAGGTGTGATGGCTATCATCATCCGTGTGATGAACCCGGGTTATCCCGAGGGTATGATGCTCGCCATCCTTCTGATGAATATGTTTGCTCCGCTCATTGACTACTGTGTGGTGCAGCGCAACATTTCCAAACGCATGAAACGTATTAAAACAAAGGAGTAAGAGCTATGGGAAATGAAACAAAGAAAGGATTGAACACGAATTCAAACCTATATACAATCGTTTATTCGGCTATTCTCGTCATTATTGTGGCTTTCTTGCTGGCTTTTGTATTCCAGGCGCTGAATGACCGTCAACAGGCCAATGTGGCACTTGACAAGAAAAAGCAGATTCTCAATTCTCTTAACATCCGTGACTTGGGTGATGAGGCTGCTGCTGAAAAATTTAAGGAAGTGGTACTCAGCGACGACATCGTCAACCCTCAGGGAGAATTGAAAGATAATACGGCTAAAGACAATGAGTCGTTTGGTTTCAAACTGAACAGTGCAAATTATAAAAATGGCGAACTTGCCATTTTCACCTGCAAGGTAGATGGTGCCACTAAATATGTGATACCTGTCTATGGTGCAGGACTTTGGGGACCCATCAGTGGTTATATTGCCTTGAATGATGATTGCGAGACTGTTTTTGGCGCCTATTTCGACCATGAGGGCGAGACAGCCGGATTGGGTGCAGAAATTAAGGACAATCGTAGTTGGCAGGAGAAATTCAAGGACAAGAAACTCTTTGCGCCGGAATCCGACAAGGTGGTTCTCTCTGTAGAGAAGAACGTTACCGATGCCACCTGTCAGGTAGATGCTGTGACGGGAGCCACTCTGACATCCAATGGTGTGCGAGATATGCTTCAAGAGGGCATTGCGAAATATGTGGAGTATTTTAAGAAAATTAAAAAATAGGAGGAGCCAAGGATATGAGTAAACTGTTTTCAAAAGAGAACAATGAGGCATTCAAGAAGCCGCTAAACCTGGATCATCCCATTCTCATCCAGGTGCTTGGCATCTGTTCCGCCCTGGCTGTGACCTCGCAGCTGAAACCAGCCATTGTAATGGGCCTTGCCGTCACCATAATTACGGCATTTGCCAATGTGATTATCTCGCTTCTACGTAAGACTATCCCCAACCGTATCCGTATCATCGTGCAGTTGGTGGTGGTGGCAACATTGGTAACCATCGTAAGCCAGATTTTGAAGGCTTTTGCATACGATGTGAGCGTACAACTTTCGGTCTATGTTGGTCTGATTATTACCAACTGTATCCTGATGGGTCGCTTGGAGGCTTTCGCCATGATGAACAAGCCATGGCCAAGTTTCCTCGATGGTGTAGGCAACGGACTCGGCTACGCTATGATTCTGGTTATCGTTGGTGGCGTACGTGAATTACTTGGACGTGGTTCTCTGTTGGGATTCAAAATCTTCCCACAGTGTTTCTACGACGCCGGCTATATGGACAACGGCATGATGACGATGCCTGCCATGGCACTTATCCTGCTGGGTTGCGTGATTTGGGTACATCGTGCTTATTTTTATAAAGAGGAGGAATAAGATATGGAACACTTGACTAGTTTGTTTTTCAGGTCGATTTTTGTCGACAACATGATTTTCGCCTTCTTCCTCGGCATGTGCTCGTTCCTTGCCGTGTCGAAGAACGTGAAGACTTCCCTCGGACTGGGTATTGCCGTTACATTTGTGTTGTTGGTTACTGTCCCTGTGGATTAATTGCTACAAACCAAGGTGTTGGGTCCTGACTGCCTCATTGAGGGCGTTGACCTTTCCTACTTGAGTTTCATCCTCTTTATCGCCGTGATTGCCGGTATGGTGCAATTAGTGGAGATGACTGTCGAGAAATACTCACCGTCACTGTATGCTTCATTGGGTATCTTCCTGCCACTGATAGCTGTTAACTGTGCTATCATGGGTGCTTCCCTATTCATGCAGCAGCGTATCAATCTCGACCCATCAAGTTCGCAATATATCGGCAGTGTGCTTGATGCTCTTGTCTATGCTTTGGGTAGTGGAATCGGATGGACACTGGCCATCGTTGCCATGGGTGCCATCCGTGAAAAGATGCAGTACAGCGACGTTCCCGCACCGCTTAAGGGACTTGGTATTACGTTTATCACGGTAGGTCTGATGGCCATGGCGATGATGTGTTTTTCTGGTCTTAACATTTAAACAAGGAGGAGAAAGATATGCAACAGTTTATATTAGCAAGTATTGGAGTTTTTCTCGTTATCATCCTCCTTTTGGTTATTATCCTGTTGGTGGCAAAGAAATATCTGTCACCCAGCGGAAATGTGAACATCCTCATCAATGGCGACAAGACCATCTCTGTGGGGCAGGGTAGCAGTCTGATGACTACGCTCAATGAAAACGGCATCTTTCTGCCTTCAGCCTGTGGCGGTAAGGCATCCTGCGGCCAATGTAAGGTACAGGTATTGGAAGGTGGCGGGGAAATTCTGGATTCTGAACGTCCTCACTTTACCCGTAAGGAAATTAAGGATCATTGGCGACTGGGTTGCCAGTGTAAGGTGAAGGGTGACCTGAAAATCCGAGTTCCCGAGAGTGTTCTCGGCGTGAAAGAGTGGGAGTGTACGGTCATTTCCAACAAAAATGTATCGAGTTTCATCAAGGAGTTTATCGTGGCATTGCCTCCAGGTGAGCACATGGACTTCATCCCAGGCTCGTATGCACAGATTAAGATTCCTGCATACGATTGCATCGATTACGACAAAGACTTCGACAAGGATGACATCGGTCCGGATTATCTGCCATCGTGGGAGAAATTCAACATCTTCTCTTTGAAGGCTCACAATCCAGTGGAGACCATCCGTGCCTACTCCATGGCTAACTATCCTGCTGAGGGTGACCGTATCACACTGACTGTGCGTATTGCCACGACACCGTTTAAGCCAAAGCCAGAAGTTGGGTTTATGGATGTTCCGACGGGTATTGCATCATCCTACATCTTCTCACGCAAACCCGGTGATAAGGTGATTATGAGTGGCCCTTATGGTGACTTCCATCCTATCTTTGACTCCAAGAAAGAGATGATTTGGGTTGGCGGTGGCGCTGGTATGGCTCCCCTGCGTGCACAGATTATGCACATGACCAAGACACTTCAGACGCGTGACCGTGAGATGCATTTCTTCTATGGCGCCCGTGCGCTTGTCGAGGCATTCTTCTTGGAGGATTTCTGGGCATTGGAGAAAGAATTCCCCAACTTCCACTTCCATCTGGCTTTGGACCGTCCCGACCCTGCTGCTGACGAGGCTGGCGTGAAATATACAGCGGGATTCGTTCATCAGGTAATGTACGAGACCTATCTGAAAGATCATGAGGCTCCCGAGGACATTGAATACTACATGTGTGGTCCTGGCCCTATGTCGAAGGCTGTGCAGGGAATGCTCGACTCTCTTGGCGTTGAACCCGAAAGCATCATGTTCGATAACTTCGGATAAACATGACTTTCGGACATACATTTTCATGAATTAGTAGCGTGTCAGGTTTCTGGCACGCTATTATTTTTGTTTAGAATAATGATTGTAACAAGCAATACTTTAAAAAACACAAATCGGCAAATTAGAATAATTTAACATATCAAATTGCTATAAATGACCGTATTTATATAAATTTGCAACCATAATAGACTTAAACTAATTATTGTGCAGCGGAGTGCTGCATCTCCTAATGAAATACTAATACCAATTGTTATTTGTTCATTCTTAGTTAAATAAAATGCTATGAGAAAAATACTATTCATTAGGTTTCCACTCTTGATATAAGTGTGGGGCATCAAGGTATTTTTTTACATGTGAAAACTATCCCATGACCAATTGAGGAGAGTTTTACTATTGTCATACATGTAACGTCATGTCGGGGAGTTATACTTGTATTTTGCACCACGAACTAAGTGTATTTCCTAACTAGACAACAATTTGACAATTAATTATTGCTCAAAATAAACAAATGATGTTTAACTAACGTGGTGCTTATTATTAAGGGATTATATGCTTATCAAACTAACAAAAACAAATCGACAGTATGTAATGGGAGTGTTGCCACTGTTGAAGGCTTGTAAAAACAAGCTAAGACTTGTAATGTCTGTGCTCTTATTGATTTTATCCCATTCTTTGTATGCCGTGACGTATTCCGTTTCACCTTCAGGTTGGACAAGTAAACCTTCAAGTAGTATTACGTACAATGGTGTCACATATATAGATGCTACAACTCAAGGGATTTACATAAGAGCCAAAGCAGTTGTAAATAGCGATAATACAATAACATTTTATGTTAAGAAAAGTAGCGGTTCGTTTCAAAACACAACTCAGTTTAGACTAATTAAAGATATCAATGGCTCAAATCAAAAAGCTGTTGGTCAAGAATATGCGTATTCTGGGGATACTGAAGCGTCTATAACAATAACTCCTGACTTCAGTAGTGGAAGCTATAAATATACATTTTTAGTCGTATCTAATGGGACAAGTGTTATCAGGTTTTGCACAAGTCCAATTACTATAACAGCCAATTCCGGTTCTCCGAGCCTTTCGCTTGCTAGTAGCCAGAGTTTCGGAACCACGACCCTGACGGCTGGAACCACCTATACATACACGGTTAAGGTAAAGAACACTGGTACAGCCGATTGGAGTGGACATTTATATCTTAAATCAGGAAGCACTGACTGGATTCCATTTTATGACCGCACGATACCAGCGGGAGGTACGGTGACGTTGTCAAAAACCTATACACCAACGACGACGGGTTCGCATACGCTGACTTTATATTATCAAACTGGTGGTAGTGGAGACGGCGTGAAAGTTCCTGCGGGAAGTTATTCGAATCCATTCACTGTTACAGTGGTGGGAGCGAGTCCTAGTCTTTCGCTTGCCAGTAGCCAGAGTTTTGGCACGACAACCTTGACGGCTGGAACCACCTACACATACACGGTTAAAGTTAAGAACACCGGGTCTGCCGATTGGAGCGGGCATCTGTTTCTTAAGTCAGGAAGCACTGACTGGATTCCGTTTTATGACCGCACGATTTCGGCAGGAAGTACGGTGACGTTGACAAAGACCTATACACCAACGACGACGGGTACGCATACGCTGACTTTATATTATCAAACTGGTGGTAGTGGAGACGGTGTGAAAGTTCCTGCGGGAAGCTACTCGAACCCATTCACTGTTACAGTGGTGGGAGCGAGCGCAAGCCTTTCGCTTGCCAGTAGTCAGAGTTTCGGTACGACGACATTAAATGTTGGTACTGCCTACACTTACACTGTTAAAGTTAAGAACAGTGGGACTGCCGATTGGAACGGTAATCTATACCTTAAATCAGGGGATACAGATTGGATTAGAATGTATGACCGCACAATAAAGGCGGGAGGTACGCTAACGTTGAATGACAAAACCTATACACCAAAGACTACGGATGTGGGTTCGCATACGTTGACATTATATTATCAACCCAAAGGGGGAGGAGACGGTGTGAAGGTGCCTGCTGGAAGCTACAAAAATCCTTTCACTGTTACAGTAGTATCTGGTACAAGCCCTTCAGTTGACTGCCCCTTCCCAGACTGTCCAGGAGGTGAAGTATGCGAAGCATCGACCTATTTGTATAAACTCGGAATCCTCGAAGGTATAAACGGAAAATTAATGCCCGATGACAATGTGACACGTGCTCAGCTTGCCAAGTTATCGTTATACGGCCTCTATGGTGGGCCATCAAAAGTGCCAAGCACTCTTGTTTCCGACAAGTTCCCCAGTATCTACCCCGACCTGCAGAACACCAGTGCTTATTATTACCGTTCTGCCAAGGCTTTGCTATATCTTGAATATCAAGACGGCGTTTCACCATTCGACCGTAACCGATCCTTTTTCAATCCTGAAAATAATATCGAGCGTAACTTGGTGCTGAAAGTCATCTGCGAGACTTTCAACATCAAACCAGAAACAAACACGTCCAATAATCCATTCTCTGACTTCAGCCCAAGTCAGGTAGCATGGGGCTATGCAAAGAAATGTTATGACCTTGGGATTGCCAAATTAGTCAATACCACTAAGTTCCGTCCGTTTGACTTCTGCAAGCGCAAAGAAGCCATTCTTTACCTCTACCGTACACTCACTTCTTCCAATGTAACGATTCCAACGCCAAGTAACACCTACACACTCAGTAGTTCGAGTTTCTTCATTCCCGCGAACCTGAGTGCCAATACAATGGGCGTAATGAAAGGTATCGAAGCAGGGAACTTCAATTTTTATGAGAAAGACTTCTTCAATATTGATGGATACATGCCGCTCAATTTTGGCGTGACTTACAACTCATGCCTCACCGAGTTACCCTCTGATTTCTACCCCGTCGCTCCATTGGGCACTGCATGGTCACATACCTATAATATCTACATGACCATCATCAATGATGCCAACAGCAACAATAAAACTATAGTCTTCCACAATGCTGATGGGTCAATGTTTCTCTACAACTACGATGACCTAAGCTCACTCACCGACGGAAACTACTTTACCGTAGCACGATCTACCGCCTCACGCTATACCCTCACATCTCCTAGCGGAACTGTTTACACCTACAACCGCAGCTATGCTGCAGACAACATCTATTATCTGACAAGCATTAAAGACCGAAACGGCAATACCCTGACAATCACCTATGAGGATGGTGTTACCAAAACTCCCGCCAACACCTATGCCCGTAGGGTAAAGACCGTTTCCACTCTCGGTCGTAGCCTCACTTTTTCTTATGCTTCAGGAACGGATTTGTTAAAAACAGTTACTGACCCATCGAACCGACAAGTTACATTTAATTTTAGTAACAATATTTTGACATCTCTAAAAGATGCAAAAGGGCAAACGACCTCTTTCACTTATGGCACATCCGATAAAGAGACAGGATTATTGAAGAGTATTAAGTTGCCAAGAGGCAATGTCATTAATAACGGCTACCAGCAACGCAAACTTACCAGTACAAAATACAACAGTGACACACCCACAAAGGTTACGATAACAGCCAACTACACATCTGGCACCACCAGTACTAAAGTTGTGCAACCCGTTACAGGGAACCAGTCTATTACCACTACTATCAAATTGGACAACTCAGGTAGGGTAAAGAGTGCCACAGACAATGACAAGACCGATGTGAGCATGACCTACGGAGATTCCAACAACCCGACTCTGCCTACAAAGATTGTGGACAACAAGACAGGAATCTCCACTTCATTCACCTACAACAAAAAAGGAAAGGTCACAAAAAGCGTCATCACCGCAGGAAGTTCCTCCATTACGGAGAAATATACCTACAACTCCTATAATGACATCACTTCATATACTGATGCAAAAGGGAATGTAACCAAATATGGATACACAAATGGAAATCTCTCGTCTGTGACCGATGCAATGGGACATATCACTAACATCACAAACAACAGTTATGGCGTACCTACAGAAGTTACAGATCCCATGGGAAGAACAGTGACGATGCAATACAACTCCTACGGCAACGTGACAAAAGTGAACCAAACCGCACTGAGCCTCAGCACTTCCTTTGGCTACGACAACATAAGCCGTATCACCAGCACCACCAACCAAAACGGCAAAAAGACAACATATAGTTATGACAAAAATGACAATGTTGTATCGGTGACCGACCCACTTAGCCATGTCACCAAGTTCACTTTCGATGCCAATGACAACCTAACCAAAATCACCAATGCCAAAGGTGGAGAAACCTCCCTTACCTATGATGATGACGACCTGCTGACAGGACAGTCATTCCAAGGGTACACAAAGTCCTTCACCTACAATATTGATGGTTCACTCAGTAGCAGTACATCTGCAAACGGCAACACCCGCAACTACTCATACGATGATTCTGGTTACATCATCGATGACGGCTATGCCTCCTACTCCTACAATAGCAAAGGATGGCTGAGTTCTGTGAAGAAAGATGGCAAGACCTTGTCATTTGGCTACGATGGCTTTAACCGCATTACCTCCACTTCATGCGACGGACATAGTAACAGCTACAGCTACGACGATAATGGCAATTGCACAAGCATTAACGGCACTACGTATGGCTATGACAAACTGAACCGACTGACAACGGTTACTTTCAGTGGCAAGACCATCACCTATACCTATCACAAGGACAGCCAACTCTCAAAGGTTAGCTATCCCAATGGCATGACCACAGAGTACGGATATGATGCCGTGGGACGACTGACAAGCAAGAAAACCAAATTGAGTAGCGGGACGGTGATAGCATCGTATAATTATACGCTTGACAAAGTAGGCAACATCATTTCTCAGACCATTAAGGAGCCTTACGGAGACATGAAACTCGCTAACGAGGATGTCAGCTACAGCTATAACAGCGGCAATCGCATCACGAAGGCAGGTGACATCAGTTTCTCGTTTGATGCGAATGGTAATACCACAAAGCGCGGCAGTGAGTCATATAGTTGGGACAAGAGCGACCATCTTGTTCGTGCCGGTTCAACCTCTATGGAGTATGACCCTTTGGGGCTGATTGTTTCATACGGTGATGTGGAGTTCACTACCAATCCTCTTGGCATAGGTAGTGTGCTGAGTGATTCAAAGAGCGGTGCCGCGTATATCTATGGTAATGGACTTGAAGCCCGTGTGAAGAACGGCAAGGTAAGCTACTACGTTACAGATTTTCGTGGTTCAGTCGTAGCCATCGTGGATGACAATGGAAAAATCACCCATAAGTATCAGTATGATGAGTATGGCAAGGTAACGCAAAAACAAGAAGCCGACTATAATCCCTTCCAGTATGTGGGTAAGTATGGCGTAATGGCTCTCAACGACCATCAGTACTACATGCGTGCCCGCCACTATGATCCCACCATCGGTCGCTTCCTCAGCGAGGATCCCATCTGGAGTACTAACCTTTATCCGTATGCGGATAATAACCCAATAACTAATGTTGATATATCTGGAGGTAGCCCCTTGTTAGCTGGTGCGGTGATAGGAGGAATTGAGGGGCTGATTAATGGACTTCCAGATACCGCTGAATCTTGTGTTTGGGCATATTATGGATTCAAATCACTTTTTAATAATGAGATTGCATTGGCTGATTATTATTTTTCAGAAGCATCCAGTTTGGTATGGGAAGGAAATAAGAGTATTTTAAATGGTATCGCAGTTGGAGCGGTAACATCAGAGAGTAAAGTTGTTGGAACTGCAATTGATCACGCGGGGATAGTATATACTTCTATTGTAAAAGACAATCCTGATGACATTGAAGGAGGAATAACGGATGCTGTATTAAATATTGGGTCACAAGTAATAACATCGAAAATAAGTAATATTAGTACAAAAAAAATTCTTCCTACAAGAAAACCAAATGGACAATTTATGAAAAGGGCAGAGGTCTTAAAAAATATCACGCTCAAGAGTAGTCTTGCTTCATCATTAAATGTTGCAAGTAAGCAAATTAAAAATTATATTAAAAAAAAGATTAAAAAAATACTTCCATGGTAGTTATTGGAGAAATAATTCAACTAAATAATTAAGAATATGAAAAGATTTATTTATTATACATTGATCTTTTTGTGTATGACCCTGCAAACATTTGCCCAGACCACATACACCTATGATGATCTCAACCGTCTGAAGACGGTGAAGTATAGCAATGGTGTGACCGTAAGTTATACTTACGATGCTTTGGGCAACCGTACATCAAAGAAAGTGACAGGTGGAAGTGGTGATGAAGAACCGACATCCACCATCGAACTTGTCGACCTCGGCTTGAGTGTGAAGTGGGAAAACATGAACATCGATGCCACGGCGACCTCTGGACAGGGTGGCTACTACGCCTGGGGTGAGACCAAGACCAAGAGTAAGTACTCATGGGCCACCTACACCCATTGTGACGGCACAGCAGCATCTTGTACCAACATCGGCACCAGTATTGCCAAGAAGAAGACATACGACCGCGCATACGCCTATAACACCACGATGTGTCTGCCCACAGTGGCACAGTGGAACGAGCTGATTACCAAGTGTACGTGGACGGAATCAACTGTTAATAGCGTCAAAGGCTATAAGGTAAAAGGACCGTCAGGTAAGACTATCTTCCTGCCATTCTCGGGCTGTAGCTACGACGGCAGCAACTACGGCAGCGGTTCCTACGCATACTACTGGAGTGCCAACAACGTTAGCAGTGATGTCTCCAAGGCACAGGCTGCCTATGTGAAGAGCGGCACGAAGACCACCGTCGCCAACCTGAACCGCCGCACTGGTATGGCCATCCGTGCCGTGAGCGTGGCAACAACGGGCGAAGACCCGACACCGACGGGCTCCATCGAACTTGTCGACCTCGGCTTGAGTGTGAAGTGGGCAAACATGAACATTGATGCCACGGCGACCTCTGGTCAGGGTGGCTACTACGCATGGGGTGAACTTGGTACTAAGAGCAAGTACTCTTGGGCTACATATATTTATTGCGATGGCACAGCAGCATCGTGTACGAGTATCGGTAGCAACATCAGCAAGAAAAAAGCTTACGACCGAGCATATTCCTACAGTAATGTTTTATGTATTCCCACAGTAACTCAATGGAACGAACTGATTACCAAGTGTACGTGGACGGCTGCGACGGTAAATAGCGTGAAGGGTTACAACGTGAAGGGTCCGTCAGGTAAGACCATTTTCCTGCCCTTCTCAGGCTGCAGCTACGACGGCAGCAACTATGGAAGTGGTTCCTACGGCTACTACTGGAGCGCGAACAACGTCAGCAGTGATGTATCCAAAGCACAAGCTGCCTATGTGAAGAGTGGCACGAAAACCACCATCGCCAACCTGAATCGCCGCACAGGTGTCGCCATCCGTGCCGTGAAAGCTACAACTTCTATTAATGGTTCTGAAACAGATGACATCAACTACATCAAAGAACAGGATACTGAAGATGATGCCATTTATACCCTGCAAGGTATAAGGGTGGTTGGTAATCCTCAGCCAGGCATCTATATAAAGAATGGTCAGAAGATTGTGGTGAAATGATTAAAATGAATGTATGACCAGTAGTTGGGAGTATACATTAATCTCTATGTTTTCTATGTCGCTTTCCAATTGGAGAGCGACATAGAAAGTTATAATGATATGTATTGAAACCTGTACTTCATAGAATGCTTATTCCCTCAAAAGTAATTGGGAACAAATAGCATTCTTGCTGCCTAATCGTTTGTTTACAAATAACTTTTCTTGATTTTCTCCACGTAGGCGTCGAGGACGGCGAGGGCGGTGATGCTTACTACGTCGCGGACGCTGCTGCCATAGTCGGCGAAATGGATGGGTTTATTGAGTCCCATTTGGATGGGGCCAATAATCTCGATTTCGGGTTCCAGAGCTTGAATCATTTTATAGGAAGAACGTGCACTGGTAAGGTTGGGGAAAATCAGCGTATTGACATCCATACCCTTTAAACGGTTGAAGGGATAAAGACTGTCTCGCAGTTCTCGATTCAGAGCCGTACTAATCTGCATTTCACCATCGATAAGCAAGTCAGGCATCTGCTCATGAATCTTTGCCACGGCCTCACGCACTTTCCGACTGCCATTCGACTGGTCGGAACCGAAATTGGAGTGGCTAATCAATGCGATGCGAGGCTGTTCGTTGAAGAACTTAACGGTGGTGGATGCTAATTTAGCGATATCCACCAACTGGTCGGCGTCAGGGTCGGTATTGATGAGGGTATCGGCAAGGAACAATGTTCCACGCTGGGAATTGATGATGTGCATCGTGCCAAAGTTTTTGAACTCTGGCCGTACACCGATAATTTCCCGCACCACTTTCAAGGTATTGGAATATTTAGTATAGAGACCCGTGATAAACGCGTCGGCATCTCCTGTTTCCACCATCATCATACCGAAGTAGTTGCGCTCAAACATCTTGTCGTTGGCTTCTTCGAAGGTATAGCCATCACGCTGACGTTTCTCTGTCAAGATACGGGCGTAACGCTCACGACGTTCTGCCTCACGGTCGTGACGCAGGTTGACAATTTCGATGCCATCGAGATTCAATTCCAACTCTGCTGCCAATTTTTCAATTCGTTCATCATTTCCCAATAGGATAGGGTAGCAGATGCCCTCGGCTTTAGCCTGCACGGCAGCCTTTAGCATGGTGGGATGAATACCCTCTGCGAAGACCACCCGCTGTGGATGGGCACGAGCACTTTCATAGAGCTTTCTGGTGACCTTTGTCTGTAGACCAAGCATTTGACGAAGATTGTGCTTATAGTCGTCCCAGTCATATATTGTCTTGCGAGCTACGCCACTGTCAATGGCTGCTTTTGCCACGGCAGCCGACACTTCGGTAATCAAACGTGGGTCAACGGGTTTGGGGATAAAGTAAGATGGTCCAAATGTTAGGTGGTTGACTTTGTAGATATCGTTGACAATATCTGGAACGGGTTGTTTAGCGAGGTCGGCGATAGCTAATACTGCTGCCATTTTCATCTCTTCGTTGATGGCAGAAGCATGCACATCGAGGGCTCCCCTGAAAATATAAGGGAAACCGATGACATTGTTGATCTGATTGGGATAGTCGGAACGCCCTGTGGCCATGAGGACATCTGGACGGGAATCCATGGCGTCCTCATAGGAGATTTCAGGAACAGGATTAGCCAGTGCAAAGACGATAGGATCTTTGGCCATGGAGCGCACCATGTCTTTTGTGAGCACATTTCCTTTGGAAAGCCCCACAAACACATCAGCATCCTTGATGGCTTCTTCCAAGGTATGGACATCGCGTCGCTTGGTGGCGAAGAATTTCTTCTGTTCATTGAGATTCTCGCGGTCGTTGGTAATCACACCCTTGGAGTCGAGCATAAGGATGTTTTCCTTGCGAGCACCAAGTGCCATATAAAGTTTAGTACATGAGATGGCAGCTGCACCAGCACCATTCACCACAATTTTCACCTTGGCGATGTCCTTGCCGTTGACTTCCAAGGCATTTTTCAGTCCTGCGGCAGAGATAATGGCCGTTCCGTGTTGGTCGTCGTGCATCACTGGGATATCCAAGGTACGCTTCAGACGTTCTTCTATGTAGAAGCACTCAGGAGCCTTAATGTCTTCAAGGTTGATGCCGCCAAAAGTAGGAGCGATACGTTCAACTGCCTCACAGAATTTCTCGGGGTCTTTCTCTGCGACTTCGATATCGAAAACATCTATACCACCATAAATCTTAAAAAGCAGTCCCTTGCCCTCCATGACAGGTTTGCCGCTCATTGCACCGATGTCACCAAGTCCTAATACAGCTGTACCATTACTGATGACTGCCACCAAATTCCCTTTGTCTGTGTATTTATACGCATTGTTGGGATCTTCCTGTATTTCAAGACATGGGAAGGCCACGCCAGGGGAATAAGCCAGACTGAGGTCGGTCTGTGTACGATAAGCCTTTGTCGGTTTTACTTCAATTTTACCGGGACGACCACTCTGGTGGTACTCAAGTGCTGCTTCTTTTGTGATTTTGACCATAATTCTATTAAGAGTTTTGAAATGTAGGAGTTAAAGGGGATAGGAGTATGCACATCAGTCATTACTCCAAACCTCTCACTTTGACACTGCAAAGGTAGCAAAAAACTATCAAGAAAAAGTGTGTTTGTGAATAATTATATACAAAACACCAGAAATTTGTATAAAGTTACATTAAAAGTGCATATAGTTACAATCTCTCCACTTGTTTTACTCCCTTTACAGTGCGGATTTTTTTGATGAGCATGTCGAGTTTTGATGTATCCTCCAATTGAACGACAAGGATACCACCGAAGAGACCATCATGGCTGTCGATGTTGATGGAGCGCATGACAATTTTCTCTTCTTTAGAAATAATGCTTGTGATGTTGTTGACGATGCCGATGTCGTCGTTGCCTACCACTCGTAGTGTAATGGCATATTGCGAGTTTCCTTTGCCACTCCATCTGGCATTGACCACCCTATAGCCAAAACGCTTTCGAAGTTCTGGAGCATTGGGGCAATCGACCCGGTGAACCTTTATACCACCATTCACTGTGACAAAACCAAAAATCTTGTCGCCGTAGATAGGATTACAGCATTTTGCCAATTGGAAGTCGATTCCTTTCAAATTGCGGTCGATGACCAACACGTCATCATTGCGCCGCACATATTCTTCATCAGGATTTTCATAATTGAATTCCTCGGCACTTCGTGTTGGCACAGTCTGTACGTTACCATGGTCATGGGCATAGACTTCCAAATATTTTTCAATGACTTCATTCAAGTCGATACGCTCATCTGCCAGTTGCTTGTAAAAGTCACGTGTTTCCTTGAATCCCATCTTCTTGATGAGATGAGACATCACGCTCTCCTCTAATTCGATTTTGCGGTTTTTAAAGCGCCGCTCAAGCATTTCCTTGGCATACAAACCGTCTTTAACCTGCGTCTCTTTCAAAGCGAGACGTATTTTTGATTTGGCACGGGATGTCTTGACAATATTCAACCAGTCTTGTTTGGGCTTTTGATTGGCAGAAGTGAGTATTTCCACCTCGTCACCGCTATGTAATAATTCTTTTACTGGCACAAGTTTGTCGTTGACACGTCCACCTACACAACGATTGCCGACATTGGAATGGATATGATAGGCAAAGTCAAGGATGGTAGCACCCTTGGGGAATTTCAGTAAGTCGCCCTTGGGAGTGAAAACATAGACTTCGTCTTCATAGAGATCCATCTTAAACTGGTCCATCATCTGCAAACTGTCGTTGCTTTCCAAAGCAGCCCTGATATTTGCAAGCCAATCATCGATGCCCGAGTCACCTTTGATGCCTTTGTAGCGCCAATGGGCAGCAAGGCCCTTCTCGGCCACCTCGTCCATACGCTCAGTACGAATCTGTACCTCCACCCACTTGTTCTCAGGACCCAGGACGGTGATGTGCAAACTTTCATAACCGTTGGATTTGGGAACGGAAAGCCAGTCACGCATACGCTTAGGATTAGGCTGGTACATATCAGTGATAATGGAGTAGGTTTGCCAACATTGCATTTTCTCACTCTCTATGGGTGAGTCAAGTATAATGCGGATGGCAAAAAGATCGTATATGCCCTCGAAACCACATTTCTGCTTTTTCATCTTTTGCCAGATGCTGTGGATGCTCTTGGTGCGCCCTTTCATGTGGAATTTTAAGCCTGCCTCACGGAGTTTTTGGTCAATAGGACCTATGAATCGTTCGATATAGGCATCGCGCGACCGTTTGGTGGCGTTCAATTTTTCACGAATCATGTAATAGGCATCATGCTCCAAGTATTTCAAACTGAGGTCTTCTAATTCACTCTTAAGTTTATATAGACCCAGTTTATGAGCGAGTGGGGCATAGAGATAGGATGCTTCCTCGGAAACACGCTTTTTCTCCTCCAACATCTCAGTGTCGCGTATTTGCCGCATTAAATTGACACGATCGGCAATCATAATGAGGATAACACGCATATCCTCGGCAAAGGAAATGAGCAGGTTGCGGAAATTCTCACTTTCTATGACGGGGTTTTTCTTATATAATTCTTGTATTCTGTCTAAGCCATGAATGATTTGAGCCACATGCTCCCCATAGCGAGTTGCTATCTCTTCTTGGGTATGGTTCTGATTGACTTGGCATGCGTAAAGGAGAATGGCCATGATACCATCGTGCCGAAGACCAGTTTCCTCAGCAGCGATTTTTACTGTTTCCAATCCGAAAACAATAGGATGGAGACCAAAGACGTTAGATTGCAATTGTCCAACATCAATAGTCTCCTCCAATAACTTTTGAATATTAACGATATCTTCATGGTTCAGATATTCGCTCAACATTGGTAACATCGAGTCGAACTGAGCCATGATGTCGGTTTTGGTAATCTCAGTATGCATCTTATCAATCATTACTTCCAATCAATTATCGATTGCAAAAGTATAAAAAAAACTGAGATTATTGTAATAACCGACATACTTTCTAACATATTTTTATTCTTCTGCCAGACGTAATGTCTCCACAATGCGTGACATCTGATTGGGAATACGGATTTGTTGTGGACATTTAGGAAGACATGCCTCGCAATCCTGACAACTATGGGCCCATGTCTTCTCATCGGGGAATCTCTTGTGATAACCATCAAGGAATTTCTTCTTCCGTTCGGCAAAATCTGCTGCATTTTTATCTGGCAATGGCAGAATATGGTCATTCACAGCTTCATTATAGAAAGCAAAATTACCGGGGATATCCACCTCAAACGGACAAGGCATACAATAGGCGCATGTGGTACATGGAATAGTGGGGACACCGGCTATCACATCTGCAATAGCAGCGAGTGTCGTCTTTTCTGCTTCAGTACATGGGTCAAGAGGGGAGAAGGTCTTGACGTTTTCCTCCAAATGATCCATTCTATTCATTCCACTTAATGTAGTCAGAATATTGGGATAGGTGCCTACCCATCTGAATGCCCATCTGGCAGCACTGTCATCAGGGCGAAGAGCCTTAAGCTTGCTGAACTGCTCTTCGGATATTTTTCCCAATGCACCTCCTCGTAATGGCTCCATAATGACACATTGAATTCCTGCTTTATCCAACTTATTGTAGAGATATTCTGCGTCAGCATCGTGGCGTCGTCCTCCTCGAATAGATGCATGCCGCCAATCCAGGAAGTTCATCTGAATTTGCACGAAGTCGAAATGATATTCATCATTGTTGTCAATCAACCAATCGAATACGCTAACATCACCATGATAGGAGAAACCTAAGTGGCGGATGCGGCCTGCCTCACGTTCTTTGAGCAGGAAATCCAGCAATCCGTTGTCGAGAAAGCGGCTACGCAAATTGTCGAGTCCTCCACCGCCCACACCATGCAACAGATAATAGTCGATATAATCAACACGCAACTTTTTGAACGATTGTTCATACATTCTCTTGGCGACATCAAATTCCCACGCCTGAGAATTTTGGTTAGACATTTTGGTGGCCACTAGGTATTTTTCACGCGGATGGCGGCTCAAAGCTATACCGGTCATCTCTTCCGACCTTCCGCCTTTATACATAGGAGCCGTATCAAAATAATTCACCCCATGGGCAATCGCGTAATCCACCAGTTCGTTAACCTCATCCTGACTGTCAGGAATTCGCATCATACCAAAACCAAGCA
>JAFZAE010000263.1 GCA_017548385.1 Prevotella sp.
AGGTGACGCTCAAAACCACTTTCATCGGTTACGAAGACAATTTACTAACCGCCGATGTCAGTCAATTGTCGAATCTCACTATTGTGATGAGAGAAAAGGCCACCACGATTAATGAGGTGGTGGTGACAGCGAGTTCATTCAATTTCGGCAAGAGCGAGAATTTCAAGACAATGGACGCCCTCGATGTAGTGATGACAGGCAATTCATGTGGAGATATTGTGGCGGCGTTGCAGTCGTTGCCGGGAACACAAAAGGTAGGCGAAAACGGAAAACTCTATGTCCGTGGTGGTGAGAGTGGCGAATGTCAGACATTTATTAATGGTATGCACGTGCTCATACCTTATTCCACCAACACAGAAGGCTCTGCTGTCAGGGGGCGTTTCTCGCCGTTTTTGTTCAAAGGTATCAACTTCTCCTTAGGTGGCTATGGAGGAGAATACGGACAGGCATTATCCTCCGTGCTCCCGATGGAGACTACCGACGTGGCGACAGCCGATAAGTATGGTGTGAGTGCATCGCTGGTAGATTGGAATATTGGCGGTACCAAGGCATTTGCAAGTAGCAGTCTGTCGTTTAATGCCGCTCTGACGAGTACGGGAATCTATGACCGACTGTTCACGGAGCGTTTTGACTTCACCCGTCCTTATCGGAAATTGTCGGGTGAGGCACAATACAAGAAGGAGTTTACAAATTCGGGCGTTTTGAAAACGTATGTGGGTTATGACTTTACATCTGTAGGACAGCATATTGATGATCGCCATCTCTCTCTCAAAGAACATAATTTCTATGCCAATACCACCTATAAGTTCAATATCGGTCGTGGCTACACCTTCTTCACCGGCTTGGCCAATTCTTCGGTTTTGAATGATATTGACGAAGCACAGATGGTAGGCGACCATTATCATAATTTCCGCAATGAGGTTCATCTGAAAACAGGTGTCCGTAAGGTTTGTTCCGACGTGTTAAAAATGTCGGTGGGTGTGGAAGACTATCTCCGAAACAGTTCGATGAAATATGATATTTACCAATATCATCTGAATTATAATATCCTGGCAGCATACGCCAGTGCCCAGTGGCGTATCATCCCCCGTCTGTTTCTTGACTGCTCGACCAGGGTAGAGTCAATGAAGAAGGAATGGCTCTTGATGCCAAGGACGACATTGAGTTATATCCCCAACAAACAGTTGCAATTCTCATTGGTCGCAGGGCGGTACAGTCAGACTGTCGATGATGACCAGTTGGCACAAAGCAGAAATACATGGCGTCAAAGCACCGCCGACCATATAGTTTTGTCGATGCAGTATCAGACGAAGTCCACCCTCCTGCGCATCGAACCCTATTGGAAGGAGTATCACCGTCTGCCTTTGATTGAAAATGGTGTTTACCAGCCTCACGGCTATGGCAAAAGCCGTGGCGTGGACATTTTCCTGGAGAATCACTCCTTGATCAAGTATCTCACTACCACACTCTCTTATTCATTCAATGACTCCGAGCGGCTCTATCTTGACTATACTGCGCCAACCACTCCTGACTACGCATCGCGTCATAATCTCAGGGTGACAGCGAAGTATCCCGTTGGGAAGGCCATTATCGGCCTATCGGATTCGTATGCGAGTGGACGTCATTTCCCCGTTGGCGATACTCCTTATTATAATAGTGTGGATGTGAATCTCACTTATTTGGTGAGTCCGAAGGTTATTGTCTATACCTCGCTCAACAACATCCTCGGTCGTACCAATATCTTTCGTTATGACGCGAAGGGCAATCCCGTCGTAGGGTCGCGCGACCGTTTCTTTTATATCGGAATATTTGTTTCACTAAAAAATAATAAAGCGTATGACATTTCAAACTTTTAAAAATCGTATGTTGGCCATCGCCCTCTTTTGCATGGCAGTTGTAAACATCAATGCCCAGGAGCTTTCCATGCAGGAACTCCTCGGTCAGTCGTTGGCTAAACTCCAACAGCCCACTCCCGAGGTTTATCTCAATTGCATCGCTGAACTGAAACGCATCGACACGATGTTTCCTGACAGCATCCAGCCCAAGTATCAAATAGCATTACAAAGCCTTTGTTACGCTGTGATGAATCCACATGCCGAACAGGTGGAGTCTGTTTTGACCGAAACTGAACAAGTGATTGCTCAGATGAAGGAAATGAAACAGGCCGACCAGTCGGATATTTGCACCCTGACAGGTTTCCTCTATATGGTGCGTATAGTGCAGAATCCAGGGCAGAATGGGCAGCGTTACTATCTTGACGTGATGCAAAACTATGAGAAAGCCCTTAAACTCAATCCTGACAACCAACTCGCTAAGCAATTACAACAGCAGTTTCTTGATGGGATGAAGCAAGCGATGGGCGAGAGTTGAGCGAATGCGAAACTTCAATTATATGATTGTCAACTTCCACTGGTAATATAATTGACGAGGATGGTGATGTCTGTGATAGTCAAATCCCCGTCGCCGTTCATGTCGGCAGCGTCGTGGTCATACAGATAGGGTGGGGTCATATCCATGCCCAGCACGATGTTTACCAGGGCTATCACATCCGTGATGGTGATCAGGCCATCGCGGTTGACATCGCCTAAGAAGATGATGTTCATCTCATCAAAGTCTTCGTTACCATCAACTTTCCAACGAAGGGGTGTCGCGTTGTTTCCTGCGTGGTAGGTGCCATGGATGCCCCATTCTTCATTGTCATATTCCACGGTGGGTGATACATTCACATGTTGTAGCGTGATATTGGTATCGGAGAATCTTACCAATGCTGGTGTGTTGGCCATGTTGCCATTAGCATAACGTCCGAAGAGCGTGTTGCCGCTCTTTCTGGACAGCATACCCACTTTCAGGTTGTTGGATGCTCCCACAGTGAAAGGTAGGAACAGTTGGTGCCATTCATCGGGTGAGTCGTGGCGGATATAAGTGACTTTTTCGGCCTCGAAGGTCTCAGCCACGGTGAGTGGCTCCTCGTCGGTGATAACGAGATGGGCACATTTTCCATCTTTTACGATGTTCGACGAATTATAAGAGGCATCCACTGTTGCGTTGGGAGCCATCTTCACGATGGCATTAGTGGGTATCTGATCCACTTGCAGGTTGCGGCATTCGGGGAAGGCAGAAAGGTCGAGCCATTCGTCGTTCATCCGCCAGCATTGGTGTTGCAGGGCGCGCCCATTGTCTAAATAACCTCTGATTTCCTCAGAGGCTTCCCCCTCTTGACAGACATATTCGAGGTGGAAGTCGGCCACTTTGAACCAAGTGCCGTCGCTTCTGGCGCCAATGGTCATCTTATTTCCTGTTACCAAGACGTAACACTCATAGCGGTTGAAGGAATTGTCGCCTGTACCTGTAATGTTGTATGACCGTGCGATGTTACCTTCACCAGCATTGCCGTAGAGGGCTGTCTTAGTGGTAGTGCGGCTGTAGTCCTGCGTGGTGGCGAAGTCGGCGGTCAGTCTATAAACGCCATTGGGCAGTGAGTTGACCTCTTGAAGTAGTTCGGCATAGGTAAGTGTTCCCGCCCACGCGTTGAAGAAGGCACCGACATGCCCGTCACTTAGTTCCGCCGAACCACAGAAGGCATCGTTCCATCCGCCGAAAGTTTTTAGGAAGGTCCAGCACGCTGGATATTCCACCCTTCCGCTGCCTGACGTGGGGCCTGTCACTGTGCCCCAGCTTAGGTTTGGGTTGTCTATCGTGTAGTTGGCTTGGTGGTTCCCTTTCTCTACGATATAGATTTGATTGAAATCTGTTTTCCGTATGGCGTAGATGATGAGTTGGTCGGCATGGGCTTGGTTCATGTCGCCTTTTACCTCGGCATCTTCAGTAGGTGTGGCACCCACGCCACAATAGGTGGAATATTTGACGTTTTGCATCCGCCAACAGTCGTTGGTGGCATCGTAAATTGGCAAGTAACCGCTGGTGGCATTGCCAAGATGTGTCCTTCCGTCAGTCTGGAACAGGTTGCTTGATGGACTGCATAGCACATCGTCGTGCAGGGCTGGGCTTCTCAGTGTGTAGCCACTGCTTGCAGCATTGTTTTCTATTTGCCACACCTGTCCCAGATGACTTCCCGTTTCTACCATGGTGTTGTAATGCACCGCCTTGAAAGCCGACTCACCCGTCTCCACACCTTCGATGTTGCCTGTTCGTGTGAGCGACTTGATTTGGATACAGTGCCATCCCGTCACATTGGATTTGTCAAGTCCCAATCCGAGTGTCAGTGTGCCGTTGGTCACCCTGATGTCGCTGATGACACATTCATGGGGCTCTTCGGGGAGGAACCCCGGAGTGATACCAGAGGCAGTGAAATATGTTTTCTGTGTCTGTCCGGATGCGGTAGCGAAGACGTATGCCACGTCATCGCGTGTACCGTTGAGCGTGGCGCCATTCTCACCGCGTGCGTTGTGTGAGGTGGCGTAAAGCACGGCACTGTAGATGCCATTGGGCAGCGAATTGACAGTCTGCGACATCTTCGTGCCGGCGGAAGAGGAATTATACAGTTCCACCAGAGCTATGCCATTGCCGGTTACCGTGCCGCTGGCTCCTTGCCAGTTGGCCTGACCAGTGCCTACGAGTGAGGTGTAGTCGTCGGTGGGAGTGGCATTAGCCAAAGTCCAGCATAGTGATGGCTTGTTTTTGCTGCAAATAGCATAATAGTAGTCATCGTAGTTATCAGGAATGGTCGTGAACTTCATAAAACCGTTGGGAGTGTTATTGTCCGACAAGTCCACCTCGTTGCTGTAGTGTGTTTTTCCGATGGCATCGATGGCCATGATTCGAAAAACCTTGTCGCCTGTACATGTAGCCACATCGAGGGATGTTTCCCGCCATTCGTCATCGCACACGCCGAGTGTAGCTCTTGTCATCCATTGTGTGCCAGAACGTTGTTGCACATATATCGTTTTTGTCCAGTCGGTGTTAGGGTCGCTCCATGTCAGCAGGATGGAATTACCATCGACGGAGTAGCCAGCGGCGAGATGATGTGGGTCACCCTGGTCGTGCCAGTTCATCCACACATCAGAGGTTTTCTTATAGGCGAAGTCGCTGTTGTAGCTTCCATAGAGTTCACCGCCGGCGGTAGTCCAAAAATCGTCGGATTCCCAATGGACAAAACGTTTCTGTCCCACATTATTATATATAGCCATACGCTCCAGCCACCCAGTGTTCTCGGCGTAGTCGGCACGTTTCAGTACGTCGCGCAGCCAAATGCCATTCATTTTCTGGTCATCGCCGCTGCCCCATTGGTACCATGATTTCAGTGAGTCGGTGTAGAATGAGGTTTCGTTAGTCCAATTGGCACCGTTGTTCCATTCCGTACACCACACGGGAAGGCCAGTAGCATCGTAAAGAGATTTGAGGGAGGCGATGCAGTTCTCGGGTTTCTGACCACCAATATAATAATGTGTAGCCACGAAATCCACACGGAAGTTATGCGCCTCACAGGAATCCACGTAGGCTTTCACCCAGCCGACATTGGGGTTGCAGGTGGCAAAGGTGCCGATGCGCATGCCGCTCCTGAGGTATTCAGCATGCTTTTTGATGAGGTTGGGTACTGTCATGTACATCTCACTGCCGCTGGTGTTGTCGGGCTCGTTCACTCCTAATACATGGGCTGATGACTGAGTATTGAGGACGTCCCATGAGGGCCAGGCGTAGGTGGCTGTGCCCGTGTAGGTGTTGCCATTCTCATGATGTCGCTGTGGCACGTAGTCATAGTCGGCATCTTGGTAGTTCTCTGCGTTCCACTGGTAGTACCATGTGACGCGCATCAGGTTCATCGGGGTGAGTGTGCGGCCGGCATAGCCTTTCTTGCTCGGCCACCGCCAGGGGAATATACGCAGAAAACTGACACTGCCGCGCATATCCTTGGGGAGGGTGACAGTGATATCGCCGTCGTTGGCGATGAAGCAATGGCTGTAGCCAGTGCCGTCAGCATGGTTCGCCATGGTCACCATATAGCCGCGTTTGAGTGTAAAACTCTGTATGGCATTGTTGAAGTCGCCTAGGTTATTATAATAGGTTTTTACATTATATAGGTTGTTGGACTGGCCACCTAACGCCATTTGGGTATAAACGGTGAGTGGATGGCAGTTGGTAGGGTAGGGCAGAACGATGGTACCATGTCGGTAGGTTTCCACACGGCAGTTTGTGCCATTGACGGCGGTAGCACCATTGATTTTGATGTATCGCAGCCAATTATTTACAACAATCGATGGTCGGATATTGGCAAAAATCACTGTCGAGCGGTCATCTGTGATGTTAATATAACCAGCCATGGCGGTTTTCCCTTCCTGCGCAGTGATGATGTAGTCCACATTATTGCTCAATGTGATATCGGATTGCAGTTGTGATACGGTTGTCTTGGTGTTGGTGGCTGTTGACAGTGTTGAGCCGTTGTAAGTAAGTGAACGTGTAATGGCATGTGAAGGGAGCACTCCCCATGCCAGCATCAAGATGAGTAGTTTGAATAGGCGATGTTTCATATTAGGTTTCTGTGTGTGGTTTTTATTCAGGATGACAAAAATATAAAAAATACCGATATAATCGTCAATTTAATGAAGAAATGTTGTATTTGTTTGAGGAAAAACTCCAAATTGTGTTGTATCAATCAACCATTTTACCCCATTAAAAGTATAAACATATTTTTTGATTTGTAACAAATATTTCATAAAGTCGTTTGTTTTGTCCATTTTTTAACCTCAAAGCAAAATTTTCTTTAATTTTTTTGTAATTTTTATTATTAATAATTGTAACTTTGCAGCCGTATATTCATAAAATGGATTCTTTTGCACCTTTAATCATATAGATTTCAGATGTGAGGTCCAATTGGCAAATGTATGAACCGTAACATTAGACTTTACTTATCAAGCTGAATAGAAAAATTACCCCAAATCAAGCTAACTTTTTAATTTTTAACCAAATAAAACTAACCAAATTGAAATTTAAAAGTATGCGCAGTTTTAAAAAACTACAAAAGCCTTTACTTTTACTGTTTCTGCTCTGTTCGCTCCCATTAGGAGCGCTGGCTCAGAGTCTCGTTAAAGGAACAGTAATTGATGGAGCTGGTGAACCGGTTATTGGCGCAACCGTGCGAGTGCAAGGTACCGATACAGGTGCTGTCACCGACTTCAATGGTGAGTTCAGCGTGCCAGCTGCCAGCAATGCCACGCTTGTTATCTCTTATGTTGGCTATGTCACTGAAACAGTCAGTGTACATGGACAGGACAACATCATGGTTACCCTGAGAGAAGATGCAACCAATCTGAACGACGTGGTTGTCATCGGTTATGGTACCATGAAGAAAAAGCTCGTTACCGGTGCCACTGTACAGGTAAAGGGTGAGGACATTGCCAAACTGAACACCACCAACGCACTTGAAGCTATGCAGTCAAGTACTCCTGGTGTACAGATTACGCAGTCATCTTCACAGCCAGGTAAGGGTTACAAGGTTTACATCCGTGGTATCGGTACCACTGGTAACTCTGCCCCTCTTTATGTAATTGATGGTGTGGCTGGCGGTAGCCTTGATGACATCAACCCTGCTGATATCGAGAGCATCGACATCCTCAAGGATGCTGCATCGGCTGCCATTTACGGTGCCCGTGCTGCCAACGGTGTGATTCTCGTTACTACCAGACAAGGTCGTGCTGGTAAGATTGAACTCAGCTACAATGGTGCTATGGGTTGGTCAAACGTTTACAAACGCCCACAGCTTCTCAATGCCAAGCAGTATATGACCATCATCGATGAGTATACCTTCAACACTTCTGGTCAGAAGATGGATTGGTCAGGCTTTGTTCCTGCTGACATTCTTGCCAAGGTTAATAACGGCTGGGAAGGCACTGACTGGTGGGATGCATTTGTAAACGAAAATGCTGTGCAGCAGAATCATTCTGTGACTTTGACCGGTGGTACAGACCGTTCAAAGTTCGCCATGTCCTATACCTATACCGGTAACGAAGGTATCATGGGTGCTGATGTGGCTTCTTACTACAAGCGCCACACTATCCGCGTCAACAGCGATCACGTGCTCTTGAAGGCTAAGGATTTCGATGCTATCACCATCGGTGAGAACATCTCTATTGGTTACAACAAGAGTCACGACCTGGCTGAGGATGGTATGTATTGGAGCTATATCCACAGCTTGCTGCAGACTTGCCCACTCGTGCCACAGTATGCTGACAATGGCGACATCTACTATTATCAGGATTTTGACGGTACAGTTAAATATGGTAGCGGTTGGAACGCTTCTCTGTTCAGCAACCCATGGGAGAACCTCGATAAGGGCGGTTTCAACTCTAAGGCAGAGAGCCGCAACATCAATGCCAACGCTACTGCTTTCCTCGTCATCCAGCCTATCAAAGGTCTGAGATTCCGTTCACAGTTGAACTATAACTGGGGTTCTGGTGCATATCGTAATTACAATGAGCCACGTTCATCTGGTTATGGAAATGCCACATCACCTGTCTATAGTGTTAGCCAGAGTACTTGGTTGAATACTTCATGGTCAGTTGAGAACACTTTGACTTACGACCTTCCAATTATTTCCGGTCATAAGATCAGCGCTATGGTTGGTCAGAGCTTCCAGAGCACCGCTTGGAGTACAAACCTGGGTGGTTCTAACAAGGTGAATTATGGCGAGCAGCTCGCAACTCTGAAGGGTTGGGATTCTGCATGGCTGTCAAACCTCAAGCTTGTGAATGCTACTGATGCTACTCTCACCGGCTCACCTAACGACGAAGAGTATCTCGCTTCTTGGTTCGGTCGTGTAAGCTGGGACTACAATGAGACCTATATGGCTACCGCTACCTTACGTTATGATGGTTCAAGTATCTTCACTGATGGCAAACGTTGGGGTATCTTCCCATCTGTATCCGCAGGTTGGGTGGTTAGCAATGAGCCATTTATGGAGAGCACCAAGAGTTGGTTGGATTTCTTCAAACTCCGTGCATCTTGGGGCCAGAATGGTAACAACCGTATCTCTAAGTATCAGTATCTTGCTACTATCGCCCTGTCTGGCGACGCTGGCGACGCTGGTTACAAGTTCGGTTCAGATATGAACACTTCTGTTGCAGGTACTCCTAATACTGGTGCTTATGCCAGCATCGTTCCTAATCCCGACCTTACTTGGGAAACCTCTGAGCAGCTTGACTTCGGTTTCGATGCTCGTCTCATCAACAACCGTCTGGGTGTAAACTTCGACTGGTATAAGAAGACCACAAAGGACTGGCTTATCGGAGGTAACCTGCTTGCCATCTATGGTACCAATCCTGCTGCCATCAATGGTGGTGACGTGGAGAACACAGGTATTGAGCTCGCTCTCAATTGGAATGACAGAATTGGACAGGACTTCGGCTATAACATTGGCGTGAACTTTGCTACTAACAAGAACAAGGTAACCCGTATCGCCAACGACAACCACTACCTCAATGGTCCTAGTGGTGTGCTCTCACAGGGTACTGAGTACTGCTACCGTGCAGAGGAAGGCAAGCCTATCGGTTACTTCTTCGGTATGTCATACAGCGGTATCTGGCAGAATCAGGCTGAGATTGACGCTGCACGTAAAGCAGGAAAGGCTGTTCTTGACAATGCACAGCCCGGTGACTGCATCTGGGATGACTGGAATGGTGATGGTGTGATTACCTACGCAGAAGGTGATGATTGCGACCGTCATGAGATTGGTAATCCTAACCCAGATATCATGCTTGGTATCAACCTTGGTCTCACATGGAAAGGTTTTGACTTCGCTGTAAACGGTGCTGGTGCATTCGGTATGCAGATTATGCGTTCATACCGTTCGTTCAGTGATGCTCCTTACCAGAACTATGATACTTCTATCCTGAATCGTTGGGTTGGTGAAGGTTCGTCCAACACCCAGCCACGTATTTCTGCTACTGGTCACCAGAACACAAACTGGGTATCTACCCGTTATATGGAAGATGCAGACTACTTCAAAATCAAGACTGTAACACTCGGTTACGATTTCAAGAATATCTGGAAGTCATGTCCATTCCAGCAGCTTCGTTTCTATGTTCAGGCTCAGAACCTCATTACTTTCACTGGTTACACCGGTCTTGATCCTGAGGTTGGTAACTCAGCTGGTGGTAGTGGCTGGGCATCTGGTATTGACCTGGGTCTTTACCCACCATCTCGTACATATTTGGTAGGTGCAAGTATTAAATTCTAATTTGACAATAAGTTATGAAGAAATATATTTTATCATCGTTCGCTGTACTTGCAGCAGCAACCTTGTTTACCTCTTGTAACGATATGTTGGATACAGATCCACGTGTTACAGAGTTGACTCAGGCTACTTTCCCCGGTAAGCCTGCAGATGTGGAAGCATTGAATGCAGCTACCTACAGTATCATGAATACACTGGGTGGCGGCGATCAAAGTGGTATCTTAAATAATCCTTTCTATTGGTGGTCACTTATGTCTGACGACTGCTACGGAAGTGGCGGTTTGCAGGACAATGTGGCAAAGTCACTGCATCATTTCACAACGGCAAGCTCTAACCAGTATGAACAGGATTTCATCCTTCTCTATGGTGGTATTTCACGTGCCAACAACCAGATTGAAACCATCGACAATGTGGAGTGGACTGATGCTCAGAAGGCTCAGCGTAATCAACTCCTTGGTGAAGCTTACTTCATGCGTGGTCTTTACACCATGTGGCTCACCCAGTTGTATGGTGATGTACCTCTGATTACCTCTACCGTTATTACTGAGGAAATGTGGGAGCAAGCAAGTGCTGAGGAAGTAATCTACCCACAGATTCTTTCAGACTTCACTTCTGCCAAGAATCTTATGAAACCCGAGAGAGCCAATGGTTCAGGTCATGCTGACAAGTTCGCTGCCGAGGCATTCATTGCTCGTGCATGGATGTTCTGGGCTGGCTTCTATAAGAAAGTTGGTGAGCTTGCTAATGGTGATGCTACTATGCAGCTTGTAGAACAGGAAGGTTGCCAAGGTGGTACACTTTCAAAGGCTGAAGTTGTTGCTGGTCTGAAGGACATCGTTTCCAATGGTGGTTACAAGCTCTGCGAGGACTTCCGTTCACTCTGGCAGTATTCTAACAGTCTGCTTTGGGACGAGGCTCACGATAACGAAGATGGCACAGGTAACCTCGAAGGTACCCATGCTTATCCTTTCATCGCAGACATGAAGCGTGAAAACTGTTTCGACCAGCCTGGTATGGGTAATGGTAATACCGAGGAGATTTTCCAGATTCAGTTCATGAATGCCTCTAAGTGGGCTATTGGTGGTACTTATAACAACCCACGTATGTATTCAAACTACCTCTCTTGCTTCTGGGGTCTTCGTAATGGTGCTACCAATGACAACGGTAGACGTGACAAGACCTATCCATTCAACCAGGGTTGGGGTCAAGGTACACCTTCATGCAACATCTGGGACGACTGGACAGATGCTGAGAGAAGAGGAGAATATACCGATATGCGTAAGCTCAGTACTCTGATTGACCTCGATAATGAGCTCGAATCTTATACCTATGAGAAGGACGACAACGAGGAGTCTGGCTATGCAGTTAAGAAGTATGCTGATGTCAACCTTGACGCTTGCGCTGCTGACAACGATTCATGGTGGTCAAAGTGTGAGGGTTATTCCTCCAGCTCACTTGACAACAAACAGCAGGGTGACCACTTCGAGGACTACTATCTGATGCGTTATGCCGACGTGCTGCTGATGTTGACTGAGCTCACTGGTGATCCATGGGGTATGAATCAGGTTCAGGCTCGTGCTGGTGTACCTCAGACAGGATATTCTTTGAAGGCTGTCCAGGATGAGCGTCGTTGGGAGTTTGCTTTAGAAGGTCTTCGTTTCAACGATATGCGTCGCTGGTCTGGAATTAACTCTGGCCAAGACTCATACGCTGCCAAGGCTCTCCAGGCTCAGCAGGGCAAACAGATTGTATGCTATGGCCAGAAGGCAAACAAACGCTCTTTGCAACACATGACTTGTTCTTGGGCTAAGCGTTACGCTGATACCAATGGTTTCTTGCCGAAACCTCAGGCTCAGATGACTCTGATGAATAATAAGATGGTGCAGAATCCAGGATGGGATGAAGGCACTCCTGCAGCAGAGTGGACATATGTAGTTCTTTATTAATTTAAAAATAAGTAATCAATATGAAAAAGATATTATTTTTGCTTTTTGTCGGAATATGCGCTTTTGCTGCATGCGATCCTGTTTCGGAGGATATCAGCAATGGCGGTCATATCACACTTGACGAGCTCAAGGCAAAGTCTAGTGTCACTGTTGACAAGGCACCTAATGGCCAGAATGGTAACGTCATTACCTGTACGACCTCAGCACCTGTCAATGCAAAATGGACTGTTGGTGGCAAGGATATCCTCGGTAATTATGCATGGAAGAAAATGAAGCTTGGCGAGCATGTCGTCGTTCTGACTGCTGTTTGTCCTGATGGTACAGAGCTCGTAGCTGAATATCCTGTATCCTGCCAGGAAATCACTGATCCACTTCAGAAGTACTATATCTATGGTAGTCCTGATAATGCCGACGAGACTCCATTCGTTCCAGGTGCATGGGATGCCGCAGCTATGCGTTTCAGCTCTACTGAAGGTGCACATCTGCCCACTATTTCCGATGATGTTTACTATGGTCTGAAGACTTTGATTTTTGACGTATCAGACGTAACTGATGACTTTGATTTGAAGGTCATGAATGGTTGGTGGAGCAACACCTACTATGATCATGTGAAGTGGGTGTCTGGTTTGAATGAACTTCAGATTACAGAGACAATGGCTAAGGAGTGCGCTAAGGGTGGCGAAGGTCGTGACCTCGACCTCATGCTCTACAGTGGCTCAATGACGCTCAACTCTGTTTACTACGAGGAATAATCATTCCTTATCGGTATAATTTAATGATAGGCTGACTCATTTGAACGAGTCGGCCTATTATTTTTTATGTCTGCATATTGGAGAGAAAACATACAACAATTAGTAAAAATTTGGAGAATCTTTCAATTTTATGTAAATTTGCATCGATAATAAGCTCAGTTCTCTCTATCTATGGAAAAGAACACTTCAAATATAGTTTCTAAGGCCAGCTTCTATGGATGTTTGTTGGCTTTCATTGCGTTTGTCGCATATATATTACATATCAATCAAGAGGTCCTCTTTACGGCACATGACCGTTCAGAATTCATCTACGGAGCACCTTTCTTCCACACGCTCATGTCGAAGCCTTTTGGCTTGATGCAGTATGTGGGCGCCTGGCTCACACAGTTTTTCTATCATCCTGCTTTAGGAGCAGGTATACTGGTTGTTATCTGGGCTCTTATATTCTATGTGGGTGCCAAGGCATTCCGGTTACAGGGAAGCGCCTCTGCGCTGATGCTCTTGCCTGTTGCCTGTCTGCTCACATCGATTGTCGATCTTGGCTATTGGATTTATATCTTCCCCGTCAGAGGCTATTGGTTCTCGCAGTCGGTAGGTTATCTCGCCATGTTGTTGCTTTTGTGGGCAGCACGTTGTACACCGCGTAAATGGCATCTTGTCTGGTATCTGTTGGGTGTTTGCATCTATCCGGTACTTGGATGGTTTGCTTTGCTTTTTGTTTTATGTCTTGCGCTTACAGAAAAACCCACCTGGCGTGAGTTTGTGGGTGTTGTCTTGCTTTTCTTTGCCGCCAGTATATGGCATGCTCAGTTATATTCAAATCTGAAGATCGATGATGTCATAATGGCAGGTTTCCCCCGCTTCGAAACTCCTATCGATACAAGCAAGCATCTCTCCATACCGTTCTGGGTGCTTGGTGCAATCTCTATACTTATTCCGCTGTGTACCAGTTATTTGGTCAAAGCTCCAGTAAAGCAGGATACCTCGAATTCGCCTGAAATGTCCAAGCGTGAGGAAGCTCGACCGAAATTCAAGTGGCTTATTCCAGTGTTGTGTACTGTTGCCGGTATTATTTTCACCTTGTCGTTCATGTATCGCGATAAGAACTACATTGAAGAAATGCGTATGGTGCGCAATGCTTCCGATGACAACTGGCAGGAGGTACTTCGTATGGCAGCTGAGAATCCTAGACCAACGACAACGATGGTATTTCTCAAGAATATTGCCTTGATGAACGAAGGCGGCTTACTCGACCGTTCGTTCAAATTGGGTAATGATGCTGTCAATATCAACAACCCTGATACGCTCCATGTCACCCTTTTGGACATAGCATCTCCTTTGGTATACTACAACTACGGAATGATCAATGAAGCCATCCGTCTGAATTTCGAAAATGCCATACAAGCAGGTTTCTCACCGTTCTACTTGAAGATGCTTTCCCGTTGTGCCTTGGCAAATGGAGATGAAAAACTGGTAGAACGCTATACCACCATACTCCATCATCGTCCGTTTTACGGCAACTGGCAACCAGCTCCGGTCACAAAAAAAATAAAGGAACTGCAAAACTGTTATCCTGACGAGATTACTGGCGTTGAGAACAGTGAGAGCTATCTTGTCAACGGCATCAGTCTTTGGTATGAATCCGATAGTAAACTTGCTTCTGAACAGGCATTGTTGTATTCTATGTTACGTTGTGACTCACGGCGATTTTGGGCATCGCTGCGTAAATATGTGAAGTTGCATATGGACGAAGAATTTCCTTTGCATGCACAGGAGGCTTATATCTTGTTCATGGATAAGGCCCCGGAAGAGAAACGAATCATGATTCCTGTCGAACAGTCCGTTTACAATCGTTACAAACAGTTCTGGGGAGCCCTGGAAAATCATGCAATGTCTGGCTCGTCACTTGAAAAGGTCGGTGAAGAAATGCGTGAAGAATGGGGAGACACCTATTGGTGGTACAACATCTTTGGAAGAAAACCTATTAATATAAGTGGCAATATTGGAAATGACATTCCTGCGTAAGAAAACAATGAAAAGATATATCTATTCCTATTTCCAGTTTTTGGCTGTGGCCATACTGCTATTGTCATCGTGTGTGAATCACCCCGATGTGCCTTCTTCATCCAAAGAGGCCAAGTGTCTGCCAGCAATCTTCCCCGATTATTGCAATGTCACCGTGCCTTGCAATATTGCGCCACTCAACTTTATGCTTCCTGCCGACCAATACGAAGCGTGTGTGGCACGTTTCACCACGCCTGATGGTCAGCAGCAGACATATGGCAATGGCGTGAAGGTTCAACTTCCTGAGTCTGAATGGCACGCTATGCTTGATGCATCGAAGGGCAAGAGTATAAAGGTCGAGGTTTGGGGACAGAAAGAGGGTGAATGGCTATCGTATCTCCCGTTTGAGATACATGTAGCCGAACAACCTATCGACGAATACCTATCTTATCGCCTTATCGAACCATCGTATGTCGCATGGACTTACATGGAGATTGCCCAGCGTAATCTCACCTCGTTTGAAGAATCACAAATTTTCAACAACGAGATTACCAGTGTTGACAAGGAAAAAGGCCAGTGCATTAACTGCCACAGTTATCAGAACTACAAGACCGACAATATGCTCTTTCACGTGCGTCTCTCTAATGCCGGTACCGTTATTGTGAATGATGGCAAGATCTCAAAAGTTGATTTGAAACGCGATTACACCATCTCTTCAGGTGTCTATCCAGCATGGCACCCAACAGCCAAGCTGATAGCCTTCTCGACCAACAAGACACGACAGGGATTCCATACGGCAAATCCCAACAAAATTGAGGTTTACGATCTTGCCAGCGACTTGATTCTCTACGATGTTACGACCGACTCTGTGAGTGTCGTCAGCGCTGATTCCGTTCTTTTGGAGGTGTATCCTACCTGGTCGCCCGATGGCAAATACCTCTATTACTGTAAGTCTGTTCCACTTCCTGAGGAGATGCACGACAAGGATATCAGAACGACTTACCCCAAGATACAATACAACCTCTATCGTCGCTCGTTCGATATAGCATCGCATGGTTTTGGTGAAGAGGAACTGGTGTATGATGCAGCATCGGCTGATAAGAGCGTCACGTTGCCTCGTATCAGTCCCGATGGTCGCTATCTGCTGTTTGCCCTGGGTCAGTATGGCTGTTTCCATAGTAGGCACCATGATGCCGATATTGTCTGTATCCCTATGGAACAGTATGATGGCACAGCCCTCACAGCGGAGACCTCTTCTGCTATCGACCTTACCCTTCTCAACAGTGATGGCTATTCTGATAGTTATCCCTCTTGGTCGAGCAACGGACATTGGATTATGTGTGCCAGCCGTCGCGATGATGACAACTACAGCCGTGTGTATTTTGCCTATTTCAACAATGGGAAAGTTGATAAGGCCTTCCTGATGCCACAGGAAGATCCCGAATTTAACACTTTCCTTCTGAAGAGCTATAACCGTCCGGAGTTCATGGTTGAACCTGTCAGGATCAGCGTCGATGAATTCAGTAAGGTATTCAAATGAAGCATTTTCATATTATATACACGCTCCTTTTTGGTGTGGCGGTTCTACTCTTTTTCGGATTGGCCTATCCCCATCATCTGCATTATCAGGAGCAATATCAGCTTTTCCTCTTCGACTGCACTTACGTGTGGGAGATTGTTAAGTTGCCAGGTGGCATAGCCGACCTGTTGGGACGTTTTTGCACACAGTTTTTCCTATATGCCTGGATGGGGGCTCTTATTATTGCGCTTCTGCTCATGGCGGTGCAGCTGTTGACGTTTCGTTTGGTCGGGGATTACAAATCCCCGGCAACAGAGACCACAGATAGCAAATCTCCGACAACGGTTTCGGGGTGGTTGTATGGTTTGAGTTTTGTGCCAGCTTTTTTGCTCTGGCTCTTCCTGCTCGATGAGAATGCGCTGCTGGGTGGAGTATGGGCTGTATTACTTACACTTCTCGCTTCTTGGGGATTCGATAAGTTGCCAAACGGTTGGATGAAACGCATTCTGTTCGTAGCTGCCATTCCTATACTCTATTGGGTGGTGGGTCCTGTCTGCGTGGTGTTCTTTCTCCTGCAGGCTGTGTCGGGGCGTATTTGTAATCCTCGGTCAAAACGCTTGGCATGGTATTGTGGCGTGTTCGTTCTTTCGGTTATCATGGTCGTCATCCTGTCACATTATCTTCCGGTACCATCCCGTAATCTATGGTCCGGCATACATTACCATCGCTATCCGACAGAATTTCCGGTTCTGCTTTGGTCTGCGTGTCTGGCTGTCTTCGTCCTGACACTCATCGTGCGCGGCTTCCACTCAAATCTCAAATCTCAACACTCAACCCTCAAACCTCAATATTCTACTCTTCTTTCCTTTGTGCTGGTGGCTATCTGTATGGGTTTCCTCATCTGGAAAAGCAGCAATTTCAAGGCAGAAAAGGTGATGCAATATGACTTCATGGCCTGCCACCAGCAATGGAACCGTATTGTTGAGACCATCAACGCAGACAAGCCAAACAACCAAATAGGTGTTACGGTAC
>JAFZAE010000264.1 GCA_017548385.1 Prevotella sp.
CCTCCCGATGTCGGGAGGGAGACGGAGGGAGGGTAGGTGCCCCTCCTTATGAAGGAGGGGGCGGGGTGGTTGGGAACAACCTTAAGAATAAGGTGTGGTTGTGAACAACCTTAAGAATAAGGTGTGGTTGTGAAATTTCTAGGTATATTCAAAAATAAACGAATAATGAAAAAACATCTACTATTTCTTGGCATTGCCGCACTATTGATGCCAAATCTGGCGAAAGCCAAAGACGTCACCATCGTGGTGACCAACTCAGAGCGCACACAGCGACAGGAAGTCGTTGAAGTGAATGTGCAGGATGTATATAAAGGCCTTGGCATCGACCAAAGCAAGACTTTCGTGGTGAAAAATGCCATGGGTCAAGAAGTGGATTATCAGATTACCTATGATGGCCTGCTGCTCATCGATGCTTCCGTAAGACCTTGTGGCGAAGCCATCTATACCGTCACGCTGGGGACACCCCAGAAACCAAAAGTATATGTCACAGGCAGACAATATCCCGAGCGTGTGGACGACATCGCCTGGGAGAACGACCGCACGGCATACCGCCTCTATGGTCCGGCACTGCAACGGTCGGGCGAGAAAGCCTATGGCATCGATGTGTGGGTGAAGAATACTCCTGACTTGGAGGTGGAGAAACGCTATGAGGTGGAACTCTCCAACCACCAGCGTATTACTGACCTGAAGAAAGCTGGCAAAGATGCCGAGGCAAAACAGGTGGAGATCGAGACCACCTACCACTTCGACCATGGTTATGGACTCGACTGCTATAAAGTGGGTCCGTCGCTCGGCTGCGGTGCACCGGCGCTGATGGAAAACGGCCGTATCGTCATGCCATACAGTTACAAGGACTACAAAATCCTCGACAATGGACCGCTGCGGTTCACTGTAGAACTTACCTATAACCCTTCGATGGTGCAGGGCGACCGCAACGTGGTGGAACACCGCATCCTCAGTCTTGACAAGGGGTCGAACTTCAACAAGATGACCGTGTGGTATGAGGGGCTGTCAAGACCTTGTGACTTCGCCACCGGTGTCGTCATCCATGAGGAGGATACACAGAGCATCGTCTGTGGCAGAGACTATGTGGCATATGCCGACCCCACCGACAATCCAGCCGCGCAGAACTTCCAAATCTATGTGGCAGCCCTCTTCCCCAACGGTATCAGCGAGACAAAGGCCCTGATGAACGAGAAACCTGCCAATGGCATCGCCGGACACGCTGTGGGCATCCGCCACGACTACCAGAATGGTGAGCGCTACACCTACTATTTTGGCTCTGCATGGAGCAAGGCCGATGTGCGCACCATGGACGAATGGGTCCTCCGCATCAACAACTTCCTCGATGCCCTCCACAGCCCACTCTCTACAGAGGTAAGAGGTGAGAGGTAAGAGGTGAGAGATTACTTCTGCCGCTCAATCCCCAAACATCCCAATTAATCCCAATTAATCCCAAGATATCCCAATCATCCCGAGAATCCCAAATTAGCGGACATACACAGGGTATGTCCCTACGCTCGTAAATCATATCTCTCACCCCTAACCTCTCACCCCTAACCACTTAGAATACATTAACATAAACTAATTTTATGATGAAAAAACTCTTATTAGGTGATGAGGCGATTGCTCAGGGAGCACTCGACGCCGGACTCAGCGGCGTGTATGCCTACCCTGGCACACCATCGACCGAAATCACCGAGTACATTCAGAATTCACCCCTCGCCATAGAGCGAAACGTGCATCGTAAATGGTGCGTAAACGAGAAAACCGCCATGGAGACAGCCCTCGGTATGTCGTACATGGGGAAACGTGCCCTGGTGTGTATGAAACATGTCGGACTGAATGTCTGCGCCGACCCGTTTATCAATTCTGCCATTACCGGTACCAATGGAGGCATCGTGGTGCTTGCCGCTGACGACCCCTCCATGCACTCCTCGCAGGATGAGCAGGACAGCCGCTTCTATGGCAAGTTTGCCATGATACCAGTCTTTGAACCAAGTTCGCAGCAGGAGGCCTACGACATGATGGCCGAGGCTTTCGACTATTCCGAGAAGGTGAAACTGCCTGTGCTTATGCGTGTCACCACTCGTATGGCGCACTCACGTGCTGTGGTTGAGGTGGCTGAGACACCCCGGGAGCAGAATGCACTCAACTACGACTCCGTGGCAGCCAATTGGGTGCTGCTGCCCGTCAATGCCCGTCGTCGCAACGACTATGTGACTTCGCAACAGCAGCATTTGGAAGACGACGCTGCCGCCTCGAAGTATAACCAGCTGACCGATGGCAGTGACCACAGTTTAGGAATCATCGCCAGTGGCATCGCCTACAACTACTTGATGGAGTGCTTCCCCACAGGATGTCCCTATCCTGTGCTCAAGGTGAGCCGTTATCCGTTGCCAAAGGCATTGGTGAGGAAAATCACGGATGCCTGCGACACCGTGCTCGTCATCGAAGAGGGACAGCCCGTCATCGAGGAGATGCTGTGTGGCATCATGCCAGGCAGCGCTGAAATCAAGGGAAGACTCACGGGAGATCTGCCTCGGACAGGAGAACTGAATCCTGATTTGGTGAAGAAGGCCCTCGGTATCAAGTCGGAGCAGGCCTAC
>JAFZAE010000030.1 GCA_017548385.1 Prevotella sp.
CACGACCCATTGCGTTTTGGTCGGGGCAAAAGTAATCCCCGCCATTAGAAATGACGAGGATTTAATGTGTGATTCCGTTTTGTGATTCCGTTGGACTCGCCCCACGACCCATTGCGTTTTGGTCGGGGCAAATAAAAACTCCTCAAAATCTTTGAGGAGCTCTTTGTGATTCCGTTGGGACTCGAACCCAAGACCCACAGCTTAGAAGGCTGTTGCTCTATCCAGCTGAGCTACGGAACCATCCTGATTTTTGAAATCGGCTGCAAAGGTAATTCTTTTTTCGCTGATTCCCAAATATTTTATGTTTTTTATTTTTGTTTGTGTGGTATTCTCTTACCTCTTACCTCTCACCTCTCACCCCTAGGGTATTCCCTCATTTATATTTCTCTATGAGTGCTTCCGCTTGTTCGTTGCCTAGTTCTTTAGCTTTGGCAAGGGTTTCGAGGCCCTCCTTCTTGTTGCCTAATTGTATTTGTGCCAGTCCTTTGACGAGGTAGGCATCGGGGTATTCCGGGTCCATAGCCACACAGTATTCTGCTGTTTCCAGAGCTTCTTGTTTCATGTTCACACGTAGTAGGAGTGATGCTTTCTCTGCCACATAGAGTGGGTCTTGTGAGATTCGTGTGGCAATTTCGATGTCTATGAGTGCCTGCTGGAAAAGTTTTCCTTTTACCTCACACTGTTCCCGTTTATAATAAAAATCAGCGTTGTGCCGACCCAGCATCAGCGTGTCGTATTGGTTGTAGTCTGCTACCGCCTTGCGATACTGCCCCATGTCCTCTAGGATGTTAGCCCTTGCGATAAAATAGGGAGCCGCACCACTTGGGTATGGCTTTTCGAACATTACAATGGCGCTGTCGAGGAGGGCCAACCGCTCCTCATTAGAAGCTTTGAGCATCGTCTTGCACTGTGCGGCTTCAAAAAACAGTTCAGGATTACGCATTTCGCTCTTTGTCAGGTCGAGGAAGATGTCATGTGCCTGATTATATTCCCCTTTTGAATATAAAATCTGTGCCTCCTGATGTTTGTAAAGTGGTAGGGGGTTAATGGTGTATGCCTGTCGTATTTGTTCCAAGGCCTTATCGAAACTCCATGGGGCATAGGGCATATCAGACTTATAAACCTCTTTCTGATATATAATTCTTGAGTAGGTGTAATGCGCATCGTCCTTCTCGGTACTCTTTTTGATACATGTCTCCATGTCTCGCGCTGCCCCGGCAAAGTCGTTGTAAGCCATCTCCATCTGCGCCCTTGTGGAGTAGCCGTCGGGGAGGTCGGGGAATTTGGCGATGAAATTCTCTATCATCCCAGCATATTTTGTGCTGTCGGCTGTTTGGCCGGCAAGCAAGAGACCGATCTTTGCCTGCTCCTCACCGTCGGCGATAGCCGTGGGGATAGAGGTGCGGCGAAGTGTCGGGTCATTGACAGTAAGCCCTGATACAGTGAAATCGGTGGCATAGTTCGCACTGGTGGCATTAATCTGATAGTTCAGTTTCGACATCTGCATGAGTCCAACCACCTGCCCCTGGGCATTAACGAACGGACAGTGCATCGTATTGTCTGGAGCATCGATATCTATGAGGTAATAGGCATATTTCTCCATGAATGTCTCCACGCTTTTCACTTTAGCCTCTTTCACTTCGGCGTTCTTCAGCGCATATCCCACTAAGTAAATAGTACTTCCTGCCGCAGCATTGCTGGTGGCAAGTGGGGCACCGACGGTCTTCCCCTTAACGTGGAATTTTGCCACGTCATAGATTTCGTTGGCACCGAAAATATAATCTACTTCCATCTTTTTGCCGTTGGCATCGATGACGATGGCGTGGTCTGCCCCGTCGAATACCATCCAATCGCTGATGGCTGTACCCTCGTTGTCGATGAAGACACCATGGCTGGAACCGGTGATGTCGCCGTCTTTGTTGAAGGCGGTTAATGTAAAGACCGATTTGGCAGCGTTTTTCACTGCCGCAGGTTGTGCCACCATCTGCAATTGGGTGGCCAGTAACAATAAAAATGTTGCAATTATTCTCATGTTATAGTATTTTAGTGATAAGAAGTAAGAGATGAGAGATTGCTCCTACTAATCTTGGTTGCTATTAATGCAATTAACTTGTTAACTTGTCAACTTGTTTACTTGTCAACTCTTTTTCAATAATTCCTCTGCATTTTTGATGGCAGCCGTTGTGATGTTGCTACCGCTGAGCATCTGGGCAATTTCCGTGACGCGCTCCTCGTCATTTAGGCGGCGGGTGCTGCTGACGGTTCCGTCGACGGTTTCCTCCTTATATACTTTATAATGGGAACGACCACGGGCGGCAATCTGGGGTAGGTGAGTGATGCTGATCACTTGGCGGTTGTTGTGTCCCATTTCCTCCATGATTTTTGCCATCATTTCCGCAACTTTTCCGCTCACACCGGTGTCTATCTCGTCGAAGATGATGGTGGGCAGTTTCACCATACCGCTAATCATTGCCTTGAGGGCTAGCATTACACGGGCGATTTCACCACCCGATGCCACCTGTGACACGGGTTGGGGTGGGGTGCTGCTGTTGGCACTGAATAGGAATGAAACCTTGTCTCCACCATCGGCAGAAAGTGGTTTCTCTGTCAATTGCACATTAAATCTCACGTTCGGTATGCCCAGTGGTATGAGTCGTTGGCTCATCTCCTCTTCCACCTTACGTGCAGCCTGTTGGCGTGTACGGGAGAGTGTTTTCGCCAATTGTTCACATGCCAGTTTCTGTTCCTGCTCGCGTTGTTCAAGTTCTTGTAGTGCTTCGTCACTGCCGTCTATCTGACTCAGTTGCTCTGCCAGACAATCACGTTTTTCTATCAGTTCGCTTACGGTTTGAACGTGGTATTTCTGTTGGAGGCGGTAGATGGTGTCAAGTCTGCCATTCACTTCTTCGAGGCGTATCGGGTCGAAATCCATACGCTCAGCATCTTTCGACAGGTCGCTGGCGATGTCTTTCAGTTCGATGTAGCAACTTTCCATACGGTTGGCTGTTTCCTCGATGTTGGCATACACCCGTCGTATCGACTCCAACGAATGTGAGGCTGTCTTCAGCAGTTCCACCACACCATTGTCGCCTGAGAGTGCCTGGTCGGCCTCGTAAAGAGCGCCCTTAATCTCCTCGGCATGAGTAAGCATATTGCTCTCTTCTTCCAGTTCTTCCTGTTCTCCTTCCACCAGTCTTGCCTCTGCCAGTTCATTGTGTTGGAAGCGGATGAAGTCCTCGTTTTCCTGGTTGCGCTGCATTTGTTCGCGCAGTTGTTCCAATGTGCTTTGGGTTTCGCGGTATTGCTGATAAGCAATTTTATATGCGTTGGCTTCTTCTTTATTGTCGGCAATAATATCTACAACATTAAGTTGGAAGTCCTCTTTGTTGAGTAGCAGATTTTGGTGCTGGCTGTGTATGTCCACCAGTTGTGAACCGAGTTCGCGCAGGGTGGTTAGTGCCACGGGTGTGTCGTTGATGAATGCTCGACTTTTGCCACTGCTAGTCACTTCCCGACGAAGAATGCAGTCGGTGACGTCATATTCGATGTCATTTTCAGTGAAGAATGGTTTGAAGTCATATCTGCTCAAGTCGAAATGTGCCTCTACCACACAACGGTCGCACCCGTTTTTGATGGCTTTAGTATCCGCACGCTGACCTAAGAGCAAACCCAGTGCACCGAGCATGATGCTCTTACCGGCACCCGTTTCTCCGGTAATTACAGAAAAACCGCCCTCAAATTCGAGAGACAGTTCATCAATCAGCGTGAAGTTCTTGATATATAGTTGGTTTAACATATTCTATAGTGACAAGACTTTAGACTTTAAGCCTTAGTATGATACAACATATAACTCGTCAACTTGTCAACTTGTTTACTCGTCAACTTGTCAACTTATTGTTTAATCTTCTCCCACGTGTTGTTTTGTGAGGCATTGATACTGAAGAGAATGTCATAGACTTTCTCCTTCTCATTGGCTGTTCCTTTCCCTTTGTAGATATTGGCCAACTCATCCTTTTTGTAGTCTGTCCATATTTGTGGGAGCATGCTCAGGGGCTTGTCTTCATGACATTTCTTCAGGCATTCTTCCAGTGCTGTGGTAATGTTGGTGCGCCCGCGCTCCACGTTGGTGACCATTTCGTCAAGACCTTTGCGGTAGTAGTCGTATTGCAACTGCCGGAAAGGTTGCATGGCACCGTCAAGATAGTCGTTGATAATGGCGAAACGGTTGCGGTCGTTGTCGAAGGCCTTCCATCCAGGGAATCCTAAGTTTTGGGCGTTGTTGGTGAGGTTCATACAACGTTGCAGGATATCCTCGCCGCCCATGGGAGCAAAACTGTCAAGGTCAAGACCGATAATTAGGTACGCATAATATGCGATGAGTGCTACCAATTGGTTGTCAATGACATTCTCGTTGAATTCTAGCTGGTCGAACTGTGCGAACTCGAAACTGAAATCATTGTCCCGATTGTTGTAGAGGGTCGTGGTGTAGGCGGAGTTCCAGACGGGGCGGTTGGCCTGTATCAGTGCGTTGCAGGTGAAGACATTGCTGGAAGCATCGTATTTTGTCACGGTGATGTTGAAATTGCATACGATACGTTCGTTTTTCTGGAATTGCAGGTTGGTCCATTGCTTGTCGTTGATAAACTGTGTCAGCGTCTCTTCCAGGTTCTCAAATACGCTTTTATCCGTACCCTGAATCTGGTTATGATTGATGGTCACTTTTGCTTGCAGTTCTTGTGCTTGAGCACCAACGGCAGCCACTAATGCCAATCCTATGATAATAAGCAATTTCCTCATATTTCCTTCATTTTGACGGGCAAAGGTAGTGCAAGGTGAGCGAAATACAAAAATAAATAACATTTTTTATTTTTTATTTCCGAACCGTAGCCTATCTTATGCAAAGGTAGTGCAAATCGAGCGAAGAACAAAATAAACGAGTTTATTTTTTATTCCGAGATGCAGCCTACCTTATGCAAAGGTAGTGAAAACCGAGTGAAATGCAAAATAAATAACATTTATTTTCATTTCCGAGGTGCCTCCTACCTTCGACGACAGTCAAAGGTATAAGGTGAGTGAAATGCAAAATAAATAACATTTATTTTCATTTCCGAGGCGCCTCCCCCCCCTCACCTCTCACCCCTGAAGACAATAAAATCATCTAAAAAGTAAAAAAGTATCAGTCTTCGCAAAAATAATTGATATGTCATCCGAAAAAAAAGCTTACCTTTGTGCCTGAATTGTATTTGAATATATTTTACCTTTTTTTCTAACTAACTAATAAAAGCTTATGAAGAAAATTTTTACTCTTTTTGCTGTTGCCATGATGGCAATAGGTGCTAACGCACAAGAGACAATTCTCTTTTCCAATGATGGAGCATACGGAAATGGTGCTACATTGGCCTCAGAGAATGTGACTGTGGTGCTTGGTAACGACCGTGCCACCAAGAACTATGATTTGAAACTTTCCACAGCGAAAGCCTATTGTGCAGAACTCTTCGGCCAGACTGTACCCGTGACCAATGAAGATACAGGCGAGGTAGAACAGAAGACACGCGTGGTGTATGTTGTTGGTGGTAACAACCCCAAGGATGGTGAGCTCGATAGCTCTGACAAGTCAGCTGGCTCTGGCTACAAACCTGAGAGTTGCAATCTTCCACAATCGGGATGCTACTACATGATTACTCCTCAGAAGGCTGGTCATATCTGCGCTTTTGTCATTGTGAATGGTGGCAAAAACTTCTACATCGTCAAGGGTTCCGATGGCACATGCCTACCCATTAGCGACTTTGTTATCAAGAAGGATGCTGATGAGCCAGAGACTGTTACTGTGAACGATGACTTCACTGTTGATGAGAAAACCACTGGTACTGTCGAGTTTGATGTAGTGGCCAACGAGACCTACTATGTGTTCTGCACGGGTTCCAAGCTAAGCTTCGGTGGACTTGTCTTCACAGCTGAAGGTGGAGAAAGCGAGCTTACAGAGACCACATTGTGGGAAGGCTCCGTATTGGTTAATGGATGGGCTGATCAACCCATGCTCCTCAGCGATGGTGGTACAGAATTGAAGAATGTCAATGCCAAGGCTGGTGACATCGTGCGCTTCTATATGAGTGCTCCCGACAAAAACTGGCAGGTAGAACTCTTCGAGGGTCACTGGACTGGTATGTATGTACGTTGGTCTGAGCTCCCACTCACCAATGAGGATGGCTCCGAAAGGGAGTCTGTCATTGTCGACCTCACCAACAAGGGATATGCCGAGTTTGAACTCACCGACGAGGTGCTTGCCGCTGCTTATACTCCACAGAATTGGGGTGGCACATTCCTTCTCAATGGTGATGGCAACCTCACATGCACCAAGATAACCATTATGCAAGCAGGGGGTGGTGTAGAACCACAGCCAGAAGGTGAGAAAGTAGACCTCATTGACAAGTTCGTTAGTAACTGGAATGGTGAGGAAACCAACACTCACAATGCCGATGGTACAGTAACTTATAATGGTGTGCAGTGGGGCGGTCTGTCAGCATGGTTGTGTGATGAGGACGGAAATCCTACCAACTGGTCTATGTACTCAAAGCTTGTGTTCGAGTTTGCTGAGTCAACTCCCGCTGCTTGTCAGGGATTCGTACAGTGCCTTGGCGATGATGGTGAGGACGTGAACAACACATGGTGGGGCAATGCTGGTATCACAAAGTTGGAGTGCCCATTCGAGGGTAAGGATATGACTAAAGTGAAACAAGCATGCCTCCAGGCAGCAGATAATGCCACCTATCAGATTAGTGCTATCTATCTTGTGATTGATACCGAAGGTATTCAGGAGACTGTATTGGTTTCCAACAAGATGATGAATGATGCCATTTACAACCTCGCTGGTCAGAAGGTTGGCCGCGACTACAAGGGTATCGTTATCCAGAATGGTCGTAAGTTCATCCAGAAGTAATTATTCCTAAATAAGTGAGGATGGCATGTTCGCCACCCTCACTTATTTTCAAAGAAAACGAAAACCAAGATAACTACATATCGATTCTCCTGAGTGCAGGAATATAATCAACCATTTTCAAGAGGATGGGCATCTATATAATCCTATAGCTACTATAGCATTTATAGATACTATTCCTCCTCATCTAATTATCTTAACTACCAAATAACGTATGAATCAAGCCAAATCTAAGACTGTGCATCTCTTTTATCCTTTGATGAAGGTGGTGTTGCTATTCTTGATGCTATTACCGATTCAGGCATATGCCCAAGGTGTCAAGGTTACGGGTTCCGTGACAGATGAGTCCAATGGCGAGCCTATCATCGGAGCGGCAGTCAAAGTGAAAGGCTCTAATGTTGGCACCGTGACTGACATCGATGGTAATTACACCATCGATGCTCAGGTGGGGCAGACACTGGAGTTCTCGTATGTGGGTTACACTACCCACGATGTGAAGGTTCCCCGGTCTGGGCGTATCGACGTCCGACTGTCAGAGGACACGCACACCCTCGAACAAGTTGTAGTCGTAGGCTATGGTACCATGAAGCGCAGCGACTTGACAGGCTCTGTGGCCTCCATCGGAGAGGAGCAGATTAAACAAGGTGTCAATACCTCTGTTGAGCAGGCTATGCAAGGACGTATCGCTGGTGTGCAGGTGATGCAGAACTCTGGAGCACCCGGTGGTGGTATCTCTGTGCAGATTCGTGGTATCAACTCCTTCAATGGCAATGAGCCTCTGTATGTGGTTGATGGTATCGCTATGTCGGGACAGACCTCCGATAATACCAGTGTGCTATCCTCCATCAACCCCTCCGACATTACCAGCATCGAGGTACTCAAGGATGCCTCCGCTACTGCCATTTATGGTTCCCGTGCCTCCAATGGCGTGGTGCTTATCACTACCAAGCGCGGTCAGGAGGGTGCCAAACCCAAACTTACCTACGAGGGATATGCCGGCTGGCAGCAACTGCCAACCCGCCTCGAGGTGATGAATCTGCAGGAATTTGCCAAGTTCTATTCCGTACGTGCCGAAATCTATGGCTACGGAAAACGTGAGGAACTGCTCGATCCAAGCCTCCTTACCAAGGGTACCGACTGGCAGGATGTACTCTTCGACACTGCCTTTATGCACAACCATCAGATTAATGTCAATGGTGGTACTGCTGGTATGCACTATTCTATTTCTGGTGGCTTGCTCGACCAGGATGGTATCGGTGTTGGCTCTAACTTCAGCCGTGCGTCGTTCCGTGCCAATTTTGATACCGATATCACCAAGTGGCTGCAGATAGGTGTCAACATGGCATACGCCAACACCAAGCAGGTGATTACTTTCGATGAGAACAACGTCATCTCCACTGCCTTGGCACAGTATCCCGACATGGCCCCACGTAATCCCGACGGTAGTTACGACTTCGGTCTCAATATCGAGCACAACTATAATTCCAACCCACTTTTTGAGGCTGAGATGCGCGACAACAAACGCGCCAACCAACAGCTTGATTACAATGTTTTTGCCAATATTAAACCCGTTAAGGGTCTCACCATACGAATCGAATATGGCGGCAACCGCTCTTGGGGAAAGTACATGTATTTCCAACCCAGTTACCAGACGGCACAACAGTCTATCGAGTCACAACTCACCAAGACTCCGTCCAACAACAAATATAACTCGTTCAAGCAATATGCCACCTATGATTTCGACCCCTTCCAGGGACACCACTTCCAGATAATGGCAGGACATGAGTCGCAGGATGGCGACTGGCACCAGATTTCCGTAGGCAGACGAGGCTATCTCTTCGATACGGTAAAGAGCCTTGCTGTGGGTGACGCTTCTACTTCCACCAACAGTGAGCAGGGAGGTTCATGGGCCATCGAGTCGTATTTCGGACGTTTCAACTACAACCTCCTCGACCGTTATCTCCTTACCGCCACACTTCGTGCCGACGGTTCCTCTAATTTCGGACCCAACAACCGTTGGGGATATTTCCCATCTGCGGCACTTGCATGGCGTATCTCGCAGGAAAACTTCCTGAAGGATGCCGAATGGCTCAGCAATGCCAAATTGCGTCTTGGATGGGGTATCGTCGGTAACCAACAGGCTGGTAGCTATGCCTATGGCGTGGCGATGAAGAGCACTGTTACGGCGTGGGGTACGGGATTCTTCGATGGCAACTTCCCCAACCCTGACCTGAAATGGGAGGAAACCAAAGCATACAACATCGGTCTCGACATCTCATTCCTGAAAAACCGCATCGAATTGGTTATCGATGCTTATATCAAGAAAACCGACAACCTGCTCATGCAGGCTACTCTGCCCTCCTACATTGTCAACAACTCTGGTTGGATGGGCATCTCTGCACCCTACGTCAACACGGGTGCTATCCAAAATAAGGGTATTGAGTTTACACTCAACACTGTCAATATCTCGAAAAACAACTTCGAGTGGAGAACGGGAGCGACCATCTCCATCAATAGAAACAAACTTACTAAACTATATACAGACGACGCTTCCATACCAGGTACTATCGGTGGAACCGTCTATACACTTTCTGAAATCGGCGGTCCCGTGGGCCGCTTCTATGGCTACAACGTCATTGGTATGTTCACCAAGGAGGATGACTTCTACCAGAAAAACCAGCTCGGTGAGTATATGCTCGACGCAGATGGCAACCGTCTGCCTGTGGCACGTCCCGCCGACTCCAATGGCGACCTCTATCCCATTGCACAGCGTGGTATCTGGGTGGGCGACTATATGTTTGAGGATGTCAACGGCGACGACAAAATTACTGAGGCCGACCGTAAATACATTGGCGATCCTAATCCCGACTTCACCTTTGGTTTGAACAACGTCATTCGCTGGCGTGACCTCGAACTGTCGTTCTTCTTCAACGGTTCTGTGGGCAACGATGTCTATAACCGTGTCAAGATGAACCACTCCGACCCGACGGCATGGGGCAACAAACTTAAGATGGTGAACGACTACGCACAGATTGCTAAGATTGACGAGAATGGTTCGCTCAACGACATCTCAAATGTCTATGTCACCAATCCTGAGACAGCCAAGACACAGCGCATCAGCGTCAGCGGCGAGAGTCAGAACGACAACAACCGTATCTCATCCCGCTTTATTGAGGACGGATCCTACATCCGCCTGAAGACCCTCTCATTAGCTTACAACCTGCCGAGGAAATGGCTGAAACCTCTCCAACTCGACTGGGCACAGGTCTATGCCAATGTGCAGAATCTCTTCACCATTACCGGTTACGATGGTTACGATCCAGAGTTGGGTTCCATCGGGCAGAGTGTTATCCTGCAAGGTATCGACAGTTACCGCTATCCCTCACCACGTATATATAATGTGGGTCTGAAAGTGAATTTCTAACCGACTAAAAGTATAAGGAAAATGAAAAAATATTCATTCACTATATGGTCCATACTACTGATTGCAACACTCGCATTAGGATTCACCAGCTGCGGGGAAGACTATCTGGACCGGCCGCCCAAACATGGATACGTGGGCGATAATTTCTATACCAATGACGAGGCGGTGGTCAAGTCACTGGAACCACTTTACGGCTATGCGTGGCACGGCTACAATGAGCGCGCCATCGTCGGTATGGGTTCCTTCCGTGCAAATGATGCCTGGAGTCCTTATCTGCAGGGCGAGTTTGCCCGCTTCACCATCACCGGACTGACCACCGAACTGATGAATGCTTGGTCGTCCATCTATATGGTTGTCTCCATGGCCAACCAGACCATCTACGATATGGACCACTATGCCACTGAAGATGTGTCTGAAAGTGTCAAGAACCAAGCCCGTGGTGAGGCGATGCTCATGCGTGGCGCTGCCTATTTCTACCTGCTGCGTGGATGGGGCGAGGTCATCCTATATGAGGATAACGTCGAGGCTACACAACGGCCTATCCGACCACTTTCCACAGAAGAGAGCGTGCTGAAGTTTGTCGTCCGCGACTTTGAGCGGGCCGCTGAACTGCTGCCTGAGAAGGGAGCCAACTACCATCCATCACGTTATGTGGCCAAGGCTATGCTTGCCAAGGCATTGCTCGCACAGAGCGGATGGAACAAGGGTGGCAACCGCGACGAGGCTACACTCCAACGTGTGGTCGCTCTCTGCGACGAGGTTATCAACTGCGGACAGTACCGTCTGCTCGACAACTACGAGGACCTCTTCCGTCCACAGTTCAATGACAATGAGGAGACATTGCTCGCCATGCGTTGGGCTGACCCGCTGCTCGGTGAGTATGCCGCCAGCAACAACCTTATCTCCGACCTCGCCTGGAGCGATGTCACCGATGTCAACAGCTGGGGTGGTTCGCTGCATGCCTCTGTTGATATGATTGAGTACTACAATGAGGAACCTGCCGACTCCTTCCGCCTACGGGGTACTTTCTTCTCACCTGGAAGATACTACAGCTATATCTGGAGTGAGAAGGGTGGTTATACCTACGACCGCAACTGGCTACAGTGCAAGAAGGGCGTCGTGGGGTCTAAGGCCGACTGCGACGGACACCTCGCCCAGCAGGCTTCACCACTCAACACCTATATCATGCGTTTGGCCGATGTATATCTCATCAAGGCAGAAGCCCTTTTGGGCAACGATATGTCCACTAGCGACCCACGGGCTTTGGAGGCTTTCAATGCCACAAGGCTCAGGGCAAAATTGCCCGCCAAAACATCGTTCACGTTCGAGGACCTGATTCGTGAGCGTCGCATCGAGTTCTGTCTCGAATATTGTAACTGGTATGACATGGTTACTTGGTATCGCTGGCGTCCGCAGTATATGCTCGACTTCTTCAACAACAAACAGTTCCGGGCTTTCATGCTCAACAATGGCGATGTACTCATCAATGACGACAAGACCTTTAGCTATCGCTGTGTCTTCCCGGGTACCAACAACTGGTATTTCTATGATGAAAACGGCAATGTGATGTGGAACGACTGTACGCGCGTGAGCGAGACTGACAACACCGTCGTGCGAACACGAGAACAGGGATATACCTTCGACCTCAGGGCGATGGCTGAGTCAAAAGGTGCCGACTATTCGCCCATCATTTTGAGCGAGGCCAACATCTTCATGCCTTATCCTGAGAGTGATGTCATCCAGAATCCCTACTTCAACCAGCCACCCCAGGAATACAATTTCGGAGAATAATCTATTATATCTATAGTCACTATAGCATCTATAGCTGCTATAGCATCTATAGCCACTATTAAAACCATCAAAAAAATGAAAAATAATATATTTTCCAGTTTGCTGCTTGTGGCGCTCCTCACCATGGTCACCCTCTCCGTCACATCTTGTAAGGACGACGAGGCGGGCATGGGGACACCACAGATTACTGCTGTGCGCTCATGCGACCCAGCCAAGGCCGACAGCACGTTCACCAAGGCTGGCCCTGGTTCGCTCATCGCAGTCATCGGCAACAACCTCAGCGATGTGCAGAAAGCGTTCATCAACGACCAGCAGGTGTATTTCAACCCCACAATGAATACCGACCACAGTGTCATCATCCGTATTCCTTCGGAGGACGACGGACTGATTCTCACAGCATTCGACAGCAGTCTTAAGGATGAGATTCGCCTTGAGACCACGCATGGCACAGCCGTCTATTCTTTCAAGATTACTGCGCCTTGGCCTTCCATCCAGCGCATACAGGGTGAATATCCCCGCAAGGCCGGCGATGTGCTCAATGTCTATGGTCTCAACCTTGTGGATATTGAGCGAATCTACTTCACCGACATCTCTGCCGAGCAGCTCGACACCACCAAGTGGGAGACCATCGGAGGAAATCAGGTGGATGCCGCCAGTTATGAGCTTGTCCTCAGTGACCATCACCGTAATCCCAAGAACAACGCTTTCGAGACGACTTCGCAGTTGAGCGTGACTCTGCCTAATATTCCCTACCAGACTGGCACGCTTGTCATCCAGTGCGCCACGGGTTCTACGTATATTCCTTTCTCGGCTTTGCCAGGACAGCCGGTGCTCCTTGGTATCTCATCCGACATGCCCGTGCCGGGAGAGGTTGTCACCATCACCGGACGTGAGTTCGTGCAGGTGGAGAGTATTGGATTTGGCGATGTGACCCTTTCAAAGAGACAGTTTACCGTCTCTGAGAGTGAGGACGAGATTACTTTCGTCATGCCCAAAATGCCGTCGAGAAACGAGGATCCTCTGCTCTTTGTCACTACGCCGGGCGGTTCTGGCTCAATACCTTTCTGTGATTATACCACACTGTTGACTAACTTCGATGGCGATGCCATAGACAACGGATGGAGTCCTAATTGCGAATTCGAGATGGCAGAGGACGAGGATGAACCTCCCTATAGCTCCGACGGCTTTTTTGCCCATCTGTTTGTGGGCAGTGAGGCACAGCAGTGGTGGGGAAAGATGATTTACTTCCGTAAGGACTGGGATGGCAATAAGTTCTCGCTGCCTGGTTTCAATATCATCCCCGCCGACACTTCAACCGATGATGTGTATCTTGCCATGGAGGTGTTCAACAACAACTCCGACTACAACAATGGCGTGTTTACTGGCTATCTCAGGTATTTCCTACAGGCCGACAATGAGGATCCTGTGGAGAACGACAACCAGTACGACAACTTCGAGTGGATTGATTATCCCAATACTTTCTCCAATCCGATGAAGATTCTGGCTGACATCGATGGTAACGCACCCGTAGGCAAGTGGTACCGCCACGTTCTGCCCATCAGCGCTTTCGGCAAGTATAAGGGCAAGACTTATCAGGATCTCGTGGCCGACGGCATCAACCAGTTCCGCATCCAGTCCATCAACCAGGGCACGGCACGCGGACGTATTGATGTCTGCATCGACAATGTGCGAATCATTTATGTGAAAAAATAATTAGGTTGTGAGGTTAAAAGGTTGCTTTGCTTGCCCTTATAACCTCATAACCTCAAAACCCAAAAATAATGAATAAAAAACAGATAACCGTCGTCTGCACACTGCTGCTTGCGGTTCTTGGACTATACAGTTGCAGCGATGTTGAGAATAATTACGATAATGGCCTTCGCACGGGCAATGCCTCGATGATGGAGATTCTGAGAGATGATGCTCCCGTGAGCGACATCAACTTCTCTCTCGGCAAGGGAAACACCATGATTGCCATCAACACCGACGGGGAATGGACCGCCGAAGTAGGCGATGAGTCTTGGTGCCATCTCGCCGTGCATGCTGGATATGGCTACGCCAACAAAATGTCGTACAATAAGATAGAGGTCGATAAGAACGAGAGCGGTGCCCGTAGCACAGTCATCACCTTCCGTTCAGGTGGTGTTTCCAAAACCGTCAATATCACCCAAAACGGCATTGGCACAGATCCCAACGACCCGTTTATGAGTGCCTTTACTTTTGTAGAGAAACTGAAGTATGGCTATAACCTTGGAAATACCTTGGAGGCCAACCACGACATCACCAATCCAAGTGTGCAGCAGTGGTTCAACCCACAGACCATCGCCGACTGGGAAACCTGTTGGGGACAACCCCTCACGACACAGGAAATCATCGACGCCATCGCTGCCAAGGGCTTCAATGTCATCCGTGTGCCGGTGACATGGTTCCCACACATGGATGCAGATGGAAATGTAGATCCTCTTTGGATGAACCGTGTGCAGGAGGTGGTGGATATGGTGCTCAAGGCCGGATGCTACTGCATACTTAATGTGCATCACGATGCCAGTGAGTACGATCCTAACCGTGGCGACGGCGCACATTGGCTGTTGGCCGACCTCGAGACCTACCCGCAGATTAGTGCAAAGTTCAAGCATCTGTGGACTCAGATTGCCAACCACTTCAAGGGGTATGACGACCGTCTCGTATTCGAGGCTGTCAACGAGATTCTCAGCAAGAAAGGGGAGTGGGGAAATCCATCCGACCCCTCATGCTATGAGGCTATCAACCTCCTTGAACAGGACTTCGTCGATGTGGTGCGTGCCACAGGTGGCAACAACGAGTATCGCAACCTATTGGTTAACCCCTACGGTGCTGGAAGCACGGCGGAGAAACTCGCAGGTATGCAGGCTCCGAGGGATGTGCATCCCAATCACATTCTGTGTTCAGTCCATAGCTATGACCCCTACTGGTTCTGCAACGACTCCGATGATCCCAATGCCGAGAGTTATTATATCTATATGTTCAACGACGATGCCAAGAAAGAAATCGACGACATCTTCGCACGTGTGGATAAACGATTCAATGGCGATTTCGGTCTGCCGTACATCTTCGGTGAGTTCGCTGCCGGTGGTTCTCATGTGTCCATGGCCGAGCGCGTGAAATACACACAGTACATGAAGCAAAAATTCCAGCAGTACAACACCACCGGACTGTGGTGGATGGGACTCATGGACCGCAATACCCTCGAGTGGACCGAAATCGACATCGTCAACGCATTGTTCCAATAATTCACTGCAGTTTTTGGAGTTAAAAGATGTAGTTATAATTTGGAGTTATAAGGGGGAGTTAAAAAGCCAGTACCATATCATTGGATGAATGGGTGATATATAAAGCATTTGGCCCATCTTAACTCCTCTGTATAACTCCCATATATAACTCCCATATATAACTCCTCACCCCTCAACCCAAACTCCTACACTCCCAAACTCCC
>JAFZAE010000265.1 GCA_017548385.1 Prevotella sp.
AGTTTGTTTTTGATGATAGGACCTCCAAGGGTGAAGCCGTAGGTTGTATGGCGGTCTTTATCCCTTGCACTAGGAATTTGCACGCGATCGATAGCGTCACCTTGCATATTCTCATTGCGATGATAGATATAGGCACTTCCCTTGAAAGTGTTCGTTCCCGATTTTGTCACGGTGTTGAGTTTACCACCAATGAAGTCGGTCTCGCGTACGTCAAAAGGTGAGATAGCCACCTGAGCCTCCTCAATGGCCTCGATGGAAATGGGGTTACCACCACCAGGGAGATTGGAACTCAGACCAAAGTCGTTGTTGAAACTGGCGCCATCGACACTAAACGTAGCGGAACGTCCGTCAAAGCCGCCAAAAGTCATACCATTACCTCCATATGGAGAAAGGCGGGTGAGGTCGGTGATATTACGCGTCACGGTAGGCAGTGCCCTGATTTGGGCATTGTTGATGTTGGTCGATGCACCCATCTTCTCAACAGAGAATTTAGAGGCTTTTCCTGTAACCACCACCTCAGAGAGTTCGTTGGCATCCTCCGAAATCCACACGTTGAGGTCGTAGGTCTCGGCCAGCTGCAAAGTGATACCGCTAAGTGTCTTGTCTCGATAGCCGACGTATCTCACGGTCACGGCATACGGCCCACCGGTACGCATACCTTGAATATTGAATCGGCCATCAATGTTTGTCACTGCGGTATAACGTGTGCCGGATGGCTCGTGTACAGCCAACACAGAGGCACCGATGACGGGTTCGCCGTTTTCGCTACCCTCAGTGACCTTACCACTCATACTTGAAGTGGTAACTTGTGCCATAATGGTGGTAGTGACCATCATCATCATGGCAATCAGAAAGAGAAATCTTTTCTGCATGTCTTAAAAAAATTTAATTAAAAAAAGTACTAAATACCGTTTTTATGGTTTCTGCGTTGCAAAAATACGTAAAATATTCAATATAGTTATGGGTAATTTGTTAAAAAGTTAACTTTTTGTATTTTATATTGATTTAGGGCAAGTTTTTTTCCTCAATTCCTTTTTTTTGAGTAACTTTGCGGCAATTTTTTAGATGTAACATTATTAGATGTATCAAAACAACAAAGTTTTTAGATGAACGTAATTACGAAAACAGTATCATTGCCTGATGGAAGAAGCATCAGCATTGAGACCGGGAAAGTGGCAAAGCAAGCCGATGGCAGCGTGATGCTCCGTATGGGCAACACCGTCCTGTTGGCCACTGTTTGTGCCGCAAAAGATGCCGTTCCCGGTACAGATTTTATGCCTTTGCAGGTTGACTACAGAGAACAGTATGCCGCCGCTGGACGTTTCCCGGGCGGATTCACTAAGCGCGAGGGTAAGCCCAGCGACAACGAGATTCTCACTTCGAGACTTGTCGACCGTGTGCTACGCCCCTTGTTCCCGTCGAATTATCACGCCGAGGTTTATGTCAACGTGATGTTGCTATCTGCCGACGGAGTCGACCAACCCGACGCATTGGCCGGATTTGCCGCCTCAGCCGCCCTGGCTTGTTCAGATATTCCTTTTGAGTGCCCTATCTCAGAGGTTCGCGTTGCACGCATCAATGGTGAGTATATTGTTGATCCTACCTTCGAGCAGATGAAAAACGCCGACATGGACATCATGGTTGGTGCTTCTGCCGACAACATCATGATGGTGGAAGGTGAGATGAAAGAGGTGACTGAGCAAGATTTGCTCGGAGCCTTGAAAGTGGCAATGGATGCCATTCGCCCCATGTGCGAATTGCAGAATGAACTTTCCAAGGAACTTGGCACCGACGTGAAGCGTGAATACTGCCACGAAGTGAACGACGAAAATCTTCGCGAGCGCATGAACAAGGAACTCTACCAGCCAGCCTACGACGTGACGAAGCAGGCTTTGGAGAAACATGCCCGCGCCGAGGCATTCGATAAGATTCTTGATGACTTTAAGGAGAAATATTTCGCTGAGTTAGACGCTAAAGGTGATGAAACCGCAGAAAAAGAAGAGGATGCTCTTACCCGCGAAGATATAGAGGCTTTGATGGACCGCTACTACCACGATGTAATGCGCGATGCCATGCGTCGCTGCATTCTCGACGAGGGTATCCGCCTCGATGGCCGCAAGACCAACGAAATCCGTCCCATCTGGTGCGAGGTGTCCCCACTTCCAATGCCTCATGGCAGTTCTATCTTCACCCGTGGCGAGACACAGTCGCTCACCACAGTAACCTTAGGCACTAAACTCGATGAGAAACTGGTAGATGACGTGCTCGACAAGGGATATATGCGTTTCCTGCTGCACTATAATTTCCCACCGTTCTGTACAGGTGAGGCCAAAGCACAGCGCTCTGTAGGTCGCCGCGAGATAGGTCATGGACATCTGGCATGGCGCGCCTTAAAGGATATGGTGCCAACCGACTTCCCTTATACCGTACGTGTAGTAAGTCAGATATTGGAGAGCAATGGTTCCTCATCCATGGCTACTGTCTGTGCCGGCACGCTGGCACTCATGGATGCAGGTGTACCTATCAAGAAACCTGTGAGCGGAATTGCCATGGGTCTGATCAAGAACCCAGGCGAGGACAAATATGCCGTGCTGAGTGATATCCTCGGTGACGAGGACCATCTAGGCGACATGGACTTCAAGACCACAGGTACCATCGATGGCCTTACTGCCACACAGATGGATATCAAGTGCGACGGACTGAGCTTCGACATCCTGGAGAAGGCGCTCATGCAGGCCAAGGAAGGCCGTGAGCATATTCTGGGCAAGATAACTGAAACCATCAGCGAACCACGTCCCGATCTCAAGCCTCATGTGCCTCGCATCGTAGCCTTCGAAATTCCGAAAGAGTTTATTGGTGCTGTCATTGGCCCAGGTGGAAAGATTATCCAGCAAATGCAGGAAGACACTGGTTCTACCATCACCATCGACGAAGAGGATGGTGTGGGCAAGGTACAGGTCAGCGCTCCCGACAAGGAGAGCATCGACGCTGCTGTTGCCAAAATCAAGGCTATCGTGGCTATCCCCGAGGTGGGCGAGGTTTATGAAGGTACCGTTCGTTCCATCATGCCTTACGGCTGCTTCGTAGAGATTCTGCCAGGCAAGGATGGTCTGCTACATATCTCCGAGATTGAATGGAAACGTCTGGAGACAGTGGAAGATGCTGGCATC
>JAFZAE010000266.1 GCA_017548385.1 Prevotella sp.
CCCAGGATGGCCGCTACTTTGCGATGAGATAAGAATTTTATCGCGATAAAATTATTAGGGGTGATGGGTGAGAGGTAAGAGGTGAGAGATATGATTTGTTGCTCACAAGGTAATCTCTCACCTCTCTTGTCAACTTGTTTCTTGTCAACTTGATATTCAATGTAGGGACATACCCCGTGTATGTCCGCATTTTAAGAATTGTTTGCGGGTACAAATGGTTATTTCGGACATACACGGGGTATGTCCCTACGACTAATCACTTTTTAACGTGGACTATAAAATAATCTTTCAAAATGCGATGATTTTCCATATTTTTGTGTAATTTTGCAAGCTAAAAGGGAAAAATTGCAACAATTAACCATATTTATATTTTATGAGCAAGCAAAAACGTTTTATCTTGCAGGAGCAAGACCTGCCCACACAGTGGTATAACATTCAGGCAGAGATGCCAAACAAGCCACTGCCCCCTATTCATCCCGCGACCCACGAGCCACTCTCGGCAGAGGATTTAGCACATATCTTCTCTCTGGAGTGCTCCCGTCAGGAACTTGACACCGAACATGCTTGGATTGACATTCCTGAGCAGGTGCTCGAGATGTACAAATACTATCGCTCGACACCCTTGGTGCGTGCCTATGCCTTGGAAGAGGCATTGGGAACACCCGCCCATATCTATTTCAAGAACGAGAGTGTCAACCCCTTAGGTTCGCATAAGATCAACTCAGCCCTGGCACAGTGTTACTACTGCAAGCAGGAGGGTGTGACGAATGTCACTACCGAGACAGGAGCCGGACAATGGGGTGCAGCCCTGAGTTATGCCGCCAAGGTGTTTGGCTTGGAGTGTGCTGTCTATCAGGTGAAGATCTCCATGCAGCAGAAGCCATACCGCTCGCTCATCATGCGCACCTTTGGTGCTACTGTAGAAGGTTCTCCTTCGATGTCGACACGTGCCGGTAAGGACATTATCACCCGCGACCCACTTTATCCAGGTTCACTGGGCACAGCCATTTCCGAAGCTGTCGAACTCGCCACCACTACTCCTAACTGCAAATACACCTTAGGTTCAGTGCTCAACCACGTGTCTCTGCATCAGTCCATCATCGGTTTGGAGGCAGAGAAACAGATGGAAATGGCAGGGGAATATCCCGACATGGTGATTGCCTGCTTTGGCGGTGGTTCCAACTTTGGTGGTATAGCCTTCCCCTTCATGCGTCATAATTTTACTGGTGAAAAGAATACGGAGTTTATCGCAGCAGAGCCTAACAGTTGTCCGAAACTGACACGTGGTCGCTTTGAGTACGACTTTGGCGACGAGGCCGGTTACACACCGCTGCTGCCCATGTACACTCTTGGTCATGACTTCAAGCCAGCCAACATCCATGCCGGTGGTCTGCGCTACCATGGTGCAGGTATGATTGTGAGTCAGCTCATCAAAGACGGTTATATGAAAGGTGTGGATATTCCACAGTTGGAAACCTTCGAGGCAGGTATCCTCTTCAGCCGCACCGAGGGTATCATCCCAGCACCTGAGAGCTGCCATGCCATCGCTGCCACCATCCGTGAGGCAAAGAAGTGCAAGGAGACGGGTGAAGAGAAAGTTATCCTCTTCAACCTCAGCGGCCACGGCCTCATCGACATGACTGCCTACGACCAGTACATCAACGGCGATCTGCGCAACTACGACCTTACTGAGGAAGACCTACAGAATGGTCTCGCCCGCGTGCCGAAGATAATTTAGAGGTGAGAAGTGAGAGATTACTTCTACCGACGCCTGTAGGGACATACCCCGTATATGTCCACCAATAATACAACAAGAACACGAATCGACCGAATTTCACGAAAGATTAATGTGAATTTGGTCGATTCGTGTTTTTATCAGAAATTACAGGGAGTTACATTCCCCTTACCATGATTGTATAGTTATTCTGCTAGACTAATACGTCAATGGGATAGCATCGAGGACGGTGTCGACCATGATGACGACATCCGTGATGTTGACGATGCCGTCGCCATTCATGTCAGCGCGGTCTTCAAAGAAGTTGCCTGGTACGTCACCAAGGACAAAGTCAACACACATAACGACATCCGTGATGTTGACAATACCATCGTGGTTGACATCACCCATATAATACTTTCTCTGAAGTTTAAAATATCCTGAACACCAAAGGAAATAATCACCAGTAGTGTCTAATTCTGGGTCGAAGGTAAAATCTGACGGAACGATGAGCAGACAAGGCTTCGCAGTTGTTCCCACACCTGAGCAAGCCGATGTTTGCAGGGATTCCATGGATGCAGGAACACTCAGTTTTGCCAGTTTGGAGCAATTATAAAACATCGAATAACCATATTGAGCATTCTTCACAGTCCATTTGCTCAGGTCAAGTTCCTCCAAAGAAGAACAACCATCAAACAAAGAAATCATATTATTAACTTTACCAGTGTTCCAATTGGCTACATTAATGGATGTCAGATTCTTGCAATTATGGAACATATACGATATATCGGTGACCTTTGACACATCCCAATTGCTGACATCCACACTTGTCAAGCTGGAGCAGTTGTTGAAAAGTGAGGTCATGTTTGTGATGCGGGAGGTATTGAAGTGGCTTACGTCAACTGTCGTCAGGCTGGAACAGTCACTGAACATTTTAGACATTTCCTCCAAGTTGTCTGTCACCCATCCAGTCATATTGAGAGTAGTGAGGCTGGTGCAATTGTTGAACATATTGTCTGTAGAATAAACAGCAGACATATCCCAGTTGCTCACATCAAGCGTTTTTACACTGGTACAGTTGAAAAACATATATGAGGTATCCACAAATTGCGGTGTATTCCAATTGCTGACATCAAGTTGCTTGACGTTTGTGCAGCCAAAGAATGCATAATGGCAATTGGCCACATTTGAAACATCCCAATCGCTGACATCAATCGTTTGCAGTTCATTACATTGATAGAACATATATCCGATGTTAAGCAAGGCACTGGTGTTCCAATTGCTTACATCAAGTGTGGTAAGATTATTGCAGCTACGGAACATGACATTCATTGTTTCCACATGGGATACGTCCCAATTGCTGACATTCAGTGACGTAAGACTGGAACATCCACTGAACATACCATTCATTCGGACAACTTTGCCTGTCTTGAAATTCCCGATATTCAGTTGGGTGAGTTTAGAACAGTTATAGAACATACCCGCCATATTATTCACATTCTGAGTGTCGAAACTGCTCAGGTCGAGAGATGTCAGGCTTGAACACTTGTAGAACATACTTGCCATCGATGTCATTTCAGATGTATTGAGGTTGGTCAATCCCTGAATGGAAGTCAGTTTGCTCATGTTGTAGAACCAGCAGGAACCATCCGTTGGACGTGCATCGACAAATGAGGGGTCAAAAACAACACTCGTTACCGAGGACGCCTTGGCTACCCACTTGGGCTGATCATTGCTATACACCAAGTCGTATTTTGTGCCCGACCTCGACGACATCAGGTCGTCATAATAGAATGTCAGGGTACTACCCGACAATACGCAATAAGGTGTGGATGCACTGGAACAAATGGCAATCAAGAGCATAGTGCTCAGTATAAAAAACTTTTTTATCATTCTTGTGGATGCTATAATTCTACGGAGTCAAAGAGTAGAGGGAGTTTTCTTTTGCCCTTACAGGGCGAATATATCCACTCACTTTATAACCACAGGGCGTTGCCCTGGGCTAAGTGCTCGTTGGCCTTGCAGGCCGCCGTTGTCCGCATCATTAGCGCACACATTCATGTTTTTCTTTTGCAATATGATGGTGTGCGAAACGTCGATTATGACCATCATCCGTTTGCGGTTCCCGGCTTTGTGGGGCACAAATCAAGTATGCCCTTGCTACTAATCCCTTAACAAATTGACTCAACGGTAATATACAGAGTTAAAGCCTATAGGCATTGGTCTATAGGCTTTCACTCTATATAGAGGACTCAAAAATGCTATCTAAAGTCCTTGAGGTCAAGTGTTAATCTTCCCAGAGGCTAGGTTTATTGGCACCTGGCAACTCATCATCCTCAAAAACAGTCTCATTGGACAAGATACCTGGTCCATCGTCACCATTACCAATTTCACCTGAATTATCAACAAGGTCATCACCCTGAAGAAGGGATGCGGGGACGCTTAAAACACAAACTTCACTCTCTGGAGCTTTATAAATCATTTTCATTTTTCTTAATATTACTTTGAGATTATTTAACAATCACTTTCTTGCCGTTGAGAATGTAAACACCCTTGGTAGGATTGGTTACACGAACACCTTGCAGTGTGTAGTAAACATCCTGAACATCGTCAGCAGGAATCACAACCTTAGCCATACCATCGGCATCCTCTTCCAGCTCACCGAAATACTTCAAAGCAGATTGGTCATTCAATGCTTTGGTGCGGTCACCCCAGCTCAGTGAGTATTCCTCCCAAGTAAATGCTATAGGTTTAGCTTTATCATCCCACCAGCGTTTGGGGTTATAAGTTTCATTTCCTACATTTGCTCGTGCATCATAAGGTATTCCATCTTTAATCATGACTTCCCAATAATATGGATAAACATGATTGTCCACATCTACGGCTGGCTCATCTTTTTTGACAAGGATTTCACCGCTGCTGGCTACTGGGAATTCCGCAGCATACACTTCTTCTGTCTCTGGGTTGGTATATGGGAGAGTATGTCCATCTTCGTCCACATCTGCCCTCAAGCGCAAGTATGCGTATCCGCTATCGTATTCCCGTGGTTTCATACGGAAGAATCCCACATAATTTGTTTCATCGTTCAATGAAGATTCATCATTCTTATAATAATCGGTGCTGGTGTATCGACCTAATCCGAAGTTGCGGAATGTGGTTTTTGTTTTACCACCCACCTTCACTGTCTCGTATGGCTTGATGGCGACACGTGAACCGTCAGCAGTGATGATAGGCTCCAGATAGTTCTTGTAAATCATGTGAGCTTCATCAAGATTAGTCCAGTTGGCACGGCAGAGAGCAGCACCCTGGTCTGGCCCCCTGTATGTGTCCTGTGGTACCATTGTGCCATCTTCATTGTATACAATGTCACAATCAATTAACTCGCCAGCATCATTATATTTTTGATCATAAAGTGGATCGCCTGTTTCCAAGAATTTCACTGGGGTCAGGACCAAAGCGGGTTTACCACCCTGTGTTCTGCCATTGGGATGTCCGTAAAGGATTACACCAGTCTTTTTAGGAATGACATTGAGTCGCTGCAGAGAAACTTCGTAATTGCCGTCATTTAACAGCTCAATCTTGTTGACCACGTAAGCCCTGATACCTTGGGGAACAAGATACGCATAATCCCAATCGCTGAATGTGCGGAGAATGATATCCTGATATACGGGACCATCTTCCGGAGTAGTAGGACCGGAATTGATAAACTCATACCAGCCATTCTTGTGAGGTATAATAGCCTGCTTATAATGGTCCTCCAACCAGTCATGGAACAATCCCGGGTCAGTAACAATTGCGTCAGTCAGATAATGTGAGAGGTTGACATAATGCTCTGTCTTCTCTTTCGGGAAATGAAGGGTGGCGAAATTAGCACCAGCATCACCAGCTCCCCATGAGATATCCTGATCGAAAGCGTTGTTAATACAATCTAGCTCAGCCATAGTATTGATGTAAACATCAGTAATAGCCTGGCACTCCTCGAATGCACCCTGACCTTGACCTCCCTCGCCTTGAGCACCGGCGACTTGTGTGACTGCACCATCGCAGGTCCCATATTGCTTGTCAAATTCCTCGAAGATGACAGTGGTCAATTTTGTACAGCCATAGAAACAGTGTTTAGCAAGTTCCTCCATTGAAGCGGGAATGCTAATTTCTGTAATGGCAGCAGCCTGGAATGCCTTTTCACCAATGTATGAAATATTCTTGGAAAGGGTGATTGAACTAAGACTGCGGTTAAACTGGAAAGCCTTATCTCCAATAGTACATGGGTTTGTGAGTGTGCAGCCATCATAGACAGGTGTACCTGTAAACGTCAATGTTTCAATATTACCGCATCCATTGAACACACCCATGCCACCGTCATCAGGTACTGCAGTCAGATTGGGAGGAAGTATGACGGTCTTAAGACCAGTACATCCATAGAAAGTCTTGAAAGTTGACCCATCATTCATTTTGCTCTGGAATTCCGTGATGCCTGTACACATCTGCATATCCACGCTGGTTAAACTGGTAAGTTCCTTAAAAGCATCATTACCAAGGAAGGTAAAGCTGCTTCCTGCAGGGAATGTGACAGATTGAATAGTAGAGGTACCTTCAAAGGCCTCGTATTTGATGGCTACAAGAGATGTGCATGCGCTGAGATCTACTGCTGGCAAACCTGATTTATCAAAAGACTCACTGCCAATCACCTTCAGACTTGCCGGAAAGTTACAACTGGTCAAGCCAGTTCTTCTAAACGCATTACTGCCAATCCATACCACAGAAGAACCTAGAACCACAGTTCTCAAATTAGTCTTTTCATTGA
>JAFZAE010000267.1 GCA_017548385.1 Prevotella sp.
CAGTTTGTGACGCAAAAACTAACACGAAGTGCTTTTCGGTACACCCTCATTTGTATGATTCAAGGCATCTTCCTGTTATATCTAATAGATGAATTCCAGTTCGGGATGGGCATCCACATATTCCTGGAAACACACAGAGACACCATCAATCGCTCCCGAAAGCCCATTTCCGTCACTCAAATTCGTCTGACCACCGTACACACAAACACTAATGCCTCCATCCTTGCTAATACTTAAATTTCCATTATACATGTTTAATGTTGAGGAATATGTGTCTGTCTTTTTATATTCTCCATCTTTATTATAGCAGATATATTTGTATGTAGCATTCATTGTTGCATTTTCACGGGCTACTTTCCTGTCTCCAGCAGGTGCCAAATCAAATGAAAATGAGAAAGTGGCATCAAGGTTTGCACGATAACCATAATAGTCCATATTTTCTTCGTACGCATTTATATTAAGCGTGCAATGCCAAGTGTCGCCTACTCTTGTCACGGAGAAATCCTTATTGGTGAATTTGTCGCTTCGAAAACTATGGGATTTTTTAACACCTTCATTATCAACTACCTCCGCGTAAATGTATGAACAGGTGCAGGCCACGGGGGCCTCTGTCTTGTTCGGCAAGTGATTGACATAGAAGCTTTTTGGTTCAATGGTCCCGTTCATGATTTCTGTAGGAAAGACAGTAAATGTTTCGTCGTCGATAGTGGCTTGCCCCTTGATGAGATACGAGGAGACAATCGTATCGGTGGGATGGTAGTTCTTTCCGCTTGTTTCGATGAACGCATCAGGAACAGAACTGATGTTGAAGTCCCCTTTGCTGCCCGTTGCCTGCAGATAGTTGGGAAGGTCCAAGAGGGTGTCGCAATTTCCGGATGCGGTGGCCGACTGCTTGGTTGTTCCGTCATAATTGACGAGCAACTGGTCGTTTTCTATGGCGAGTTTGGCTCCGTGATAGAATTCGTATGTGGGATTGGCCAAAGCCTCTTCGTAATTGTCGGAAGAGAAGACACCGGCAAAGTTGATGAATGGCCTGACACGATACCTTCCTGATTCGACACCCCGTGGCATCACGAACTTGGGCCACGTACTCCTGTCGTGGCCGTCCAGCAATTCCAGTTGGTAGTATTTTGCGAGGCGCTTTTGGCTTTTATATGGAGACCAACGTTCGACACCATCATCAAAAAAATATTTTTCCAACATCACACCAATTTCCATTGGCTTGACGACATTGCCTGTGGGTTCGAAAGCGAAGATGCGGGCATTGCGGAACCCATCGTCCGTAATCCGCTCTTCGTAGTATTCCTCGCATTGTCCGAACTCTGGCGCGAAGGCACATTCTATGCTGGGCAACACGTTGAGCGTACCATCGAGCACGGTCCATTTCTTCTCGCCCGAGAGCAGTGTCTTCACCTTGGCCTCTATCTTGTAATCGGCATCGAGCAGCCCGAAGGTTAACGAAGAGTTCTTCATGATGTCGTATATGTTTTCCTTGTCGCTGTAATTGATGGACAATTTGGCCGACAGCTTCGGTCCCATATCCACTGTGCCACCAAGCTCCGAGTTGAAGATTTTCTTGAGCAGTGGCAGACTTTTCAGTTTCATGGGGAATTCCAGGCCGGCCTGCACATAGCCACTGAACTCTACCGTCTTTTCGGGGTTGTATTGCGAAGGAGGATTCTTTGGCGTTTCGTTGTTATCCTTCGACTTGCCGAATCCCATGCTGAACCTCGGCCACCAGTCAACGATTTCCCATTTCTGCCAAAGCGACGTGCTCACTTTAGGCGATGTGACCGATAGTTTCACGTTTGCCTCACCCCCGAAGAACACGTCCGGAACCACGTCCAAAACGAACAATGGGCATGTGGCAGGTATGGGAATCTGGCCCAAGACGCCCCCTACCCCTGATGTTCCGAATTCCGCTATTTTGCCGCTAAGGCTTAAAGCTACGGACGCGGCACAGTTGAGCGTGGTGGTAATGCCGATGTACTTGCTGCCGAAAATGGGGATTTTCCATACAGCCTTCAGGTTGAGGCTGGCCTCGATGGTGGGGTCGATGCTGACATCATAGTCTTCGGATGCGATGGGGATATGGGCGTTGATGGAGAAACTGAAGATGTCGCCGGTGAATTCGCCAGAAGCTTTTCGGGGTTTCTGTCCAACGTTCAGCTCAGGCATTCCTGCCACCCGTCGATAATACACATTCCCATTGTTTTGGCTGTATTCCTCCACCAGGATGAGCTGTTTAATGATGTCGGAGATGTCCTCGATGAACTTGCATTGCACCTTATACACTTCCATGTCGTTGTACTGATCCAAAGTGATGCTGACCACTTTTCCTGCCCAAGTGGATTCCAAACTTTCCAGATAAACCATAGTATCGCCATCATACTTGTACACGTCGCCAATCTTTGGCAGTCTGTTTTCCGGAATCCAGGAATAGACGTAGAAGGCATCGTTGTCCAAATCGTAACCACAGAGATAACCATAGACTCCTTCATAGTCGTATGGTAAATTTTTGACATCTGGATTGAATATAACCTCCGGCTGCTGGAATCCTATAGAGTCGATGGCGGAGAGCATGATACGGTAGGTGGAATCGGCGGTGACAATCTCCTGGGAGATGAAGTCGTCGTGTTCCACCCCCAGCGTGTCGAAGCGGGAATAGCTGATTTTCTCCACTTCGTCGTAGAAGAAGCCGTCGAAGTGGCCGTCGTTCTGGTAGATGTAGAAAGCTTCCGGCTCCGTCTGCGCCTTAGCCTCATTGAATATTGAACATTGAACATTGAACATTGCGAGC
>JAFZAE010000268.1 GCA_017548385.1 Prevotella sp.
ATCTGAAGTAATAACTCTTTCAAGCCATGGCCTTTCATCAGTTCGATGATTTCCTTTTCATACTTTTCATCTTCACTATTATCAGCCAAATGTTTCATCTTTTTAGGCAACATTTGGTTGAATACCTTTATGGCTCCTATTTTCTTATAAAGTGCTTTAGATTTCTCGTAATCCTGCTCTACGCCATCTCCGTTGAAATATTTATCAGCCATTTCTAAAATGCACCTTCTATCACCTAATTCAGCACCCTTAGAGAACCACTCAATTGCTTTCTCTGGTTCATCTTCAATTTTTCCCGCGTTAAAATACGATGAGACATATCCCTTTTCTGCAGCACCGGCATAACATTCCAACGCCCTTTTTTTATTCATTTTTACGCCCTTGCCAGCCTCGTAAACTTGTCCCAATAAGTCTAATGCCTTTGGCGAGCCTTGGCTTACTGCTTTGTTAATGCATTCAATGGCTTTTTGAACAAACTTCTTTCCTCCCACTCTGATGTAATACAATGCCTGTTCACATTGTGCATCCAAATTACCTTGGTTTGCTGCTTTGGTGAACCATGCCATTGCTTGTCTTTCATCTCCTGTTCCACGATGATAATAACCAAGTTGAGTTTGTGCTTCGGCATCGCCACTCTCAGCCTTTTTCATCAAGACTTCAAGGTCTTTGTCTGATATATTATTTCCCATAATTTTCTTACTTTAATAGTGTCCTATGCCTACGTCCTTTTAAGCGATTCGGCTTTCTCTTTTGTTTTTTTCCATCCAATGATTTTGTGTCATCAGAAAGAGGATGTTGCTTTTCTGCAGTAGTATTCGCGAATGTCTCTTTTTTCAAAAGGATGAACTATAGTGCGAGGCGGAAGCCGAGATCCCGGCATCTGGCATCAGGAGTGTTACTCCACGAATGGTACAAGTAAACCCTGCAAAAATCCGCAATCGTGCTGAAACTTCCCCCACGTTGCAGGCGCTCTTTGCCTGATTTGGGGCCTTTCGGGTTGATTTGTGTGCGGCTCGTCTTGTGCTGATACTGTTGTGCATTTATTTCATATTGATAATCACTACACCATTCCCATACGTTACCAGACATATCATATAGCCCCAGTTGGTTGGGGGATTTCTGACCCACATCATGGGGCTTGTTTTCGCTGTTGTCATTATACCACGCCACGGAGTCGAGATTGTTGCTGCCAGCGTAGTTGTAGTAAATGATGTTTGGATTAGTCCTTTTGTTGCCGCCAATAGCGGCGTACTCCCACTCCGCCTCTGTGGGCAATCTGAAAGCCTTGCCTGTCATGGCATTGAGTTTGCTAATGAACTCCTGACAATTTTCCCAACTGACGTTCGTCACAGGGAGTTTTGCGCCCTTAACAGATGACGGGTTTATACCCATTACAGCCGTCCATTCTTCCTGAGTCACCACGTAACGACCAATGAAGAAAGAGGACAATATTGTCTTTCGCCCAGTCATCCTGAAGAAACCACCTTCCACAAAAACCATATTGGCTATGAGATTATCGATAATTGCACTAACCTCATCCTTTTCTAATGGTTTGTTTTCACATATTACAAGTTCTGGCTCGTTTCCACATATTACAAGTTCTGGCTCGTTTCCACATATTACAGGACGCACGGTTCCTATTTTCCAATATGGTTTCAAAACTGTTTCACCTCTGCTCAAGAATAAACAGTTTGGATCTTTTTTTATCTTATCATATGATCCAGACCAATAAAAACTCCTCAAACCAGGTAATTTGGGTCCTGCAGCAGGCAAAAATATACTGTTGCCGTTGAGACCAGTGAACTTGCTCCCCTTGACCTCGTTGAGTTTTGTCCATTCATGGGTGCAATTGTCAATTAATTCCAGAATTTGGGCATAATTTGGCATCCTCCATTCTCCCCCCCATTTCATATGTGCTACGTCATGTTGCGTACCACAAATGTTAGAACTAAGATAGTCCTCATTCAAGCCCTCGCTCGATACTTCTGTAGCACCCCAAGCATAATAGTCACCGAATTCCTCTGGCATATTTGCCCCTACATTGCAGGAGGCCCACTTCGTGCCAGAGGGCAGGCCGAGGTCAATGGCTATCACCCCTTCTGGACAATGTGCGTCGTGAAATGGAGGGACGGTTTCTTTCTGAGATTGTTGTTGAAGTGCTTCGATCTTTTGGAAATTCTTAGGTGTTTCCTTTATAGGCCATCCACATTCTCCTTCACTTACCTCAAGGAATTCGACTCTATTCCACTGGCTTTCCCCCAGTTGTGATTTCATAAGTTGTAATGCTTCATCCAGTTCGCCCGAATGGTTGAAAGAGTATTCCATCGTGTCTGGATTTCTCAGTTTATAGTGAATACAATAGTTCATAGTTTTGATATATTAAAAAATTTGTTTACCCGTTATGTTTGGGTCGCTTCTATATAAAAAACTTTTATATCATCAGCTTGTTTGCCTTATGGCAATGAGGACTTCGCTCAAAATCTTTCAAAATCTGTTTTAAAACCTTTCTAAATCATTCTGCCGTTCATATATCACGAGATTCCTTCTGCCGGTAATTCCACGATGAAGTCACGCAATTCTTTTGGCAGGCGTTTTTTATAATAAGCACCCATATTGGCTGGCACGTTGATGGTCTTCAAGGCGGTACATTTATCAAATGCGCCTTTTTGGATTTTTCCTATATCGTCATTCAACGTGACTTCTTCGAGAGATGTACATTCATAGAAACTCTCTTTAAGGATACAACATTGTTTGCTCTTGATATGTACAGACTTAAGACCCGTGCACCCCTCGAAAGCAAGTTCTTCGATTTTCTGCACCGATTCTGGGATGACAATGCTCGTCAGACTGGTACAACCATGGAAGGCAAACACTTCGATTTTCTTCACCGATTCAGGGATGACAATGCTCGTCAGACTTTTACAATCATAGAAAAGCCAAGGTTCGATTTTCTGCAACGAGCCAGGAATGACAATGCTCACCAAACTTGAACAATCTTTAAAAGCAAATCCTTCGATTCTCGTCACTGATTTTGGTATGTCGATGCTCGTCAGGCCTGTGCAACCTTCGAAGGCTTGTTCTCCGATTCTCTTCACCGAATCAGGTATGTCGATGCTCGTCAAACCAGTACACCTATAGAAGGCTTGTTCAATTTTCTTCACCGAGCCTGGGATGATGGTATTCTTGCATCCTATTATCAATGTGTTGCTATTGGTTTCAATGATGGCATTGCAGTTGTCACGCGAATCGTATACCTTGTTGTCTTCTGAAACAATGATGCTCGTCAGGTTCATACAATCAGTGAAAACTGAATCGATTTTTTCCACCGATTTGGGTATGACGATGCTCGTCAAGTTCATACAACCATAGAAGGCGGCATTTTCGATTTCCTTCACCGAATCGGGTATGACGATGTTCGTCAAGCTAGTGCAATCCCTGAAGACGCAAGCTTCGATTTCCTTCATCGAGTCAGGAATAACAACGCTCGTCAGGCCTGTGCAACTTGAGAAGGCACCTCCTCCGATTTTCTTCACTGATTTGGGGATGACGATGTTCGTCAAGCCAGTACAATAATAGAAGGCATAGTTTCCAATTTCTTTCACTGAGTCAGGGAAGACAATGCTCGTCAGACCTGTGCAACCTGAAAAGGCCTTGGATTCAATTTCCGTCACCGAGTCAGAGATGACAATGCTCGTCAGGTTAGTGCAATCCTTGAAGGATTCTTCTCTTATTGTATCCAACGAGTCGGGGATGACGATGCTTGTTAGCCCCTTGCAATTGCAAAAAGCACCCACACCTATTTCTTTCAATGAGTTGGGGATGTTGGTTAGGCCTGAACAACCGTGAAAGGCACATCTCCCAATTTCTGCCACAGAGTCAGGGATGACAAAACTGGCCAATTTAGAGCAGTACTCGAAGGCAAGGTCTCCGATTTTCTTCACATTCTTGCCAAAAACGATGCTGGATAAAGCTTGGCAATCCTTGAAGGCGCATTCTCCGATTTCCGTCACCGAATCGGGGATGATGATGGACTGAAGAGAAATACAGCAGAAAAAGACTCTCTCCCCTATTTCCGTCACCGTGTCGGGAATGTCAACACTCGTCAGACCCAAGCAACCATCGAAAGCACTTTTTCCGATTATTGTCACCGTATTGGGGATGACAATACTCGTCAGACTCGTGCAATCCTCAAAAGCCGATTCTCCGATTTCTGTCACCGAATTAGGAATGACGATGCTCGTCAGGTCTGTACAACCATAGAAGGCTTTGGATTCTATTACTGTTGTTCCTTCAGGGATGATTCCCACTCCGTTTTTGATTTCATATTTTTCCATAGGTCATATTGCAATTATTTGTATAAGGATCTTGACACCCCATACAATGGTTGTCCTAAAGTTTTTCGGCTTCCTCTTTCAGTCTCTCCCAAACCTTCACCATTGCCCAGGTGTCGAGTTTGCAGTATTCCAGGAGGGCTTTTCTTGTGGATTCCTGTTCCTCTGGTAGCATGTCCTTGATACGTGGGAAGATGGTCATGGCATCACCGCCGTTCTGTACACGGCTGTCGAGGTTGTGATAGTTGAGCGTCGGCTCATCTGGAAACAATGCCGGCAGCACGCTTTTGATGCTGAACGACTTGCCCATGGCGGGGAGGTAGAAGTGCCCTGTCTGGAAAGGCACGAGCAGGTCCTTGATGTGCTCTTCGATGTCGAGCAGATGCTCCGAGAGGTCGGGGAAAATGGCAGCCATCTCCTTGATACGTGAGCACTCGAAGGTCTTGTTATAGACCAATGTGCAGGCTCCCTTGGGGATATCGCGGCACAGTTGCTCTGCCAGGGCGCGGCGCGGGTCGCTGCCATCGCTTTTGGCAAGGAATTCCAAATGCCGGCACGGTGCCTCGGCACTCTCCTTGATGTGCAAAGAGTACTGGAAGCAGAGTTGGGTGTAAGGCTTCGCGTCGTCGTATTGCGGCACGGCATCCTGCATCGACTCGAAGTCGAGGAAATAGAGCGGATAGTACAACTCATTGAGAAACTCACTGATGAACTCGCGGTCGATGTGCTCCCGCTGGTCGAGGGTACATTCTATTTGTAGGTTCTGCACCACACCGATGGTCTCCTCCCGCAGGTCGTCAAAAGTGGTTTTTCCACTTTGGTATAATTTCACTTTCTTGGTGAAGTCGAATTGTCGTCCCTTTCCGCCATACACGTCAAAGACGGAAGGCTTCGGCAGGTGACGGGAACAGTATTCCCAGAAAGCGCAGGGATGGGGCTTGTGGCACTGCACCCCAAGGTCGGTTGTCGGCTCGTCGGCACGCTCCATGGTCTTGATGGCAAGCGGCACGTTGTTGGGCACTTTGAGCAGTTCGTTCGCCACCATATCCTTCATATCCACTATGACGAAGAGTTTCTGCAGGTCGAGGGCGCCGTGGCGCACGTAGTCGGAGTTGAGGCAAACGAGGTAGGTGCCCGTCACATTCACGCCACACTGGGTGAGCACCCATTTCTGGTAGGCGATGTCGGGTGCGTATTTCTCAATCTCCGACGGACGGCCCTGGAATTCCGGGTAGGTGCTGCTTTTCACCTCGTAGATGGCCCATCCCTCATCGGTCTTACATAGGATATCGACTGCGCAGTAGTTGTTGTCGTAGATGAACGATGCCTCGCAGATGTTCTGCACGCCCTCGTCCATCCATTGCTTTGTCTGTGCGGTCATGGTTTCGAGGTCAAGTTTCCCGTCAGCCTTCTTGGCATGTGCCTCCTTGAAGTCACCAAAGATTCCCATGGCCAAGTCGCCCACCTTGTTTCCCCTTTCAAAACGAGCTTTGGTGGCATCATCGATAACCTCCAACTCGGGTTTGAAAGTCCTCAGCCAAAGCGCCTTGTCGCACTGGCAGAATTTCGTGTACTTAGATTTTGATAGTCCTGGCATAAATTATGATTTTATTTGATGTTTTTCTCGTTGATGCAAAGATAGTGATTTTTTTGTTATTCACCCAATGATTTTGTATCTTTAGCAAAGATAAATAGTTGGGATGTTTTTTAACATATAATTCCCATATAATTATCCATAAATGGCCTCCCTTACTCCTTTCCTCCGTAGAGTCTTTCTTGGCCATCGGCCAAGCTGTCCGTCAAGCCCCAAAGGCCCGTAGAGATTAAATCAGCCGAGCAGGCTACATTTTCATGTGAATTAGTGCAATTAGTGTTCGTTTTCAGTTTAATCAGTAAAATCCGTAGTTCCTCTATGTTGATGTCTACGGAGGTAGGGAGTATCAGGAGGGAGACTCACGTCCTTGGATGGAATATAAAGTTCTTAAGCCGTCAGGCTTACTCCCTTACTCCTTTCCTCCGTAGAGTCTTTCTTGGCCATCGGCCAAGCTGTCCGTCAAGCCCCAAAGGCCCGTAGAGATTAAATCAGCCGAGCAGGCTGCATATTCGTGTGAA
>JAFZAE010000269.1 GCA_017548385.1 Prevotella sp.
CCTAGAACTACCCAACGGAGACTTGTTGTCAGCCTATTTCGGCGGTCTGCACGAGAACAACCCCGACGTATGTATTTGGGTGAGCAGGAAACCTAAAAGGTCGAAGACATGGGAACCGCCAATCTTAGCAGGCGACGGCGTTTTCAAATTAGGTACTCGGGATGCTGAGATTGCCGGCATCAACGATTCCACCACCCTTGCCACCGTCGGCCCTATCATCCCCCGCAAGAATTGGAATACTGCAGACCTGCGACGCAAAGCCTGTTGGAACCCTGTGCTCTTCCAAATGCCCGACGGTGAAATCTGGCTTTTTTATAAGATTGGTCTTCGTGTGGCTGACTGGACGGGCTGGGTAGTCAAGTCGCGGGATGGCGGCAAGACTTGGAGCGAGCGTGAACCTCTACCCGAGGGATTTCTCGGTCCCATTAAGAACAAGCCAGAACTTGTGAACAATCGTGTCATTTGTCCATCGAGCACCGAGGTGGGTGGGTGGAAAATCCATTTTGAGATTTATGACCTTGCCACCAAGGAATGGAAATATGTGGGGCCGATTGCCGCAGAGGATGCCATTTTGAGCAAAGACCTGCTCACCCCCGATGCCAAACCACGTCCTATAGACTGTATCCAACCCTCTATTCTAAAGCATAAGGATGGGCGTTTACAAGTGCTCTGCCGGAGTCGGAACCAAAAATTGGCCACGTCATTTAGCAGCGACAATGGTGATACATGGAGCACCGTGACGTTGACCGATGTACCCAACAACCAGTCGGGCACCGATGCGCTGACACTCCTTGATGGTCGCCATGTACTCATCTACAATGATTTCCAAACCCTCGCTGGCGAGAACAAAGGAGTTCGCACCCCACTGAGTATCGCCATTTCCGACGATGGTATTCACTGGCGTCATGTGCTGACCCTTGAGGATAGCCCCATCAGTCAATACTCCTACCCAGCCATCATCCAAGGTAAGGATGGCACATTACATTGCACATACACATGGCGTCGTCAGAAAGTGGCGTATAAAAGAATCGACCCCAAGCAATTAAAATGACGTTTGGGATTTGCGATTTGAAGGTGATTAAAGTGACAACACCCCACCACTGTAGGGGTATACAATAATTGTAATTATTCCGAAGAAAATGAGACAATTCCGGGTAAAGCTAATCATGACAGCACTACTGTTTTGCGTCACTGCCATAGGACAGACGGTAAGGATTAGGCTGTCTGCCGATGCCTCACCACGTGAAAACTATGCCTCGGAATACTTGCAAAAGAAGTTAACCTCTCTCGGTTATCATCTGACCGACAAGAAGAAATGCGACTATCAGATTATTCTCACTGTGAGTGAAACAGGCCCCAAGGAGTCATTTACTATCATGCGGAAAGGGAAACGTATCATCGTGACAGGTGCCGATGGTTCTGGGCTTATCTACGGATGCGTGGAACTGGCCGACTATCTCCGTGACAAAGGAAAGATGCCAGAGCACACACTGCAAAGTCAACCCGAAATGGTTCTGCGCGGAGCTTGTATTGGTTTGCAAAAAACGGTCTATCTACCCGGACATACTGTGTATGAATATCCCTATACACCCGAGAATTTCCCTTGGTTCTATGACAAGGCACAATGGATAGAATACCTCGATATGTTGGTGGAAAACCGTATGAATTCCCTCTATCTGTGGAATGGCCACCCCTTTGCCTCGTTAGTAAAATTAGAAGACTACCCATTCGCTTTAGAAGTAGATGAGGATACTTTCCGAAAGAATGAAGAAATATATAGTTTTCTAACCCATGAGGCCGACCGCCGCGGCATATTTGTGATACAGATGTTCTACAATATCATTCTCAGCAAGCCATTCGCCGACCATTATGGTCTGAAGACCCAAGACCGCCATCGTCCCATCACACCACTCATCAGCGACTATACGCGTAAATCGGTAGCTGCTTTCATCGAGAAATACCCCAACGTGGGACTATTGGTCTGCTTAGGCGAAGCGATGGACACCTACGAGGATGATGTGGAGTGGTTCACAAAAACTATCATTCCAGGAGTGAAAGACGGTCTGCGGGCAATAGGACGCACCGACGAGCCACCCCTACTACTGAGAGCCCACGACACCGACTGCAAAATGGTGATGGAAGCCGCACTTCCCCTCTACAAGAATCTATATACGATGCACAAATACAACGGCGAATCGCTCACCACCTACGAACCACGTGGACCGTGGACAAAAATCCACACCGATTTGGCCGCTTTAGGCAGCACGCACATCAGCAATGTGCATATCCTCGCCAACCTGGAGCCGTGGCGGTGGTCATCGCCTGACTTCGTACAAAAGGCAGTCACTGCCATGCATGACATCCATCATGCTAACGCCCTGCATCTCTATCCGCAGTCCTCCTACTGGGACTGGCCCTACACCGCCGACAAATTGCCTGATGGAGGTCGGGAACGGCAGTTAGAACGCGACTGGATGTGGTATAAAACTTGGGGGCGCTATGCGTGGAACTGCCGCCGCGACCGAACAGAAGAGATAGCATACTGGAACCATGTCCTTGGCGAATACTATGGTATGGGCGACGACGCTGCCACTCAAATCCGCACTGCCTACGAAGAAAGCGGCGAGATTGCGCCAAAACTGCTGCGGCGCTTCGGCATCACAGAAGGCAACCGCCAGACACTGCTCCTCGGAATGTTTGTCAGCCAATTGGTAAATCCCTATAAATACACCATCTGGCCAGGATTCTATGAAAGTTGTGGACCAGAGGGAGAAAAACTGATAGAATATGTGGAGAAAGAGTGGAAACACAAACCTCATGTGGGCGAGCTGCCGCTCGACATTGTGGCGCAGTGCGAGCGACATAGCGACAAAGCCATGACAGCCATTGATGCTGTGGCGGGGAAAGCCACCCTACATCTTGACGAGATGCGCCGCCTACAAAATGACATCCATTGCTATCATGAATTTGCCTACTCCTTCGGCTGGAAGGTGAAGGCTGCACAACATATCCTCAACTATAAATGGGGAAAGGACATCAACGAACTGGACAGTGCTACTGTACTCTTGGAGAAGAGTCTGGAATACTACCGCCGGCTGGTAAATCTCACCAAAGACAGTTATCTCTATGCTAACAGCATGCAGACAGCACAGCGGCGCATCCCTATCGGGGGCGACGACGGAAAGATGAAGACATGGGAAGAACTGCTCCCACGCTATGAGCTGGAACTCGCCAACCTACGCCACAACATCGCCATACTCCGTGCAAAAGAAAAGGGTGAATACAAAGAACAAGAAGAAGCCATTCTTCCATTTCACGACGCCACACTAACTTGGTTAGGAAATGTTCTATCTGTGAAAATCACCAAAGGAGCACGATTGTTTTCCGATCTCGATAGTCTAGTGACCGACTATGCTCCAGAATTAGAAGGTATGACTGCCTTGGTGATGAATAGTAGTGACCAGCGGCAGGAGGGAACCACATTACAATTTATTGCAGAGAAGCCCGTCCAACTGTTGGTGGGATATTTCCGTGATGACCAAATAAAATATGCCAAAGCCCCGAGATTGGAGACCGATGCCACGGCCAATGACTATGGACAGGCAGAGCCGTTGCTAACGAGTGCCATCCGCATAGACGGCATGCCACAAGTAAATATCCACGGTTATCACTTCGCCCCAGGAGAGCACACACTCCTCCTACCCAAGGGGATCTTGTTGGTACTCGGCGCAACAACTGATATGCCAGTCCCTCGGGATGCCGGTCTCTCAGGTACCGACAAAGCCATTGATTGGCTGATGTATTGAATTCTATGTTGACGAGATGACAAGTTGATTGACATATAAGTTGACAAGAAGAGACAGATAACTCATATGATTCTAACTGAATATTGAATTAACAACATACAGTCTATGAAAAATAACAGAAACAAATTGACAGCACCGGAGAAGGTGGATGCCAGTAAATATGCATTGGTTGACCTCCACCTTCATTTGGATGGATCATTGACAGCCGACGACATGTTGCAGATGGCCCGTATGGAAGGTGTGCAGATTCCTACAGATAGAGAGGTGCTCAGACACATGCTCATCTGTCCCGAGGTCTGCCAGAGCCTGAACGAATATTTAGAGTGTTTTAAACTGCCACTATCGGTGATGCAAACACGCGACACCATCATTTACAGTATGGAGAGTCTCGTGCGTCGTCTCGACCACGATGGACTTATCTATGCAGAAATACGCTACGCCCCCCAACAGCACATCGAAAAGGGTCTGACACAAGACGAGGTCGTGGCTGCATCTATCGAAGGTCTTCACCGTGGATTGAGCGAATGCCAACATGGATTTACGGCCAATATCATATTGTCGTGTCTTCGTGGCGGTAGCGAAGACACAAATATGGAAACGGTACGAATGGTTAAGAAATACCTGGGACAGGGTGTGGTGGCTATGGACCTAGCCGGAGCAGAGGCACGATTCCCTACCGAGCTCTATCGTGACTTGTTTGCATATGCCCGTGAATTGGATGTACCCATCACCCTCCATGCTGGCGAGGCTGCCGGAGTGGAAAGCATCCATCTAGCCATGGACTATGGGGCACGACGTATCGACCACGGCATCCGCAGTTATAACGACGCTCCCACTCGCGAGCGTATTAAGGAACTGGATATCTGTTTGGCATTCACTCCGACGAGCAATCTTCAGACAAAGGCTGTGCCCGGCATTGCCCACATTGAGGACTATCCCATCCGGGTGTTCCTCGACGACCATGTGCCTTGTTGCATCAACACCGACAACATCACAGTGTCAAATACCACCCTAAAACACGAGTTCCAGAAGTTGTTTGATGCGGGTCTGCTTACCCCTACAGATGCCGAAGCCATCGTCACCTCTGCCATCCGCCACACTTTCATTACTCCAGAAGAACAAGAAAAACTGATGGAAAAAGCGAAGGAACGAATGAAGCAATAATATTAGTTTTATTATTTTTTAGATTATGAATAAAATCCTCCATTTCCCTATATGGCCATTGTTGCTCGGTGCTTTCTTGTTACTATCGACTTCTCATGTCGAAGCACAGAGTCGTGTCACAAAAAAACGGTCAACCAAGAAAACTGCCACCCAGCCATCCATCAAAAGGACTCATAACACACCCACCCCTGTCGGTGATACAGAGCGAACAATTGAGGACCTGCTGTTTTATCCTTTCAGTTGTCTGAATTCCACATTTTCATCTGTGGACCTTGTCCGTCAAGAAATCATCGACACCTTCGGGACCTGCGAGTCCATCAACTTACTTCCTGGCCTCCATTTCAGCGACACCTTTGACTTCACTTTCCGGGGTGTGCCCATAGGCGTATGTTTTTACGACTGGAAATTCGACAGATGCTGGTATGGATTCTATTTCGACACCAAAGTCGAAGCAAACCGTTTCCAAACCAACTTATCCAATGATATCCAAGGCATAGGCATCCCACTTACCAAGGACAAGATATATGGTGGTTTGTCTAATCGTACCAAACCCGTTTCTATCTTCAAATGGGTATATGTCTCTGACCCCGAAATCGTTAAAGAAGATAATGGTTCGAACATCGAGACGTCAAAAGTTGTTGGGAAATACAAAGTTGAATTGGGTGTCTACAAGAAATAACTAACTTTTCCTGATAACGCTTCCTCCTAACTATTACTTCAAAAGAACATCATGAGAAAACTATTTTTTATTGGCATGATGCTGCTGACACCAGTCATCTATTCTCCTAACAATGTAACACCAAAGGAGCAAATGGTCTATATCTGTACTGGAAGTAGTTCAAAGAAATACCACGCCAAGAGCGATTGTCTTGGATTGAAAAACTGTGGTGGAGATATCAAAAAGATTTCCGTTAAGAAGGCCATTGAAATGGGGAGAAAACCCTGCAAAATCTGCTTTACAAATTAAAAAAGATATAGTTAAATGCTGGTTGAACCCACGCATAAATACATGGAAAGTGCTATAAACGGTTATTACAAACTCTCGTGGAGGGAGCGCATTGGGTTCTGTTCTGGCGACCTGGCTCAGAACCTGATTTACCAGACTGTAAGCATCTGGCTACTTTTCTATTATAACAATGTATATGGACTGAATTCGGCAGTGGTAGCCGTGATGTTCCTCGTAGTACGCATCATCGATGTGATATGGGACCCGATGGTGGGAGCATTTGTCGACAAGTCTCATCCTCGCTGGGGTAAATATCGCTCTTGGCTTGTCATGGGTGGAATTCCATTGGCAGCCTTCGCTATGTTATGTTTCTGGAATGGATTCAGCGGTTCTCTACTCTATGCCTATGTGACCTATGTGGGATTGAGTATGTGCTTCACACTCATCAATGTCCCCTATGGAGCTCTTGGCGCATCGCTCACACGCGATACCAATGAAATAACCATCCTTACCAGTGTGCGTATGGTAATGGCTAATCTGGCAGGATTGATAATCAAGACCCTGCCGCTGGTGATAGCGATATTCGCACCGAAAATACTAAACGAACAAACGGGCCAGATGGAGGCTATATACAATACTCCGGAGGCTGGACGGGCATGGTTTATAACCATGAGCATATTTGCACTGACCGGACTGGCATTGCTCTTCATCTCTTTTTTTGAGAGTAAGGAACGCATCGTGATGGATAAAAGCGAGACCGCCGGAGTCAAGGTAAGCGACCTCTGGATGGAACTTGTAAGAAACCGTCCGCTGAGGATACTTTCTTTCTTCTTTGTCATTGCATTCACAACCATGAGTATCAGCAATGCAGCTGACTCTTATTTTATGACTTTCAACATGGGTGCCACTCCGTTCATGACCACGGTCTATATGTGGCTCGGCACCATCCCAGCGTTCATTTTCCTGCCATTAGTACCTGCCATAAAGCGAAGAATCGGGAAAAACGGGATGTTCCGTATGTTCCTTGGAATTTCCATTGCGGCCATGTTGCTCATGTACTTGGTCGTGTCCATACCAAGCCTTAAGACGTGCTCCACGATAATTTTTGCGATACAATTCGTGAAAAGTACGGGAGTGCTTGTGGCGACAGGTTATATGTGGGCACTTGTTCCTGAAGTGGTGACATACAGCGAATATGCATCAGGGCGACGTGTAGCAGGCATAGTGAATGCGCTGATATGTATTTTTATGAAGGCAGGAATGGCTCTTGGTGGTGTCATCCCCGGATTAGTGCTGGCCTGGGTGGGATTCAAGGCTGGTGAGTCAACACAAACACCGATGGCTGAACAGGGTATCCTTTGGCTTGTCACCCTTATACCAGCCATTCTGTTCGTGTTAGCCATTTACGTAATAGGTAAGTACGAACTAACTGATAAGAAGATGGACGAAATTAACGCAGCTGTAACAAATAAATCCAAATAGATATGCAACTTACATCGAATTCTGACAAGATTACGAGAGACTATTTTGACGCTCTATTGATTGAGACCCGATACTTGGATGCTGTCATCCCTTCAACCCAGATGACGTTGTTCGGAGAGGTTTTCAACACTCCTATCATGACGGCTGCACTTTCACATCTAAACAATACTACACAAAACGGAATGACGATATACGCCCAAGCTGCCGCCCAATGTGGAGCAGTACATTGGGTGGGAATGGGCAGTGAAAAGGAGTTAGAGGAAATAGTGGCCACTGGTGCCAAGACCATTAAAATCATCAAGCCCCATGAAGACAACAATGTGGTACTACGAAAAATAAAACACGCAGTAAAAGTGGGGTGCATGGCAGTCGGAATTGACATTGACCACGCCTTCAATTCCGAGGGAGGTTACGACAATGTGTTCGGACTACCTATGAAAGCAAAATCGACGGAGGAGTTAACCGAGTTTGTGCAAGCTGCAGGGGTGCCTTTTATTGTGAAAGGGGTACTAAGCCCGCATGATGCTGAAAAGTGTCTCAAAGCTGGATGCGCAGGTATTGTAGTATCGCACCATCACGGAATGATTCAGTATGCCGTGCCTCCATTGATGATACTGAACGACATACTATCAGCCACTGGCGGAAGTGTGCCTGTGTTCGTAGACTGTGGTATAGAGAGTGGTATGGACGCATACAAGTGTCTTGCACTCGGTGCCAAGGCTGTATCTGTGGGTCGCCATCTGATGCCTCTGCTCAAGGGAGGGGTAGAAGCTGTGGCACGAAGGATAGACGAAATGACGGCCGAATTGGCTGGGGTGATGGCGCGTACAGGTGTAAGCGCATTGGATAAAATGGATGCTACAATCATTCATAGGAGGGCGTTCTGATGCACTTGGGTATTTCATCATCGTTGGAACATAGTTCACCAAAAGAATGGGCATCTAAACACAAGGCTCTAGGACTTGAGGCTGTGGTCTTTCCTGTGAACTGTAATGATGGTATGGATACCATCATGGCATACAAGAAGGCTGCCGATGAAGCAGGACTTACGATAGCCGAAGTTGGGGTATGGCGCAACACGTTGGCCGCAAATCCTGATGAGCGCAAGCAGTGGATAGAATATGCTATCGAACAACTCCGCATGGCTGATGCCATCAATGCCGCATGTTGTGTGAATGTGGTGGGGACTCCCTATGGTCCACGCTGGGACGGAGGATATCGCGACAACTTCAGTTCTGAATTGTGGGAGATGGCTGTCGGGATGATAAGGCAAATCATAGACTCTGCCCGTCCTAAACACACCAAATTCTGCATTGAGTCCATGCCATGGATGATACCAAGCAGCCCCGATGAGTACTTGCGCCTGATAGAGGACGTCGACCGAGCGGAATTTGGCACCCACCTTGATGTGGTGAATATGATTACCACTCCAAGAAGATACTTTTACAATGATGAGTTCCTCAGAGAATGTTTCCAGAAACTTCATGGAACCATAGTGAGTTGTCACTTGAAGGACATTATGCTAAGGCAGGAATACACTTTCCAACTTCAGGAGTGTGCCTGTGGTGAAGGCACACTGAATATAGAACTGTATACCCAATTAGCCAATGCAGCGAATCCACGCATGCCCATGATTATCGAGCACCTTACCACTGATGAGGAGTATGTAGCCAGTGTAAGATATGTACGTGAAAGACTTAATACTTATACTTAAAACTTGAACCACCAAGGAATTCACGCATGATGCTTGTAGGTGGTATTTCCTTATCGCTGACAGGGATGAAGAAGTGGATAAACTTCAGCAAGCGGTGAGCCTCGGAATATTCAGGACAATTCTTCGGTACGGAAGCAAGGATTATCTCGGCATGTGTCCGCAACACAGCAAACTCGATGTTGAGAGCAGAATTAAACATCGCATCGGCATTCTCCTGGAAAGGTAGGATCCATTGTTCCTCGGCTTCACACACGTTATGCCACATACTGATGGTTTCCCTGGCAGAATAAGCCCCTTTGTTATAGTCGCGAATAATTCGCCGCAGTAAGCGGTTGTCGTGTGTAGGAATCCAATTATGGTCGTCAAGAGAGATGCTCGTCAGTGCCGAGACAAAAATTTTAAATTTCGCCGTTTCAGGGATGTCTTTGGTAAGCAACGGATTCAAGGCGTGGATTCCTTCGATGATGAGTACGCTATCGTTCTGGAGTTTTAACTTCTTACCATTGTACTCACGTTTTCCAGTGACAAAATTATACTCAGGCACCTCCACCCGCTCACCTCGCATGAGTTTTCCCAGATGCTCACCCAACAAATCACAGTCTACTGCCTTGATATTGTCGAAGTCGTATTGTCCGTTGGGCAACAGCGGTGTATCAACACGATTGACGAAATAGTCATCAGTGGAGAATGAGAGTGGATGTAGTCCGCAAGCAAGCAACTGTATAGAGAGACGTTTACAGAATGTGGTCTTTCCCGAACTAGACGGACCTGTTATCAAGACTATGCGAATGGGATCTTTCTCCGCACGGAACCGTGTATCTATTTCCTCGGCAATTTTCACAATTTTCTTTTCTTGCAAAGCCTCGCTGACCTGGATGAGTTCTGAGGCATGTCCTTTAAGAATGGCCTTGTTAACATCACCTGTATTTGACAGTCGCATAATGATATCCCACTTCAGTTTCTCTGCAAACATCCCATAGGTTTTGGGTTGCTCACGCTTCTCTGCCAATTGCATGGGATTTTTCTTATCAGGAACTCGCAGAAGCAATCCATCACCATACTGTTCAAGCCCCCAAACCTTCAGATAACTGGCGGAGGGCACCAATGGACCATAATAATAGTCGACGGTATCTCCCAGCATATAGTAGTCGGTGTAAATCTGTCCTGTGGTCTCGATGAGTTTCACCTTATCAAAAAATCCTCTGTCCGTA
>JAFZAE010000270.1 GCA_017548385.1 Prevotella sp.
ACGCATCTACTATTTCATAGTGCCTACCTTCAAGTAAAGTAGCAACTTTTTTAACCCACCACTTATCATTCTCTTCATCATAGTCTTCATCCTCCACATCTACATTTTCATCAGCAGGTATATTCCCTCCAAAAAAATCAATAAGAGAGTTCCTGCATACTAAAATATAGCATAGTATTTCACCATCATCAGAAAAACAAATCTTGCTTAGTTTATAGTAGATATCGTTAATACTACATATTTTCTTCTTTCTTGGCAATTTAGCAATGATGGGCAAATCTTCTTTTTTAATGTTTCTTATTTTCATACACTATTACTCTATAATTGTAAACAAGGGCAAATATAATACTAATTGAGAGATGAACAAAAACAAATATACATATAAATCAACTAAAATGGATTTTATAACTTAATCCTTTGTGTATAACTTTCTATGAAATAAACACTAAATTATTTCTGATTATCAAAAAATACTGCTAATTTTGCAAACAAAAAGGAAAAACTATGGAAACAATGAAAATTAAACCTTACACATTTCTAAAATTATCTGATAATGAAAGTGACAACAGATTTAGAATCATTAGATATAATCTAACCAAAAGAGATTGGGACATTTTAGATGGGTTGTATACTGATAAGATGGCGATGCTATCACAAATAGACAAACTAAATGAAGAAGCAGGAACAATTACTATAATTCTTGAATGATTGATGTTCTTGCCCCGCATTTTGGGCAATTTATATTATACCCAATCTTCCTCATTATTTCTATATTTGGCATCATTTGGGCTTTCATTCTAAGACCACAATTTCCACATTGAAATACATATACCGCTGTCTGCTCCATAAACTAATTAATACATTTCCATTCATATAAATATAACATTCTATCGAAAACTTTTCAAATAACACCCTATTTATATATCGGGGTCAAACCCTATATAATTGCCATAAATAATGTAATTCAAGTTTCGCATTCGCTCAACTCTCAGTAGTTAAAGGGTAGTTAAAGAGAATAGAAGGGTAGTTAAAAGGACAATAGTCTTTCTGTTGCAACGATTTCAATACAAAAATCAAAACAAATCGGGGGTAATGTCCCTTTAACTCCCCTTTAACTACGTTTCTATTCCTTTCCATTCCTTACTTGAGAAAGTCGAGTAATGTAATTACAACAGAGGCATAGAGGCACGGAGTTTTTTTGCCTTTGAGTGATTATTTTTATCTTTCTACGGAGGTTGAGAGTAAATGGAGGAGTCCTAACGGCCAGAGTGGTTAAAACAAACAACCCGTCAACTGCATAGGTGAGCGTAGCGAACACAAACAATCGCAACTTTGTTGCGTAGGAAATCTTACTGCGACCTATCTTCGGGAGCAGTACCGTAGTGAACGAGCGACGAGTAGGAGCGGTTGCATCCTTCCCCCTAGCCAGGGGGAAGGCCTTGGTTGGGGGTTGAAGTCCTTCTTTAGGACAAGGAAGGATTTAGGATGGTTGTGAAAAACCGAACACGAATGCATGAATCGACTCGAAATGTGCAGCCTACTCGGCTTCAACAAAATTGGCTACAGAAGAGAGGAGGTGGAGAGGGTGTCTGACGGCATGAGGACAAGCACTATTACCTCAAACGTATCTATAGGACCTCCCCTAACCCCTCCTCGGAGGAGGGGGACTAATTACACCTGCTATTCTTAAGAGGAGGGGGAATGATTAGCTTGTGAGAACTCCCCTTCACCTATAACTGCATAGTCGTAAGGCGACCCATTCAGGGTCGGTGCTTCATCCATCTTGCTTCCTGGGGTACTCGCACCCTTGGCTATTGAGAGATGACCCTTTCAGGGTCTGTACGCCAAATAGCAGATAATCATTTCGAAGACTATGTCAAAAAGCCGCAGACGAATTTGGAATTTTATATGGTTTTTCGTATCTTCGCAGCGGTATTATTAACACATAGAAAAAATGAGTGAGATAAGGGACAAGAAGACGATTAACGATAGACTCTGTAGAATGGTGGAGGATGCTTTGCATCAAAAGATGAGTACGTCGAGAGACTTTGAGAAGTTGGCAGAGGCATTATTCTCTCATACCCATGTCATGGTCAGCGTGACTACACTCAAACGTTTCTGGGGCCAAGTCAATTACGATCATGAGCACTCGATGAAAACCCTTGACACCTTGGCACAATTTGTGGGCTTTCCCAACTACGACACCTTTTGCGAACAATTGCCGGAAACGAACACCCCACCCAGCAATACGGTGGTGAGTAACCATATCGACGTGACCACCAACCTTGCCAAGGACGACATCATAACCCTCTATTGGGCACCCAACCGCCGATGTAAAGTTCGCTACTTGGGTGATACATTCTTTCAGGTGGTGGATTCCGATAATACCCGTCTACTGCCTGGCAACACGTTCTCTTGCGCGCTTATTATCGAGAGCGAGCCCCTCTATCTCTGCCGTTTGGTGCAGGAAGACCGTCCACCTGTCAACTACGTCTGCGGAAAGAAGGGTGGCATACGCTTTGTATATGAAAAACACGCCCAATGACTGACTCCGACGAAAGCATCTCCAGTTATGTCACTACCGAATACGAGGGTATCAGCACCGAATTCACTAAAATAGAGCAGATATCTTCGAGGGGCTATAGTGAACTCTATAGGGCAACGCGCTATGGTCGTCTGTTTATGCTCAAATGTCTGAAGGCAGAGCTGGCCGTGCAACCCGTCTATCAGCAGATGCTCCGCAAGGAGTTTGAAATCGTCGCATCCCTTCAGCACCCTTCCATCATGCAGGTGACGGGTGTGGAAGAAGTGGCTTTGCCCAACCGTGGCAAAGCCTTATGTTTGGTGGCTGAGTGGATTGATGGACGGACACTGGCGGAATTCCTCAAGGAACAACCCTCGCGCAAGGAACAGCGACGTGTGGCCATGGCCGTGGCAGAGGCGTTGGCATATCTTCACTCACAACAGGTGGTACACCGCGACCTCAAGCCGTCGAATATCATGATTTCCAACAATGGCAACTACTTGAAAATCATTGATTTCGGACTTGCCGACACCAATAGTCACGCCATTCTCAAACAACCTGCCGGCACGATGAAGTATATGGCACCCGAGCAGATGCAGACTGCGGTCGCCGATGTGCGCAACGACATTTATTCGTTGGGTGTAATCCTTCAGGAAATGAATCTGGGAGGTGGCACATATCACAGGGTGGTGCAGCGATGCCTCAAACCCATCGCCCAACGCTATCAGCAGATGGACGACCTGCTCAAAGATCTCCATAGCCGTCGGCGGCAATACTGGATGTGGACAGGAATGGCGGCAGCGGTGCTCACCGTCATCGCATTGCTGCTGTGGCAAATCTCCAATCTACGCCAACAGTCCGCCCAGCAGGATATCCAACTCAAAATCCTCAACCACGAGATTATCGGTTTCGCCGACCCAGAGGCGAAACGGCTCTGCATAGCACATTGGGACAGCGACGGCGATGGTGAACTGAGTTATAAAGAGGCAGCGGCAGTGGATAGTCTCGGAAATGTCTTCACAGGCAACAGCAAACTGCGTTCTTTCGACGAACTGGAGCATTTCACGGGGCTGGAAGCCATCGATGTCGGGGCTTTCCGCGACTGCGTGTCCTTAGAGTCAGTGCATCTCCCCGCCTCCGTTCGGTTCATCCGTAGCAACGCCTTCCGCCATACGGCCATCGAGCGTTTCTCCTTTCCCGGCCCGGTGGCAGGTTTGGGTGACCACTTCATGGAGGACTGTCCAAACCTCGAGACAGTGGTCTTCGAGGCAAGGCTTCCTCAGAACAACATGACCGAGGAGAGCGTACCATTTGTCAATTGTCCGAGGCTCACAGCTATCTTTATACCTTTCTATGAGATGGAATATTTGCTACAAGGCAAAAGGTGCGTGGAGAGTGGCATGAGCCTTGAAACAGCGGATAAGGATGTTTTTTATACCTATGTTTATCGGCTTTGGCTGGAATGGGGCGCAGTCTTTCCGCTCATGACCGACCATATCCGCTTCGCCGACCCCGAGGTGGAACGAATATGCGTGAAATGGTGGGACCGTGATGGAGACAACCAGTTGTCTATCGACGAGGCGACGAAGGTACAAACACTCTCCTCTGCTTTCACTGCCAATCCCAAGATTACCACTTTCGATGAACTGAGGTTTTTCACGGGAGTTGATACAATCAATATCAGTGCCTTCGACAATTGCAGGAACCTCCGCTCGGTGACGCTGCCTCTTTCGTTGAAGACCATTGACTGTTGTGCTTTCTACAATTGCATTTCTCTCAAAAAAATGGTGTTACCTGATCATTTGGAGATAATAGACAAACACGCCTTCACCAACTGCGACCTGGAGGAGGTCTTCATCCCTGCCAGTACCACCTTTATCTCTACCAGCACTTTCCACGGCAATTTGCATCTCCGCAAAGTGGTAGTGAGCAAAGATAACCCAGTTTATGACAGCCGCGACAACTGCAATGCCATTATCGAGACAGCCACCAATACGTTGATGAGTGGCAGCGTCACCGCCTTCTTCCCCCGCAGTGTGGATAAAATGTCGGACGAACCGTTTAGTGGGTTTCATCGTCCCTCCATCGTCATCCCCCGGCAAGTGAAGAGAATCGGCCAGTGGGCCTTCACTTGTTTCATCGACACCATATATTGTGAGTCGCCTATCCCTGCGGCGTTCAACAGCGACCATGGTGCCAACCGTTTGTTCGTAAATAAACCTGTCATCTATATTCCTAAAGGGTCGCGCGACGCCTATAGCAAGGCCGATGGCTGGTGCAACTATGCTGATTGCATTAGGGAGCACTAACTACGGATGATGCTGATTATTAAGAAACTACGGATTTATTTGATTATACTGATTGAAGTTTCACAAGTTCTCAACTTCTTAGGTTATGAGGTAGCGAAGCGTGTTGGTTATGAGGTTATAAGGTGAAATTTGCTCAAATTCATCGTTTACCATTCATATCTCACCTCAAAACCTGCAAGCGAAGCGACCACCACGCTTAAGCTACTTTACAACCAGACGAAACTGGAGCTTGCGACTGCTTGCTGATGAGCTATGCGAATAAAGTTGAGTTATACTGATTTTGACGAACACGAATTTCTCGAATGAACACGAATCTGGCAGCCTGCTCGGCTGTCACTTTCCTCCACGAATTGCCATGAATTACTCATAAATTATCAAAATAATAATTACATGACTCAACTTCCGCAAGTGAATATTCATTCATAATATCCTGACTATATGATGGTTGTAGAGCTTAATGTAAAATATTTGGGCAACGACGGCCTGAAAGGCCAGCAGCTATCAGCCCAGGGTAACACCC
>JAFZAE010000271.1 GCA_017548385.1 Prevotella sp.
CCTGTTCGTCAAGCGACTGCAGTCCGCTGGTGAGTCCATAGTCCAAACTGTTGACCAGTGCGACGGCCTCCTCGAGAGTGTCGTAGGGAGCCACTGCCAGAAGCGGTGCAAAGAGTTCGGTACGGAAAGTGAACGACTGCGGCTTGACATCCACTTTTATCGCCGGTCGCATGATGAATTTCTTCTTGTCAACAAATTCTGGTTTGATAAGCCAGTGCTCACCTGGTTCCAACTGGAACGCCTGTTCTAGTTTGTCGTTCTTATTGGTAATCATCGGTCCCACGATGTTGCCGGTGTTCCATACACCGCCCACTTTAAGCGATGAGGCACAGTCTTTCAGTTTCTCGAAGAATTGCGGGTCGTTATAGACAGAGCGTTCCACCAACAGCAGCGAACAAGCCGAGCATTTCTGTCCGGCATTGCCGAATGCAGAACGGCAGGTATTCATAATGGCATGGTCGCGGTCACCTTTTGCCGAGAGAATCATCACATTCTTGCCACCCGTCTCTGCCGACAGCGGCTTACGTGGATTGGCACGGGCGATGGTCTGTGCCGTCTCCGTGCCGCCCGTCAGGATGATATGCTTCACTACCGGTGAGGAGGTGAGCAACGGTGTTGCCTCACGGTCGGTGATAACCACTTGCAAAGCCTCCTTAGGGACGCCGGCCTCCCAGAAGGCACGGGCGAATAACCATGCCACGGGAGCCGCCACCGTGGCGGGTTTCAGGATACAGGTGTTGCCCGATGCCAATGCTGCCACCACACCGCCGCAAGGGATGGCGCAAGGGAAGTTCCATGGCGAGAGAACCAAAACAGCGCCTTTTGCACGCATCTCGATATCGTCGAGTTCGGCGAACTTTTTCATCGTGGTGGTGTAGAAGCGGCAGTAGTCGATACCTTCTGACACCTCCACGTCGCCCTCCTCGATGGTCTTGCCGGTGATGGCACACATCGCACCATTGAGGTCGCCGCGCATTTGTCCGAGGATGTTGGCAGCCTTGTACATGATTTTGTGGCGTTCTTCGATGGAAGTTTTCCGCCAGTTGCCGGGGTCTTTGTCGGCAATTTCCAGTATCTTCTCCGTCTGTTCTTTGTTGGCTCGTGACATCTCACAAACCAGCACGTCGCCCTCCTGCGAACGGTCATAGTACTTTGCATGATCGTCGTTATAGACCAACTTGTCGCCTATCTGTGTGGGCAGCAGGTCGCCGGGCTGCCAGTCGCCCCACTCCGCTTTCTTGCCAGTGAGGCCACCTTTTGGCATCCATTTCTTAAAGATATGCTCCACCCACTGCTGATTGCAGAAACGGTCGAAGTCGGTGTCTGGCTCGTTGAGCATCTCATCGCGTGGTTCCTGTCCCTCGTAGGGTTTGTTGCGGTCCTGTGTGCGGGTGGGCGTATGCGAGAGAGAGTCCTTCATGTTGTACGCCTTGATGAACTGCTCTTCAAGGTCTTTCCATTCCTTGGTGTCGGGTTTTAGAGAGAAGGAGTGAGTGAGGAAGTTGTCGGGAGCCGTGTTCTCATCCATACGCCTTACGAGATAGGAGATGGCATTAAGGAAATGTTCTTTCTTCACCACGGGGGTATAGAGGATAACGTGGTTGCCCAGTTTCTTCTGTGCGCGCCACACATGGTTGGCCATGCCCTCAAGCATCTCAAAGCAGAAGCAGTCCTTAGGGGTGTGATACATCTCGGTGAGCAGATAGGCGTAGGAGATAGTGAAGAGGTTGTGGGATGCCATGCCTATGTGCAGCACCTTGGCGTTCTCCGGTTTCAGTCCACGTTCGATGATGTGTAGGTAGTTGGCATCGACCTCGGTCTTGTCGGGACGGACGGGGTTGGGCCAACCGCGCAGGTCGCTGACGATATTCTCCATGTCGAGGTTGCAGCCTTTTACGATACGCATCTTGATGGGTGCCCCACCCTCTGCCACACGTTTGTGGGCAAATTCAAGGAGTTCGGTCTGGAATCCCCAGGCGTCGGGCAGGTAAGCCTGCACCACGATGCCCGCCTCGTAGTTCTTGAACTGTGGCAGCGAGAGCACCTCCTTGAACAGTTTCATCGTGAGGTGGGCGTCCTTGTACTCCTCCATGTCGAGGTTGATGAACTTCGGCCGCTTCTCGCCTTCGGGTGTGGTGTATGGATTGTCGATGGCCGCCTGATAGAGTTCTGACATACGACGGATGAGTTCGGGGAAACTCTCCTTGTAGTTGAGCGCATGGGTCTGGGCGTAGATACCTGAAATCTTGACCGAGATATAGTTGATGTCGGGTTCCTTCAAGGCTTCCAGATACGACTCATAGCGTTTGTCGGCCTCGCCGTTGCCCAATACCACCTCGCCCAAGAGGTTGACGTTCTGGCCTATACCTTCCTCGAAGCGGGTGGCCAGGTGGTGGGTGAGGTTGGGACGCGCAGCATTGATGATGACGCGGCTGGTGTCACGGCGAAGTCGCCATTTTATGATAGGCACGGAAGCCCAGTTGAACAATGGCAGATAAGCGAATTTCTGGTACATCCAAAACAGTCCGTGGTCAGTCTTGCCAAGGAATTTGGGAATGCCATACTGGTCGATGAGGTCCTTCACACGGTGGGCAAGTTTCTGTCGGTCGTGTACCTGGCTGGTCTCGTCGAGCATACGAACGATGAATTTCTTGTCACTGGGTGTAGTGACCATCGTGCCATACATGTGCTGTTCGCTTTTCTCTAATTTAGTAAGTCCGGAATAACTCTCGTCATAGAGTTTTCGCATCCAGGCAAAAACTTCCTGGATGGTGGGTAGTTTTTGTTGCTCTTGCATAGTGTGTATAGATTTAAAGTGTTTTTGTCAACTCGTGTACTTGTCAACTATTTATGGAGTGTCCTATAAATTCAATTAACTCAGAAATCTGAAAAAGCTAATTAATAGAACCCACCTTATATTTTTTGCAAAAATATAAAATAAAATAATACGAATCATTATTTTTTGCTTTTTTCTTTGATTATGGATTTTATTTTTTATTTTTGCGACTGGATTATTAGGCTCTTGACTCTAGTTGTCTGTAACATCAAA
>JAFZAE010000272.1 GCA_017548385.1 Prevotella sp.
ATTCAAAGAAGAAGACTGTGTTGGCCTTCAACGATAGTCGTAATGACACGATAGATATCGGGACGATAGAACTGAAAATGTCGGCACAGATGCTGAAGATGGTATCGGTGACAGGACACGCCAGAAGATTCACCGTGCGGGGCGACACCATCGTCTTTCACCCCGAAGCATTCCATTTACAAGAAGGGGCACGGCTCGACGAACTGATTCGAAAACTACCGGGTGTGGAGGTGGACGACGAAGGTCGTATGTCGTGGAACGGCAAACCCATCCGTCTGACGATGGACGGCGAGAGTATGCTGGGCGGCGAGGGACTGATGAAGCAGTTGCCCGCCGAGGCCGTGCAGGACATCAAGGCCTACAACAAGGCATCGGAGTTCAGTGAGCGCACAGGTCGTGACGACGGCACACAGGACATGGTGCTCGACCTGACCATCAAGCCCGGTTTTCTGGACCGCTGGTATGGCGATATGAAGGCAGGCTACCAAACCCCTAAACACTATGAGGGCGAACTATCGATGAACCGTCTGTCGAAAGACGACCCTGTGATGGTCTTCGCCGATGCAAACAACTTAAACAAGCGTCATCGCCGCTATATGAGTCGGAGCATGAGCATGTGGGGCAATGGCTTCGGACAAGAGCAGGGAGCCTCTGCCGGCTGGCAGCATAAATGGAATGAAGAATCGGGAACACAGAAGTTGAAAAGCCAGTATAGTTTCAGCGGCGGCGTGGCACATGATGACATCTGGCGCACGTCGCGAACTGAGACAGAGAATTATTTCCCCGATACTGCAGCCAGTCACGCCACAAGTGAAAACTACAATCGTAACCACGAACTGAACCCGACGTTTTTCGCTGACCTGCATTGGGCCACTGACACCTTGAACACCTATATCCTTCGTGCCAGCATAGAGCATAAGTGGAAGCGTTCGCACAGCCGTACAGACACCGAGCAAAGTGAAAGCACAGCCCCAGGCGTTCCCTATGTTGCCACATCCTCTCAGCATATCACCTCCCAAGGCGAAGGCCGTGAAACCAAAATTAATGTCTCCGGTGGTTGGGAGCATTACATCAAAAAAGGGCAATTAGGTGGCAGCATCAAGATGAACTATACAAACGGTAAGAATGACAGCTGGACCGACCGTACGATAACATCCAACGTGACGACATTGCTTACCCAGTCCTCCACCTCGCCAACCAGTTTTTTGTCCTTGGAGGCAGAGATTCATCGCGGCCATTGGTTTACCAAAAACTGGATGATGCAAGCGCACTACAGCATCCAACATAATCGCAATAACAGCGACTGCGACTTCCTGACCGATGGCGTATCCGATGCCGCCAACAGTTTCCACAACCGCTACACCGCCAATATCCATCACTTCGACCTGGAATCCACCATCAATCTTGCGCCCCTGCAAATCAAACCAAGTCTCTCAACAAGATGGCAACGCGAGAGCCAAGACTACCAGCGCGGCGTCCTTGACACCGCCGCGGTGCGTCACCATCTGTTCGTCGAGCCTGCGCTCATCGCCACATGGAAAGTGAGCAAAACTATCGGTTTCGAACTAAGTTACAATTTCCGTACATCGCAGCCCCAAATCATCCAGACCATCGGCTATCGCGACCTTACCGACCCGCTATTTATCTCAGAGGGCAACCCCGACTTGAAGGACTCACACATCCATGACTTCAAACTGGCATACAATATGATACTTGCCAACAGCCAGACCTCATTGAGTGCCAGCGTGGACTATCAAACCATCGACCGTGATCAGGTGACAGCCCTCAGTTACACGCCTGCCACCGCTGTCTATACCAGCCGCCCTGAAAACGTCCGTGGCAGCAGATCATGGACATTCAAACTGAACATCGACCAAGCAATCGGCGAATATTTCCGTCTGCAGAACGATTTTCGCCTCAACACTGAGCAACACTATGGCTACCTGACCCTGCTGCCAACACAAACCGAGCGAACACTGAACCGCCAGGCCGTCTTCTACCCTCATGACAAACTGACTATCTCGTTTGACAAGGAATGGCTCAAAACCTCCGTTTTTGGCGAAATCAATGCCGATCGTCTGCGTTTTTCCGCCTCACCAGAGCAGAACACTACGCTTTGGAACAATAACTTTGGCCTCGAAGCCGAAGCCACTTTTGGCAACTTCGTTTTCTCGTCATCCCTCACCGAGCGCTCCCGCCGTGGCTACGCTACACAGTCGATGAACAGGAACCTGCTGCTTTGGGATGGTTCCGTGACATGGAAAATCATGAAGAACAAAGCCCGCCTCACTCTGGAGTTTCAGGACATTCTCAACAACGAAGACGGCTTTTGGAGCAACCAGTCAGCTTACCAATACACCTCCACATGGCAGGACTTTCACCACCACTATGTCGGAATCAGTTTCACATACCATTTGGATGCGAAGAAAAAGGATGATACATCACAGGGTGTTCGCCGCTCTCGATTGTCTCAAACAGGAAAGCCCAATTGAAAAAGTGATGAATCGTAGGGACATACCCCGTGTATGTCCGAAGATTTGAGGGTCGCTACGCTCAAAATGCGCTATGCTGAAATAAAATACGCTACGCTCAATAAATGATGAAAAAAGTGCTGAAATCACGAGATATTTACAAAAATGTATCGTATAATATAAAGAAGGGTGTCAACTTTCTCAAGTAAGGAATGGATAGGAATAGAAACGTAGTTAAAGGGGAGTTAAAGGGGAGTTAAAGGGACATTACCCCGATTTGTTTCGAAGGGAGGAAGTCCTAACGGACTGAATATGATTCATTACCTCTTAGACCATAGGTCTCCTCTGACTCCTCACCTCCGTAGAATAATAAAAGAAAAGAGCACTCCTAACGGACTGAGTAATAAGAGAAGTAAAACACAGAAAGATTAGTCTGATCAAAGAAAGTAACTTCTGCATTCAAATATCTACGGAGCCAACGAGGAAAGGGAGTTAAGGTAGAAAAGTAAAAGTAAAAACGAAAGATAAATAAGCCATCTCAACCATAATGAAATGAATATGAACAAGCGATTTATCATCACCATCCTCCTCGCCCTTGTCGCATTAACGAGTCGGGGACAAGTGAAATCTGGCCTCGACCTCTGCCTTAGGGACGAGGCGACAGGCGAATGGCTCATAGGGTTGTTCAACGACTACGCCATCTACGATTGCGAGTATTGGGATTATGTGAATGTACGAAAGGAAAAACTCGAACTGAAGTGTGGTGAGAAACGTATGAATGTCGTGTTGAAGAGAAAGGGACAAGCGGTGACGGCTGTCTCTATTGACGGCGTGAATCATAAAACGTCGATGCTTACCTCAAAACATCTTCCCGACTATCCCTCCAAGGACGAGACAGCTTGGCCAACGGGCATATGTGCCAAAGAAGACAGCATCACGCTGCGTGTTTGCACTCGCACGATCAAAGATAGGACCGGATACCTCTCTTTCATCAGTCGCTTGGTCGATGGCAAACAAATCACTGAACACATGAGTGCCGACAATCAAGGTCGGTCAGAGATAAGAATGCCAGTGAGCGGCACTGCTGTGATGGGCATCCTCAATGAGTTCGAGCATCCACTGGAACACTTTTTCTCCGAAAGTCTGGCCGTTGATAACGGAGATACATTGCTGCTTTACATCGACGACATCAACGACCACGCCTACGTGATGGGCGGCAAATATGCCCGATTCAACAATGAACTGTTGGGAGGCAATTTTCACCCCGATTTTGAAAGGTCAGACAATTTGTCGATGGACAGTACGATCATGCGGCAGCAACATTTGATGGAAGTGTGCCAAACAAGGTTGGATTCTTTGTACACAGCTCGTCCCAACCTGTCACGTCGCTTCAGAACATATTATAAGGATGATATTCAAAACCAGTATATCCATCCCATGCTCCTCAAATGCTGCTGGCCGAAAAGCGGTGAGAATCAAGAAGAACTATTGAGCAAGACCGAAGCCGTAATGAATCCACAGCAATGGATGCGTTCGGAGGTGCCGATGATGTGCCGCAACGACTTTAAGTTCAACATCAGTTATTATACTTCCACACTCGAGGATGTGAGGAGTACGCCCCTACCCGACCCCGCTGAATTCATTTTGGAACTTTCCAATGAAGGCAAGGTGGAACTGACTGATGTGGAACTGCAGAAAACAAAGGATTTCCAGACATTGCTCACCAAGAAGAGTGAGGATGACTTGGTAAACAAAACCTTTCAGTCGGACATCATCCCCATCTTGGGCAAACCCATCGTAACACAATATTGGGATTGGAAACTGAGCGAACAGAGCATACCACTTATGATGGATATCCTCAATTCGCTTGATATGGATGACTCCACCCGCGAAATCCTCAAGACACAGGCTTTCATGAGAGACATCGATGGCAAAAGCCACGTAGCCTCGCCTCGTATATTGGATTTGGCACATCAGGAGGTTCATCATCCCCACCTCATCGATGCCATCGATAGCGCCAACCGGCGCATAGAGGACTTCCTGGCAGATTATCAACGAACGCAAACGGTGGCGGCTCCAAAAGCGGGGACTCCTGCCTCGCTGCGTGTGTCAGAAAAGGAATTGGAGGGCATCACCGACGGGAAAATGCTCTTCGAACATATCATCGCGCCGTTCCAAGGATATGTCATCTACGTTGATGTATGGGGCACTTGGTGTGGCCCATGCCGTGCTGCGATGGAGAAAGTTCCCGCACTAAAGAAAATGTTGGAAGGCAAGCCTGTCATCTATCTCTATTTCTGCAACAACAGCCCCGAGGACGCATGGCGTATCTTCATTCAACAGAAACATCTCAACACCGACAACGCCGTCCACTACAACCTGCCACAAGAGCAGGAAAATGCCATTGAGCTCTATCTGGAAGTCAGCGGCTTTCCCACCTATCGCCTTGTAGATACCACAGGACAACTCATGCCCGGCGGTGCTCCCTGGCCCTCCAATACCAGCGCAGCAGCCGCAGCCATTGAACTGCTGCTTTCTCACTGACAGGCTGTGTGTACAACGCTGATTTATGGATATACACGGGGTATAATCAATTATTTAAATAGGCTCTATAATTAAAAGATTTGATAATATAAATATGAAGCAAATCATTATCACTACATTGCTCGCCCTCGTCGCAATGGCGGGGCAGGGGCAGACATTCACTCCCGTTGTGGAGGACAGCATCGATTTCGTGATAACAGGCCGTACGGAAACGACTGTAGACAGCGTGATCCTTTTCACCCTTGTACCTATGAATGGCTATTGGGTGAAGGCCGAGGTTGGAAAGGATGGAAGTTTCCGCTTCACAGGCAGGCTACCACACGGCATGTTTGTACAGTTGGGCGATGGCTTAGGCAATGACCAACGTTTCATCATCGACGAAACACCCATTCACTTCGATATGCTCAAAGGTGTTATTACGGGGTCACCTCTCAACAACAGAATGAACCAGTACCAGCATCGCGAGTGGGAAATTGAAAAGAAGACATATACCATTATTGACAGTCTGTCTGAAGAAGCAAGGGCTGTAGTTCAGGATGCTGTATTCGGAGAATCGTCGCCAGCCGAATATGAACCTTATAAAGAAATCGTGGAACTGCTAAAGGGCTACAAGTCACAATACGAGCAGACAGAAAAGGCAGCCATAAACGAAAATTTCGACAACATCATTCCAGCCTATTACCTTAACGTCAACTTTGGAGAGATGACATACGATGAGCTTTCAGAATATCTGAAAGAAGACCGAGCCTACGCCCACCATCCGGCAATGGAGCGAGCATGGAAATACTTCTGGGGATTGGAGAAACGGGCTATAGGCATTCAATATCACGACATGGAGTTGCCCGACACAATGGGTCTGGCTCACCGGCTTTCGGAATATGTTGGTCAAGGCCATTACGTGCTGCTTGACTTCTGGGCTTCGTGGTGCGGACCCTGCATTGGCGAAATGCCGACGATGAAAGAGATTTACGACACATACGCTACCCGAGGTCTGCAAATGATTGGCATTTCCTTCGATTCAAAACGTGACGCATGGCTTAATGCTATCCATCGTCTTGAACTACCTTGGCTCCATCTCTCCGACCTGAAAGGCTGGGATTCCCTTGGCAGTGAAGTTTACGGTGTCCGTGCCATCCCCGAAACCATCCTCTTCACCCCTGATGGAAAAATTCTCGCCACAGGACTACGGGGCAAAGAACTAAAAACGAAACTCGCAGAAATCTTCGAGTAAACGAGAAGTGAGTGAAGCTTGCTTCGACTCTTCCGAACGGGAAAAGATTCGACAGGAGGTCAAATATTCAACGATAATTACATATATCGCGTACCAAGGGCACGCCTTACATAACCCCAAACCTCCCAGCCGTTGAAACGGCTGGCTACCCCTATCTAATGCCTATGGCATCGGCATATAAAATTTGAAAAAGAAATATGAACAAGAAATCTATCATCACCATCATGTTCGCCCTCATCGCGCTGGCGGGGCAGGCACAGACAAAAAAGACGGCTACCATCAAAGGCTACTCGCCCACATTGAAAGACAGTACGGTGGCCGAGTGCCTCATCGACATGGTGCGTGTAGCATCGGACACAGTAAAGGCTGGACATTTCTCCATGACCGTCCCGGTTGAGAAGCTCACAAATAGTTATCTGTACCTTGAAGGCGAGGGATGTCCAAACTATTTGATGACCCTCTATCTTGCCCCCGATGCGACGGTAAATTTGACGGGTGCCGACTGTCTCTACCCAACATGGAAAGTGGACAGTCCATTGCCGGAACAAGCCACGGCGAATCGTATCACAGAACATTTGCACGATGCGATGATTGAGTTTTTGCTACTTGATTTGGCCAATGTCCCCTGGGAAAGGCAAGATTCTATCTATACGATAATGATGAAACAACAATTGGATATTCTACCTTCTCTACCACCAGATATGGCTACGATAGACGCATTGGAGGATGTAGCCAACTATGCACGCAACACATCAGGATATCCATATTCAGAACAATTGAGGGCAGTGGAGAGAGAATGCGCTGCCCGTTTCCCAAAAGAGTATGAAGACAAACTCGCCTACATCCACTTGCTCGTTTATCCTCCCCATATCTTACAACCAGGCGATGAAGCTGTCGATACAGATTTCTTCGATATGCAGGGAAAGACACATCATCTCGCCGATTTGCATGGTCAATACGTACTACTTGATTTCTGGAGTCTTGGCTGCGGTCCCTGTAGGATGGCAGAGCCGGAAATGAGGTGGGTGCACGGATTGATGCAAGGGCAATTGGAAATCGTAGGTATCAATCAAGACAAGCCTTCGACATGGCAGGAAAACGAGTGGAGTCAGAAACTTGTGTGGCAGAACTGGAGCGACGGAAAGATGGGCAAAGGAGGCATCAACAGTCAGTATTGCGACAATTCTGCTGTACCTTACTATGTGTTATTGTCTCCCGACCAACGTGTGGTGTGGAAATTTGCCGGCTACGCTCCAGGCATGTTTCTCGGGATGGCTGCTGCTATCAACGGTCCCAAACAAGACAACAGTGCCAACCTTTCATTTGCAGTCCGTCAAGTGGAGGTAAATGACAAAGGAACATCCGTCAGTTTCCGTTTTTACGGCCGTAACGATGCATGGTTCCGCATCGCCAGCAGTTCATATCTCCTAGCAAACGGCAAGAAATACAAAGTCACGGGAGTAGGCGGTATAACGTTGGACACTGAAATCTATCCCAATCTCAAGGCTACAGCTGTCAATGATGGTATCTTGAGCACCCTACACTTCACTGACTTCACACTCACCTTCGAGCCTTTCGACACGATGCCAACCACCTTCGACTACAAAGAGGGAGACGGTGAGGGTGCGTTTGTCATTCGCAATATCAAGTTATAATCGGGAGTTATGAAAGGGAGTTGTGAAAGGGAGTTATGAAAGGGAGTTATGAAAGGGAGTTATACAGAGGAGTTAAGATGAGCCAAATGCTTTATATTTTCACCAATTCAGCTAAAGATATGGTAATGGCTTTTTAACTCCAAATTATAACTCCAGAAACTTCGGTAACAACAGATAATTAAATGATGAAAAAGATGCTGAAAACGCGGGATATTTTCAAAACGTATCGTATATAATATAAGAAGAGACACTTAAACATGAACAAGCAAGCCATTATCACTGCGTTTCTCGCCCTCTTCGCACTGGTTGGGTATGGGCAAGTCAAAACAGACACGACATCAACCAAGAAGCGTGTGCTGGAAGTCTATGCCGAAGTGAAAGATCACCTGACCCATGAATATATCAAGGGTGTGCGGGGAGAACTGCTATATGCTGCCGACAGCACTTTTGCAGACACGCTTGGCATACACTATCAAGAGGAGAATGAATGGAAATATAGCTACATAACGGCAAGCATCCAGCGTGAAGGCAGCTATCTCATCCGCATAGAGGCCGACAGTTTTCAGACGACCTATGTCCCTGTTGACATCAAGAAACTCTATAAACACGAACAAAGTCGTTCGCTGAAGACCATCTACCTCCGACGCATACCTAAAAAGTTGGAAGTGCAACTGGGTGAGGTGGTCGTGCAGTCAACTAAGTTGAAGTTCTACATGGATGGCGATACGTTGGTATACAATGCCGATGCCTTTAACTTGGCTGAAGGTTCGATGCTCAATGCCCTTATCAAAAAGATGCCAGGTGTGGAGCTGGAGCCAGGTGGTGTCATCAAGGTAAACGGACAGACGGTAAGTTCATTGCTACTCAATGGTAAGGATTTCTTCGACAACGACCGTGAACTGCTGTTGGAGAATATGCCCACCTATATGGTGAAACAGGTACGCAGTTATGAGCGCGTACCCGACGAGGCGAAGGGCACAAACCGCGAGAAAACCACACCGAAGGAACTGGTGATGGACGTGAAACTGAAACGCGAGTACAACACGAGTTGGCTGGCTAATGCCGATGTTGGCGGAGGTGCGACTTTCTATAAAAATGACAACGGACAGTATGACGGCAAGTATATTGGTCGTCTCTTTGGTCTGCGCTTCAACGACAACTCACGTCTGGTCTTCTTTGCTAATATGAACAACCTGAACGACTATCGCATGCCGGGTGAGAAGGGCGAATGGAGTCCGCTGACGCAGTCGCAGGGACTGACATCGCAGATCAAGACAGGTGTCAACTATCGCATCGAGCGTGAAGACCACTACAGATATGAGGGTAGTGTGAACACCACCTACTACGATAAGAGCGACGCAAACAACACGAGCAGTGCCACCTTCCTTGACGACGGCAACACCTACGGACGTTCGTTCTGGCAGAAACGTAGCTACGAATGGGAAATAGACAGCCGACACCGCTACCATTTCTATCACGAAGAGCCTATAGGCGACTGGTTGAAATACCTTCAATTCAATTTTGAACCGCAATTCAACTATCAAAAATGGAACAACCACACCGAGTCGGCCAGTGTCACTCTCACTGACGACGTCGCCTCACAACTGGGTAAGGCGTGGATAGACAGTCTGCAAGCCCCCAATGCCGGTGACTTGCTACGCAAATATGCCATCAACCGCAACATGAGCCGCACCAAAGGCATAGGCCATAGGCTTGCCTACTCTAACTTTGGTTACTTCTCCGTCGGCCCTGCCCATAACGATTACATCAGTTTCTTCGTTCCCTTAAACTTTCAGTTCAACGACCGAGTAGATGACAACTACGACCACAACCTCATCCAATATTCTGCGAAATCATCACAGCCCGATGACTTCCGTAACCGTTTCTCTCCCATCACTCAGCGCACCACCTACTTCAACATCAACCCGCAGTTGATGTTTGCCCTCGACGAGAAACATCACCATAACATCGGATTTGATTATACATACACATACAACCACAGCCACAACAACTCACCGCTTTATCTGCTGAACAAACTGAGCGATTGGAACAACACCGAACGGCTTGGCTCTTTACCCTCCTGGGACGAGATGCTCACCACACTCGACACCTACAATAGTTCGGAGCAACGCACGACCTCCCACACACATACACCATGCATCAGCTACCGCTCCGTCAAAAACAACGATGACTCTTATTCCATACTCCAATTACAATTCAACCTACCCATGGAGTCTGAGACGATGGACTATCATCGGGGTACACAAGTGGATACACTCATGCACCGCCACACTGTATTTCTTCGTCCTTACATCATGTTCTATCACGGCAATTGGAAACGGAACCGCAACATCGTTGCCTATTTGAACATGAGCACCAGAGCCCCTTCCATGACCAGCTTGCTGAACATCCGCGACGACAGCAACCCTCTCAATATCACGCTGGGCAATCCTCACCTGAAGAACACCCGTGACTACAATCTGAATGGGAATTACAGCGACAAGTTTGGAAAGACGCTGTTCAACGTCTCGGCCAATGCCAACATCACGGAGAACGCCGTGGCATCGGGATTCATCTACGACCGAACGACAGGCGTACGTACCATCACCCCAGAGAATGTCAATGGCAACTGGCAAATGAGCGCATCGTCAGGGGTGGACTTCCCCCTCGACAAGAAAGACCGCTGGCGCATCAAGGAAAATGTGAGCTATAACCACAACCACAGCGTTGACCTCAGCGGCACCACCGTCGCCACTCGCTCCGTCGTCGTCTCGAACTATTTCACCGAAGACCTCGACCTCAACTGGCGACCATCCGACAAATTGGAATTTGGAGTCAGTGGCAAACTCAACTATCAGCACTCCAGCAGCGAACGAGAGAACTTTCAGAATATCAATGCCTACACCTACCAATACGGGGTCAGTTCAAAAATCGAACTGCCATGGTCGATACAATTATCCACAGACCTCACGATGTATTCCCGGCGAGGCTACAGCGAGCCGTCGATGAACACCAACGAACTGGTTTGGAATGCCCATCTGGCCAAACGCCTCATGCATGGAAACATGTCAATCATTTTCGACGGTTTCGACCTGCTCGGAAATCTATCCAATGTCCGCCGAACCATCAACGCACAAGGCCGTACCGAGACATTCTACAATGTCATCCCCTCCTACGGTCTGCTGCACATCACCTATAGACTGAATAAAGAGACAAAAAAGAAATAAGTCATCTCAACCATTATGAAACGAATGAACAAAACCTTCATCACCACACTGTTCGCCATCGTAACATTGACGGGGCAGGCACAAGAGATTAAAATGAATGAGTCTTCGTTCAATGACTATATACCTTTGCTCAACGCCAAGGGTTACCAGGCCTACAGTTTCGATGTCAGTGCAATAAAAGGCCGTAACGCGACGGTCAACATCAGGGAATTTGTCAATGGGAAAGAAGTGGAAGACTCACCTCGCCTCCTGATGCCTTACATCTTCGATACAAAGGGTGATAAGTTGATTATCGGCTTTCTTCCTTCTGAAAAAGATTCTTTAGCCCTATGCTGTTTCAATTGGGAGAATACAATCTCATTCACATGCCCCCTTCAACTCAGGCAAATCTACTGGGAGAGTGAAAATCTGTATCAATACCAATATGTTTCACGCCCCTTTGAACTTACATCATCGTTAGAAAAGGGTGCTTTTATTCCACTTGTGTTCTATAGTTCATTCTGGTATGATGCTGAAGATAAAGTGACCCGTTGTTGCGGAGAAAACAGCATTCCACCTGATCTTTCATCCAGCATTCCCAAACAAAGCCCACATTACTATGCTATTGGAATTCAAACATATTAAAACAATATGAACAAGAAAACCATCATCACCGCACTGTTCGCCCTCATCGCAATGGGAGGACATGCAAAAGTATGGAAAACCATCAAGGCTCCCGAGGCCATAACATGTATAAACGTAAATAACGGCGAACTGAAAGCCCGCGAAGTCATCATGACCGACACGGCGACCACCATACATTTTACAATGGAATATCCTGTGGAAAAATATTTCCAATTCGTCAAGGAAAGTTACCTCATGGACGAAGACGGCAACCGTTATCCTTTGCGCTCTGCCGAGGGAATCGCCCTCGACACATGGGTGGAATCTGAACACGGCGCGACCGACTTCACGATGCACTTCGAGCCGATGCCAAAGAAGACACAGATATTTGACTTCATCGAGGGTGATGTGCGCGGAGCGTTTATGCTACTCGGCATCCACGACAAAAATATAAAACCGAAAGCTCCGACGATGCAGGAACTTGCCGATGCCAACCCATGGACACTGCCAGAAGATTGGTTCAAGACCGACACCATCACCATCCATGGCCGTATCGAGGGCTACGATGCCGAGCGGTTTGGCTTCACATCGATGGAGTGCTTATACGAGGATATTTTCGAGAAAGATGCCGCGACATTGGTGTTCGACCTCGCCCCTGACGGTTCATTCGAAAAAACGTTTTTAGCCAGCCACCCTGTTTATAATTTGTTTTTCTCCAGAGAGTCAAAAGTAGGCTTTGATAAAATTCCTTTCTTCGCCCGTCCTGGCGAGACCATCGACATCACCGTCAGGAAAAACAATCACGACCAGTACGAGTGTATCTACAACAACGGCAGCAGCAAGGATGTAGAGCGATGGCTGAAGTCTGACCTTTATATGAGTGATTTGGCTTTCCCCCTGCGCATATTTAATGGGAAGTTCAGTGAAATGGACGAGATGGCAGAACGCACGTGGCAGACCATGTTGTACTGTTTGCAAGCAGAAAAACTCCGTCGTCATTTCACCCCCCAAGAGATGCAATTGGCCCTGGCCGACCTACAGGTGCATTTTGCATACGCTGTAATGGACTATGCGATGTATCATGAGAACTATGTAAGGAAATATGAGCAACGAGATGGCGGTTATCAAATGGTCATTCTTGATAGTCTGGAATGTAAAGAGATTGACAAGATAGAAAGCTATCATGCGCTGCACCGTGTGGACTTCGACAACCCCTTGCTGTTGACGAGTAACTGCTATCCCATCATGCTCAATCGCATTCAGTATGCCAAACCCGTCAGGAAGCTGAAATATGAAGGGATTCTCGACGAAAATGGATTTTATGAAAGCAGCTTTGATAACGAGAAGAAAATACTATCCAATGGCATTGGGGCCCTGCGCGAACTAATCGGGACAGACCATGACAATTTCATGGTGCAACTCTGTACCTATAAAGATATGCTGAACAACTTCAACAGTTGGCGCAGCAATGAGGACAACCTTCCGAGCATCCTTGCCGACACCACCTTGACTGTTGATGAGCGTCAGGAAATTGTGGCCAGCATTGAGACAGTCAGCAGGATGATGCCCCTCTATCTTTCTGCTCTCACTCATCCCCACATCCACCAGCAGGCCGAGTTGTTCTATACCACCAAGATGGCACAGATAGAACACTCCACTCCCCTACCCTCTGACGACCCTGCCGCTGACCTCATCCGCTCACTCTGCGCCAAATACCCCGGCAGATACCTTATCATCGATTTCTGGGGAATGGGCTGTGGACCCTGCCGTTCCGCCATCCAAAGCAGCAAGGCGTCACGCGCTGAAATCGCCAAGCGTGATGATGTAAAACTCATCTTCATCGCCGGAGAGCGAACCGCAGAGGGTAGCGAGGCATATCATAACTATGTGAAGGAATGGCTTGCCGACGAGGAGACCATCTGCATCACCAATACTGATTTCTCTCGTCTGCAAGAACTCTTTCGTTTCAACGGCATCCCCCACTACGAAACCATCACCCCCGACTGCCGTCGTGTACGCGACGACATCCGGGTCAATGGTCTCTACAATTTCGACTTTGAATTTAAGCTGTTATTGGAAAAAATGAAATAAAGGGGCGTGTCACTTAATCACGACCTTGCGACCGCCGATGATATATAGGCCTGGCTTCAATTGACCGTTTGTCAATTTGCTCTCCGTGATTTTCCGTCCGCTGAGATCATAGCATCCGTCCTTTACGGATTGTAAGTCGTTATGGATGATATCATTGACGCCAGTCTCATCGAATGACTTAGCCTGAAGCGTGGAAAATCCCAGCACGAAGTCGGCGTTCTTCACTGCATCGGTATAGTAAGAGATGACATAGTCGCCTGTCTCAGGGATATCGAAATTGAAGGTCTGTCCTCTGCCGCTGCTGAATTCGTTTGCTGTGTTGCCACCGATATTGACAGTGGGTGTAATGGTAGTAGAGGCCACTTCCTGTCCGTTGGTATCCTCAATCACAACAATTACAGACGTAAACTCAGGCTTATTCCAGTTGCATAGCCTGGACTTGAGTGCGTAACTTCCTGCGTGCAGTGTCAAGTATGAACGGGCGTTCTCATCGCCAAATCTTGCAAATGCCGACCGCTCCTTACCTCCGGGATTCTCTATGAGAAGTCCGTATTCAAAACCACGGTTCTTGTTCGTAAAACGCAGGATACGACACCCATTGGTGAAAGGCAACCCGCCACCTGCTCGCTTCGTTCTGCCGTTGCTTACATACCAGTCTTGTGGCACTACGCCCTCCGTTGTGAAATTCTGAATCAGACTGTAGGAATTGCTCGATGTGATGCAGTTAACCATGCAGGAACTTTCGCCTTTCTTTCCGTTGGTGTCCGTCACCACGACACGTATTTCATGATTGCCGGCTTTGGGGGATGTCAGCGTTGCTGTGTAGGGTTCAGCTGTAAGCGTTTTAATCAGTGTGTTTCCATCAAAGAATTCCACCTTCTCCACCTGTCCGATAGTGGCGGAGGCTGTGGCTTCAAAAGTGATGTCGGGGAACGTGGCCGTTCCCTGAGGTGCCATATTCAAATAGGTGCTCTCACCTGTCGGCTGGGTGATTTTCGCCTTAGGTTGATTCAGGGAGAAACGCTTGCAGAAGTTCCAGATAAGGTGACGGTTCTGGTCCATTGGCCAGTGTCCACCATTATGATAGGAGTAGAGCCACACTTCACCGCCATTGGCACCACCGGTCCATTTCTCCAGGTCGCCATCGAACCAACTGCTACTGATGGGTCTGTAGCCTGTCGTCTTAGAATAGCACGTGTGGTTGTCATGCAAGGCATAGTTCTCTATATAATCGTGTATTCCATACTGTTCGTAGCCAAACGTCTCGTCGTCATAGGCAATGACCTCCAACAGGTTGACGGGTTTCCTGCAGTTGTTCCAAGGTTGCTCGGAGAATTGGATGCCACTCGTAGGTGCAAAGGCCGCAATTTTGTCCTGCATATTGGCAATGCAGTGGTGGATGAGCATCGACCCCATGGAGAACCCCGACCAATAGACACGGTCTCTGTCGATGTCAAAGCGGCTGGCCATCTCGTCGATGGTCTTAATGACGAAATTCTGGTCTTTCGTACCACCTGTGTCCCATGTGTTGCCGTCGCTGCGCAGATAGGCGATAACAAATTTAGCTGTGTCGATCATCTCATACATCTTATCAGACCCATACTGGTATTCCGGATCTTGGTTCATACCATGGGTTACGATGAATAATGGAGATTTGGCGGGCAGCGAATTAGGGGTGAACACCACCATATTTCTCTGTTTACCATTCACATTGATGTTGATAGACTGCTTCTCGTAGGCAGAAACTTGCGTCGCTGAAAGAAGAATTAAAACGAAAGTAAGAATAAAATGTCTCATATTGAATAATATTACCAAAATCTGTTGGACTATTATTGAGGATATACACAATTTCGACACAAAGGTCGGCATAATCCTTGAGATATGCAAAACAATTTGCAAAAAACATATGTACTTTCTAAGCATAAAATCGGCATAAAAGACTACTTTTTCATTAAAAAGCACTATATTTGCATCGGTAATTGAATAGGTGATGGAAACGAGTTGACGAGTTGACAAGTTGACGAGTTATTTGCAACTTCTAATTTCTAATTCCTAATTCCTAACTCCTAATTTCTAATTCCTAATTCCCAACCCCTAACCTCTCACCTCTAACCACTAAAAATAATATGAAAATCCAACTATTTATCGCAACCCTGTTTGTGACAACTATGGCAACAGCACAGACAATCAGCTATCCTAAGACAATGAAGGATGGTACCGTGGACAATTATTTTGGCACAAATGTGGCCGACCCCTACCGCTGGCTCGAGAACGACACTAGTCGTCAGACGGCTGCATGGGTGGAAGCAGAAAACGAAGTGACAAACGGCTATCTTCAGAAGATCCCCTTCAGAGGAAAGCTACTTAAACGTTTGAAAGAGGTGGCCAACTACGAGAAAATCGGCATGCCCTTCAAGAAGCACGGCAAGTGGTATTTCTCAAAGAACGATGGTCTGCAGAACCAAAGTGTCATCTATGTGATGGACCAGTTGGGTGGAACGCCACGGGTTTTTCTCGACCCCAACAAATTGAGTACTGACGGTACGGTGGCGCTCAAAGGTCTCTCCTTCTCCAATAACGGCAAATATGCTGCCTATAGCATCTCGCGCAGCGGTAGCGACTGGCAAGAGTTCTATGTCATCGACCTCAAGACGGGTCAGTTGACCAACGACCATATCGAATGGGCCAAATTCAGCGGAGCCTCCTGGCTTGGCGACGGTTTCTTCTACAGTGCCTACGACGCACCCACAGGTGGCAAGGAATATTCCAATGTGAACGAGGGACATAAAATCTACTATCATAAGATAGGCACTCCACAAAGCGACGATGTGCTCTTCTACCAAAACCCCGCCTACCCCAAGCGTTTCTATGACGTGAGTGTGAACGAGGAGGAAACGGTGATGTTCCTCTATGAGTCTGGTGCCGGAGCCGGAAACAACCTCTTTGTGCGCGACCTGAGAGTGGCAAACTCCCAGTTTATCCAAATGACCTCCGACATGGACTACCAATATGCTCCTCTGGAAGTCTATGGCGACACCATCTACCTCTTCACCAACTACGATGCGCCTAAAAACCGGCTGATGACTGCCGACATCCATCACCCGGGGCTGAGTAACTGGCAGGAACTGGTACCCGAGCAGGCAGAGGTGCTGGAGGGGGCTGAAGTCATCGACCACCGCCTTATCCTCACCTACATGAAGGACGCTTCAAACCATGCCTACGTACATCGTCTCGATGGTAGCCGCATGCATGAGATTCAACTCCCCTCAGTGGGTAGTGTAGGTTTCAGTGGAAAGAAAAATGAGAAAGAGTGTTTCTACTCGTTTACTTCCTTCACCGTTCCTGGCACTATCTACCGCTACGACATCGACAGTAACACCAGCACACTTTATACCGCGCCAAAAGTAGGA
>JAFZAE010000273.1 GCA_017548385.1 Prevotella sp.
AGATACCCAGTGTAGGGTGCCTTTTACTTTGCGGTTGGCACCTTCCATGCCACTCTTACTCTCAGGATCGTATTCTGCGTATATTTCTACGATGTTGCCGGCATCATCTTTCTTGCAGCCAGTGCATTTCACGATGTAGGCGTTCTTCAGGCGAACCTCTTTGTCGGGGGTCATGCGGAAGAACTTCTTCGGGGCATCTTCCATGAAATCGTCGCGTTCAATCCACAGGTTACGTGAGAAGGTGATGGTATGGGTACCATCGGCTTCGTTTTCAGGGTTGTTGATGGCAATCATCTCCTCGGTCTTCCCTTCAGGATAGTTGGTGATAATAAGTTTGACGGGGTTCAATACGGCACTCACGCGGATGGAGCGTTGGTTCAGGTCCTCACGGATGGCGGCCTCGAGAAGTCCCACGTCGTTGAGAGCATCAAACTTTGTGTAGCCAATCTTGTCGATAAAGTTGCGGATACCTTCGGGTGAGTAACCACGACGGCGCATGCCACTGAGAGTGGGCATACGTGGGTCGTCCCAGCCAGAGACGCGACCCTCGGTGACTAGTGCTAGCAATTTGCGCTTGCTCATCACGGTGTAGGTAAGGTTCAACCGGTTGAACTCTATCTGGCGGGGGCGGAAATCATCGATGTGTTCTGTCTCGCCATTCTTCTCCTTCAGGAAGTCGATGAATTTGTCATATAGTGGACGATGAGGCACAAACTCCAACGTACAGATGCTATGGGTGACACCCTCGAAATAGTCGCTCTGTCCGTGGGCGAAGTCGTACATCGGATAGGCGTGCCATTTCGTGCCGGTACGGTGATGGGGGATGTGGATGATGCGGTAGAGGATGGGGTCACGGAAGTGCATGTTGGGATTGCCCATATCAAGACGGGCACGGAGCACCATGCTGCCCTCTACAGCCTCAGCGGTGTTCATCTGACGGAACAGACGTAGGCTTTCCTCCCAAGGACGGTCACGATAGGGTGAGGGGGTACCGGCCTCGGTGGGTGTACCTTTCTGGCGGGCTATCTCCTCTGAAGTCTGCTCATCAATATATGCATGACCATGCTCAATAAGCCACTCAGCGAAGTCCCATAGCTGCTGGAAATAGTCAGAGGCATAATAGACGTTGCCCCAATGGAATCCTAACCATTTGATATCGTTGAGGATGTTCTCCACATATTCATTGTTCTCTTTGCTCGGGTTGGTGTCGTCGAAGCGCAGGTTACACACGCCATTGTAGTGCTCTGCCACACCGAAGTCCATGCAGATGGCCTTGGCATGGCCGATATGCAGATAACCGTTGGGCTCTGGTGGAAAACGGGTCTGGATACGGCCGGCATTCTTGCCATCGGCAAGGTCTTTCTCCACAATCTGCTCTACAAAACTAAGGCTTCTTTTCTCTGTATTGGTGCTTTCTTCGTTGATTGCCATAATGTGTTATGTTGTTTTTTTGTTATCAAATTGCTGATTCAGACCGCAAAATTACACTTTTTTATATAAAAGACAAAAAATAGAGGCACCTTTTCTCTTTTTAATAGGGGTTCAGAAGTTTTTAATAGGAGTTCAGAAGTTCAGGAGTTCGGACATATGTATATTGGGAGTTCAATAGTTGTAGGCGTAGTGACATATCCTGTGTATGTCCGAGGCTAACCATATGATGTATCTGGCCTCCCCAAGTGCAATATGGCTAAAAATGACCATGAAATCATGTAAAACTCTTTGTGTTATCACTTTAATTGGAAAATAAATATTATCTTTGCATATTCATTTTCGCCCCAACTGAAATGATAAACTCAACTGCGCGAATACCAACGTATGAATATACCCTGTGTATGTCCGAAAAATGAGAGTCGCCTAACGTCGATAACAACGAAATCCCGTAATTCCGTAATCCTGAGATACAGAGCAAAAAGAGACAAACCAAAATAACTAAATAACAAAGATTATGAAACGGTTTTTAATAAGTATTTCGCTCCTCCTGGCTTTCGTTCAGGGGATGTTTGCAGATCAGCCATTAGGCTATGAACTTGACCCACAGATTGTGGAGCGCCGTCATTGTCATGCTTTGCAGGAATTATTCAATGATGCACTCAACTTGCAGTTCGAGCAAATCATCTTCGAATACAATAGCGTAGGACCAGATTTGAAGACACCTGTGCGCCTGACAGCATCTATTTCCATGAATCCTGAGGTGTATAACAAAGAGGTGGCACCCCGCGGGCTGGTACTCTATAATCAGTTCACCACCGCCAAGCACCGAGAGCGTACGTCGCAGGACGCAATCGACGATATCGCTTTCTATATGAGCAAATACCAGGACCTCATCGCAGTCTCTGCCGACCTCTATGGATGGACGCTCACCGAGGATAAGCCTCAGGCTTTTTGCTGTCCGGAAATCACAGGCGTAGAGAGCATCGATGCATGGGATGCCGCCATGATCATCCTACAGCAAGAGGGCTATGAATATGAAGGTCTGCCAACGGTCAACATCGGTTATTCGGCGGGAGGATTCTCCGCTTTAGCTGTGCAGAAATATGTCAGTGAAAAGCGTCCTGATATCTCTTTTAAACTTACTGCCGCTGGTGGTGCGCCGTTCGACATCACTACGGTCTATGAAAACTATGTGAAGACTAACTCCACCGGTTACAAATGTGCTCTGCCTCTCATGATGGTGGCATATAAGGAGAACTTCAAAATGCCTTTCGAGTACAAGGATGTGTTCCTGCCCCCACTTTGCGACAACATCCAGGAGTGGATTCTATCGAAAGATTACAACACCTGGGAAATCAACGAAAGAATCGGCCTTGAGGCCAACGTCGATGAAATGCTCACCCCGACGGCATGCGACTACACCCAGGGAATGGGCAGGGTTATCTATGAGAAGTTCCGCGACAACTCGCTCTGCGGTCCCTGGTGCAACTGGCAGCCCGACACCGACACGAAGTATTTCATCTTCCATAGTGAGGGCGACTTGTATATGCACTACTTCGTCGGACTGGAAATGGCCAATTACTTGAAAAAGAAGGGTTGTGACGTGAAGACCGACTTCGGCAACTGGGGCAACCATGTGGAATATGCCTTCTACGCTTTCACCTTAGAGACCATCCTCGAAATCGAGACGGTCATTGGCGACGAGGTCAGCGATGACATCATCAACAACATCGACGACAATATGGATAAAATCACCGACCTTTCCGATGTGGTTGACCTTGGAGGCAGCAGCAACAGCATGGTCTCCAACATCAAGTCTGTCAGTGATATTCCAAGTTACGACCCCAGGAAATACTACACGATTGACGGGCGTGAGATTTCGGGCAAGCCACAAAAGGGCATCTACATCCACCAAGGTAAGAAGCAGGTGGTAAGGTAAAGCATACATATAAAAGAAAACTAAACGATAATGAAACAGATAAAACTATGGGTATTCGCCGCTTTTCTCATCATAAGTGGCACAAACCGTGCGTGGGCGCAGTCTGCCATCAATGATATCCCGGCAGAAATTGATGCCAATGATGCCACCATTACTAGTATGGAGCATGTCACGGTGACCATGAAACGAGAGGTAGTCTATGACTCCATCACCCACTGCTCCGATACCATCGTCTCAGTGGAAAACATAGAATATAATACCGACGTGGGTACTGCCAAGAAACGGATGTCACGCCGTACGGCTGTCGCAGGCTCCGACTTCTACGACAAAGAGACCAGTTGGTATTTTGACTTTTGGCGGTTCAATTACAAGTATCCATCCATCAACGCTGATGGCGAGCCTATTCTACTCTCCAGTCAGGCCTGCATGCCCGATGATAACTGCGACTACGTCAACAATGTCATCATAGGATGCCACGTCACCATCACCAGCGACAAAGAGTGCCCAACAAATTACTCTTCAAATGGATCAGTTGATCGTCTTAAAACCGATGTGAATTTCCTGCAGAATTTTGCTGGTAGCGGCAGATGGGGAAGCGAAGAGACAGAACCGGCATTATATAATCTCGTTATCCTGCCCGACTACGAGGGATATGGTATCACTAAAAATAATGCCCATCCCTACCTCTATCAGGAACTGACGGCACGTCAGGTGGTTGATGCGGCACGCTACGGCATCCAACTCTACAATACATCGGAAAAGGTCAGCGAGGTGAGGCATTCCTTCCGCGACACCTGGCGCACTATCTGTTTAGGATACTCCCAAGGAGGCTCTGTCACGCTTGCCACGCAGCGTTTCATCGAGCAGAATGGGTTGACTGATGAACTGCGACTGGCAGGTTCTATTTGCGGTGACGGCCCTTACGACCTGTTGGCAACACTCATGTATTATGTGGGCAACGACCTCGAGGGAAAGCAAATGTCCATGCCCGTGGTGTTGCCACTCATCCTGAAGGGCATGTGCGACTGCAACCCCTATATGAAGAGTCATCAGGTGAGTGACTATCTTTCAGAACACTTCCTCGAGACAGGTATCATCGATTGGATTGCAGCGAAGGAGAAGACCACTGATGATATCACAGACGCATGGGAAAAGCTGTATAAAGAAGGGAAAAATGGAAATACCAACTATTACAAAGATGTCTTAACTGAAGATGGCAAGGCGAAACTGATAAATATACTTAAGCCAGAAGGATACACTTACTTCAAGAATTTGTACAACGCCAACAAGGACACCTACACCAGTGCGGCAGGAATACCTCTGCCCACTCACCGTGGACTGATGGAGGACCTGCACTTTGCCCTAGAAAGCAACAACATGACCATGGGTTGGCAGCCACAACACCCTATTTTCCTCTATCATAGTTATAATGACACGGTAGTTCCTGAGAAAAACAGGGAACGTGCTGGGAACACCCTCTCCGACTGGGTAATCAAGATTAAGGGTTCTGGGGAAGACCATGTGGCAGAAGCAAGACATTTCTTCTTTTTTGACGATAATAAGGTTGATTATTGCATCAGACAACTGTCGGGTTTCAATATACATCCGACTGTCGACGATGTAAGCACCATGAGAAATAATTTATGGAGTGATTATAAAGACTATTGACGAAACACATGCATTAGTATTATATGATTATGAAAAAGTATATCAATATCATCATATTCCTGTTTGCCATACAAATCGTCTGCAAGGCAGGCAACGTAGTGACTGGCACCGTGATGCTTAATGGCAAGGAAATCAACGCTGAATATACGCTTCTTGTAACAGGGGCTTCTCTCGGTTCAGGCCGGAATGCATGTATTTCACAGTATTCTTCAGGAGAAGTGGTCGTGCCCGAAAACATTATCGTCAACGGCTCGCCATGCCCGGTGGTTGGAGTGTCGGATGTGGCATTCCGGTTCTGCACGCACATTACTTCGGTGGAGTTACCTGAGGGTGTGGAACGTGTGGGAAACTTCGCTTTCAAAGGATGCCGTGACCTGACCAAGGTAACGCTCCCTTCCACAGTTGAAACCATCGGTACGGGAGCCTTCATCGACCTCCCCAATCTCTCTGACTTCTTCGTGAAAGCGACGACGCCCCCAGTATGGGAGTACAACGACGTGTTCTGCTTTCATGAAGGTGGCATTGGCGATACTCAGGTAAAAAGCATAGGAAACATCACTTTGTATGTACCTGAAAATAACATATCTGACTACCAGACTGCACTTTACTCTGATGCCGACTTGGGGTGGACCACCCCCGACGGCTGGGGACGATTTACGACCATCAAAGCTATTGAAGACTACGTGAAAGAACCCTATGCTGTTTATGATAGTGCTAATCGCACGCTGACCTTCTACTATGATGGCCGAAAAGCCCAGCATAGTGGAGCCTGCGGTTTGAACGACGATGCCACCGTCGAACCAGAATGGTACACCAAAAATTTCTATTCTCATATCAACAAGGTGGTGTTCACACCTTCATTCGGTGACGCACGGCCCACGACCACCTCGAAGTGGTTCAAAGGCTTCATGAATCTAACCACCATCGAGGGCATGGAGTATCTGAATACCAGTGAGACTACCAACATGTCGGAGATGTTTCATGGCTGCATGGAACTCACCTCTATCGACCTGAGTCATTTCGACACCTCCTGCTGTACCGATTTCTCACAGATGTTCAGTATGTGTTCGAAGCTGCAGAATCTCGATCTGAGCACTTTCGACACCAGCAAGGCGACAACCATGAAAGAGATGTTCTTTGGATGCGACTGCTTGAAGAGCCTTGACCTGAGCAACTTCAACACCAGCAAGGTGACCAGTTTTGAAGGCATGTTCTACTCCTGCAAGAGTCTTGAATCACTCCATGTGGAATCTTTCGATGCCAGTGCCAATGATGGCAGGGGCAACAAGATGTTTGAGGAATGCCAAAAATTGAAATCCATCATCATACCTTCATCCATTAAGAGTGCCGACGATATGCTTACTGGCTGCAATAGTATGGAGGATGTCTATTTCTACGGTGTGGATCCATTTACATCATGGTCTGATAACAAAACCATGTTGATGCCCGGGAAGGCCACTCGCTTCCATGTGCTGTCGTCGCAGGTCGATGCTTGGACTACGAAGTGGCCCGACGCCAACTGCACCTTCGTTGGCGACCTCGGAACCGATGATTCTCCCTTGTTGCTCTACACCGCAGCCGACTGGGATAATCTCGCTGATTTAGTGAGATTGGGTGTCACCAATATCAATGCCAAGATGATGGCCGACATCACCTGTTACCGCAACAGGGTCGTGGCCGGATCCGCAGATTACCCCTTCAGTGGTATCTTCGACGGCAACGGGCACACACTGACAATGAACTTGCCTGACGATATCAATACAATGGGAATGGCTCCTTTCTGCTTTGTGATGGATGCCACCATCAAGAACCTTGTCGTTGACGGTACCATCTGTGGCGGCATCCATTCGGCTGGAGTTGTAGGCAGGGTGGCCAATAGTGCGACGCTCACCATTGAGAACTGTGAAGTGAAGGCTTATATCAGCGCACGCCCCAGTGCTACTGCCGGTCCCCATGCCGGAGGTTTCGTGGGTCATGGCGGCTCTGCCACCATCACCATCAAGGGCTGTCTCTTCGACGGCAACTTGGGAACTGGTTACACAAGCGACGACAGTTATGCCGGTGCCTTCATTGGGTGGTGTGAGTCTGCGGCGGGCAAGACCGTCACCGACTGTTATGAGAACGGCACCTACAACAGCCTATACAAACATGCGGGCATGAACTACGATATCAACAAGAATGCCCAAGCCGTCAATATGATTCGCTGCTACACGAGCCACAATTGGTATGAGGCTCCCCATGCCAACAGCATCACATGCGGCACCGAGGGGCTGAACATCAACTTCGGCACGCCGACAAAGACCTACGACGTGAGTGGCATCAGCGTTTACGACGCGGGACTCATGGTCAGCGACATCCGCTATGCCGGTGTTGGCGAAACGGTGAGTTTCACCTTCGACAATCCCGGCTATTACATTGACAATGTGAAAGCCAACAACATCACACCGAGTAAACAAGGCGGCGCACCTGACGGCAGTGGCGCAACTTATTCATTCACACTTGCAGAAGCCACCGATTACATCATCACAGCCGATATGACATTCAAATATATCGTGTTATATGACGATGGCGCCGATAATATTGGAATCCTAAGAGAAAAAATGAATGGTGAAGCCACCAATGTGCAGCTGAAGAATCGTACAATCTATTTGGATGGAGGGTGGAATACACTCTGCCTGCCCTTTGACTTGACAGAATCACAAATGGCCGCTCAATGGATTCAAGGCTATCAGCTGAAATCACTCGAGTCGGCTTCATTCTCCAAAGGCACGCTGACGCTCAATTTCAAGGACACCACAGCCATAGAAGCAGGAAAACCCTATATCATTAAGTGGAATCCAGCCCAATCGGTCAACGAGATAAATCCCGTGTTCAGTGGGGTGACCATTACCACTGCCAGACCAGGTTCTGTCAAGTTTGAATTGGGCGATTCGTCAATGGGCTTGGAATTCAAGGGCGTGTTCAACCGCCTTGACATTGAGGGAGAAGACCGTACCAAACTATATCTTGGAGGCGACAACTTGCTCTATTATCCCAATGCAGCCATGTCCATCAATGCGTTCCGCGCCTACTTCGAACTTTATGGTCTCACCGCTGGCGACCCAATCGATTCGGGTAACGGCATCAACAACTTCGTGCTCAACTTCGGCGGTGATGCCACTGGCATCGTTGATGCGGATTTGAAATCCGCATCTCAGGAGTCGGGGATTTTAAATCCCCTCCAACAAACTTGGTTTACGCTCGATGGTCGCAAACTCTCAGACAAACCGACCCATAAAGGCATCTATATTCATGATGGCCGAAAAATGGTGATTAAATAGATAAGTAGGTGATCAAAATTTGATATATTAAACATCCGAGAGAAGTAGGAGTAATCTCTCACCCCTTACCTCTTACCTCTCACAACTAAATACATGACAATGAAAAAGAATTATCAGGAGCCCGAAATCTGGGTGGAAGAAGTGGTGCTCGAAGGTTGCATCGCCCAACAAATATCCAATATCAGGGGAAACACCTCCCTCGGATACGGTGGTGGTGGCAGCGGTCCTGCCCGTGCCGGGGAAAATGACCTCTGGGATGATGAGAACGAGAATGACGATTCCAACTGGGATCAATTGTAGTCAATATCATTAACCAAAAGCACAGCCTCCATACGATATGCATGGAGGCTGTGCTTTTGGCATCAACTCATGTCAACAAGACAAAATCAAACAACTCGTCAACTTGTTTACTTGTCAACTTCAATCATCAATATCCCAGTCGTTCTAATGTCTGGACAGCATCAGGCACGGTTTGAGGAGCCTGGGAGTTGTCATAGGTCTTTCCGGGATGGAAGGGGTCGGGAAGACCTGAACGACCTCGGAAGCCCTTGTCAATCAGATACCGCAGAGTGAGGTCGGAGCGATTTGTAAAACATCCGTCGGCAGGGATATCTTCAGCGGTCGTTCCCACGTAGTTTGCCATTTGCTGTTGGGTGTCGAAGGAGTATGGATGATTGAGCATGCCGCTACGACGTGTCAGCCGTGCCTGCCATGGAGCATTCAGTTCGGAATAGTTGTTGGGCAAGCCGGCAATGGATGGTCCCATGATGTGAGCACCGTTGTCCTGCGCCCATTTGATGGCCTGGGCAAACCCCTTGGGGGTGGTGAGGTCGAAGTCATCGGGCTGTGGCGGTATGTTAAGCCATAGTAGATAGCACATCGGCACACGCTCCTGAAAGATGGCATTGGCACGACTCAAAGCCTCTTTGGAGAAGGTCTGAAGAATAACCTTTCCGCTGGTACGTCCCACATTCACTTTCCCTCCGACGTAGAATGCGGTTTCCTTTGCGGGTTGCGTGATGATGTTCCATCCCTCGTGGTCGAGAATGTCATAGACACGTTGCTCCATATTGTCAGGATTCAAGGCCGGCTCCTTGAACTCGATGTAGATTCCCGGGCGATGTCCCGTATCCTGTGGGTCGGCAGTGTATGCATCTGTGAAGTCATAGTCGAGGAAATCCATGTAGATGTCGTCGTATTCTTTTTTGCTGGTTATCACCTGCCATATCTGGCGTAATGTCATCCCTTGGTATTCGGGTTTGATGTGATAAGGCAGCACCCGTTCACCGTCATCGCCCCGACGGAGCATCTTTCCGCTGGCATATGCTATCTGGTCCTGTAGGGCCGAAACATACTGTCCGGTGCTGTAGCGTAGGTTGCCGCCGATAAAACTACCGTTGCGTGTGGCGACAAATCCCTTACGGGCTTGGGTGGGAAGGGCTTTATTGAACCACTTTCCAGCGTCGAGCATCAACAACTCAGCATAGTAGTACGACTGCATATAATAGGGCTGGAACGAGGCTTGGTCTCGCTGATACTGTTTTGTGGCATCGTCGTGTGTGAATCCCAGGCTTTCATAGAACTGTATGCGTGTTTCTGGGATGTCAGCACCAAAGACTTCCTCAATGTTGGTTGTGCGCTTTAGACTCTCATCGTGGTTGGCGATGATGATACCATCTTTGCTGCACTGGAGGTCCGACTCTAGGTAGTCGGCACCCATTTCACGAGCCCACCGCCAAGCGCTCTCGGTCTCCTCTGGAGCCCAGTAGGTAGATCCACGATGCGCAATCACCGCGTAAAGCGGCACGTAGTCGCGCACGGCGGCAAGTCGGTCGCTGATGGTCTGAACTTTTACCTCTCCAGATGTGTCATCATCGTCAGAGCAGGCACAAAAACCAGTCACTATGGACAGCAACCACACCACCATCAGTGCTTTGCTGCCATATATGAGTTGGAACGGAATCGCTCGTTCGCTATTTTGAAAACAGTTAAATATGTGCATATGTTTGACATTTCTGATGCAAAAATACAAATAAAAGTGCATACCAACGTCATTATCTGCTGTTTCTTTTAGATTGGGCTTGAAAATCTTCCCAAAAACTCCCCTTCCATAGCAAATTATATGTCAACATAGAGGCACAGAGACACAAAGAAATAGATAAATCCTCTGTGTCTTTGTGTCTCAGTGTTCAATTTGTTTTTTTCACTTCGTTTTAGAGCCGCTAATTCAGTGCTTAGGAGAGGGCTTATGTTTAAAAAAACGAACCGCCCCCTCTTCACAGAGGAAGCGATTCAATCTCAATAGGTATTAGCTTCTTTTTAAGGTAAAAAGATTGTATTCAGGATAACAGATGCAAAAGTACACCTTTTCGTTATTCCTGACAAATTTTTCTTTATGTTACAAAACATATTTTTTGAAAAAACTTGACTATCAGTCCTCGCCTCTCATCACTGAATAAACGCCTAATTCCCAACTCCTAATTTCTAATTCCTAATTTCTAATTATCTAATCCCTCGTTCATTGAGTGCACGTTGGTATCGTTGTGCATTGGCATTATGTTCGCTCAAAGTGCGGGCATAGTTATGGGTGCCATCGAAGGTCTCCTTTGCGCACATATAGAGATAATCATGGTGCTGATAGTTGAGCACGGCTTCGAGGTCCTCTTTCATAGGGATTTTGATGGGACCGGGAGGCAGTCCAGCATATTTATAGGTGTTATAGGGGTCGTCGACGGTGAGCATCCGATTATAGATGCGCTTTGCAGCAAAGTCTTTTAGGGCAAATTTCACTGTAGGGTCTGATTGCAATAACATGTTTTTATGCAAGCGGTTAATATAGAGTCCGGCAATGGTTGGTTTTTCAGCTGTATTGCGGGTTTCTTCAGTCACAATGCTGGCCAGCGTGGCAATCTCATTGAGAGTGAAACCTATTTCCTGCGCTTTCTTCTTGCGCTCGTCGTTCCAGAACTTATCGTATTCTTGTTTCATACGGTCTAAAAACTCGTCCACTGACACCGTCCAATACATATTGTAGGAGTCGGGGATAAACATTCCTGCAATCGTGTTGGGTTCAAAACCATATTTCTTGCAAACTGCAGGGTCGGTAAGTTTGTTCAGCAGTGTCACACTGTCCAATTCCAATTTCTTGCCCACGGCAGCGGCCAGACGGTCGAGGGTGCGCACAGACGGAACAGGCACGTTGAGGGGGGTCTGCTCGCCACGGAGCAATGTATTGGTAAACGACCATGCGGAAGCGCTATTGTTCAACTCATAGCGGCCTCGTTTGATGTTGCTGCCATAGTCCTTGAAACTTACAACCTTGCGGAATCCTGTCATCGCGGCTGGTTCTGCCACGGCTTCCACCTTATGCAGCACGGAATCCACGTTGTCGTCCTTATCCACGTAGATATACACTTTTTCATCACCTGCTAATAGTTGTGAATAGAGATAGTGATGCGCTACACAGTAGCCGCCAATTAATATGACTGCAACAACAGCCGCAGTGCCTATCAACCATTTTTTCTTGCTTTTTTTCTCGTCCTTTTTCATGCCCTTGTTGGATATTTCTGATTTTTTGTGTATTTGACTGCAAAATTACCTTTTTAATCTGATAATTACGAAGCGTAAAAAGAAAAATGAAGGGAATTATATACCTGTTGTCCCCGATAATTAGTTCTGAATAAATATTCATTCTGCAAATATAAGACAAATATGTGGTACATCCAAACGATTGTACCACATTTTTTCATTCTTCTATACTATTTATATGTAAGGAATAAATTGATTAAACATATAAGTAAAATGGGAAAATACTTAAAGGAATTTGCCACACATACTCAATACAGTGCATATATTACAGGACAGGGCAAGATATTACCCAATGTATCATTATGTGATGATGATAATGAGGTACATTATAATAAATGGGTTGAAACAAGATTGGTTGCCAAGTTTAATGTAACAAGTACAAGTAGTGCAATAAATATAATGGGAGCAGGAAATTATATTCCTCCAGAACTAAATACTGAAAGTTATTTTAGTGAAATAGAGATTGATGGGGTTGTTCAACCAAGTGTTGTCAGTTCTTATACATTTGATACCATAGGTGAACATATTGTTAAATACACTCTTGTTGACACAACAAGTATAGATAGTTATTCTTTCAGTCATTGTACAGATATTACAAGTGTAACTATACCTAATAGTGTCACTGATATTGAAAACGGTGCTTTCCAATATTTAAGTGGTTTGACAAGTATTATAATACCTGATAGTGTTACTTCTATTAGTGGTAATGCTTTCTATGAATGTACAAGTCTTACAAGTGTAACAATACCTGATAGTGTTACTTCTATTGGTACTAGTGCTTTTGGTGGTTGTAGTAGTTTGACAAGCATTGTGGTTGATAGTGGTAATACAATATACGATTCAAGAAATAATTGTAATGCAATTATTGAAACAGCAACTAATACACTAATTGCAGGTTGTAATAATACTATTATTCCAAACAGTGTTACAACCATTGGCAGTTATGCTTTCCGTAATTGTAGTAGTCTTACAAGCGTGACCATACCAAACAGTGTTACAACCATTGATACTTATCCTTTCAATGGTTGCAGTGGTTTGACGAGTATAACATCCTTATGTTCAACAGCACCTACAAT
>JAFZAE010000274.1 GCA_017548385.1 Prevotella sp.
ACAGTATGTACTGAGCACCATTGTTCGTCGGCCAAGGGGATGATAGTGGGGCTTTTCAAGCCTGGTAGCACTTTGATAATCTCGTCAAGCATATCTTTAGGAACGTTCATGCGAACATATTTTTTGTCCTCAGCCTGACGAACGGCACCGATTCTGAACAAGAGTTCTTGAAGAGTCTCACGTTTAGTGTCATCCAACTCTTTGTTGGCAATAAGCAAAGCCTCACTCTTCATCAACACCTCCACCTCACGAAGGTTATTACTTATAAGCGTCGAGCCACTACTCACGATGTCGAAGATGCCGTCTGCAAGACCTATACCTGGCGAAATTTCCACGCTACCCGTAATGACATGAAACTCAATGTCTATCTCATGCTCGTCCATATAACGACGAAGGATGTTGGGGTAGGAGGTAGCAATTTTCTTTCCTTCAAACCACTCTAGTCCGGTATAGTTAATATCTTTGGGGATGGCAAGTGATAAGCGACATTTGCTGAAGCCTAATCGCTCAACAATGTCAGCATCCTCACCACGTTCACAAAACTCATTTTCACCCACAATACCAACATCTGCCACTCCGGTAGCAACACTTTGTGGAATGTCATCATCACGCAGATAGAGTACTTCGATGGGGAAATTGGTCGATTGTACCAATAGAGTGCGTTTGCTGGAACTAATTTTTATGTCTGCCTCTGCGAGCAGGTTCATCGTGTCATCGTAAAGACGACCTTTGGATTGTACTGCAATTCTAAGCATTTTCTTATTCTTGAACTTGTTTACTCATAAGGTGTGTTCTATAAATATCACCTTTTTCCACCTTAATTGTCTCTAAAAAAATTATATATTCTTAAAAATCGTTGCAAAATTATCTTTTTTTACCCATAAATCCAAAAAATGAATTAAATTTGTAGCCGATTAGCAATAGTAGTATCTAAAAAGTGTATAGAATATTCATTTTTCTTGCATTTGTCCTCTTTGTGGCATGCTCAGACAACAAGGAGAATGACAAAGCAAAATTGCCATGGAGCCAGTCACAGGAAACACAGGCAGACACCTCTGCATATTATTCCTTGGGCGAGATCCTTGACAATGGGGAACTCATCATGCTTACCATCTCTGGCCCAGACACTTATTTTGTCGAGCGAGAGCAACCCCTTGGTGTACAATATTTGTTATGTGAGAAGTTGACCAAGGAATTGGGGGTGATGGTTCGTGTTGAGGCTTGTCAGGATACATTGGAAATGGTGCAAAAACTCCGTAATGGAGAGGGCGACCTTATAGCTATGCCTGTGAGCAAACAAATACAGGGAAATGACAGTCTTTTGTTCTGTGGCCCGGGGGATGAGAATGCTCAATGGGCGGTGATGGAATATAACAAACTTCTGGCCGATACCATCAACAGCTGGTATAAGCCAGAGTTGTTGGCTGAAGTTGACCGTGAGATGGAGAATATATTCAATGGGATGGTGTTGCAGCGTCATGTATATGACCCTATTCTCAATGAGGCTAAGGGGGAAATCTCCACTTATGATGAATTATTCAAGAAATATGCTGAATTGGCCAATATTGATTGGAGATTGATGGCTGCAATCTGTTATCAAGAGTCTTGCTTTGACCCTGATGCGCGTTCATGGGCGGGTGCTTGTGGCTTGATGCAACTGATGCCTTCTACTGCTATGGCATACGGATTGGATATGACGAAGATTTTTAATCCAGAGATGAACATTGAGGTGTCGGCTAAAGTTGTCAATGATTTGACCACTCTATTTCGTGATGTTCCAGACCCTACGGAACGTCTGAATTTTGTTCTTGCCAGTTACAACGGTGGTTTAGGACATGTTCGCGATGCTATGGCTTTGACTGCTAAATATGGCGGTGACATGTTCTCTTGGGAGGAGGTTTCGGAATATATTCTATTACTTCGAGAGCCCCGCTATTACCATGATGCGGTGGTGAAATATGGTTATCTGCGGGGTAATGAGACTTACGATTACGTTGGACTTGTGCGTGATCGCTATGAACAATATGCTGCTGTTACTGGAGGGAACAGTGTTTTCTATGTTGAACAGCCTGGCGAAATGGGAGGAGTAAGCACCGTTCCACGCCGTGCTTCAGGTGAAAATAAATATCAAATTTGATGTTTGAGCTTATTAGTTGCCTCTACATCAAACATCACGGTAATCTTTTATACTAGAATTATATAGGTAATTCGCCCAAAGGGTGACAATGAAAAAATAACGTCTATTTGTTTCTTTGTCAACTGTTTTTATTCTTCAATTCCATCCACCAAAATGTGGAGTCCTTTTCCTGCATGGTAATGGCTGCCGTCTGCATCGTAGTAGATGGTGATATTGTGGCCGTGGTAACGTACACCATCCAAACACCACCAAGGCCATTTGCCCTCGGGAATGAGGGGATGAACGTCGATGGTGGCATCCTCATGAGGACGCAGTCCAACGAGTCCACTGATAATTAAGTCACAGAATGTGGAGTGGTTGTAGTAGCGGCTTCGCTCTTGGTCACCTTTCAGCCAGTAGCCCGTCACTTCATCATAGTATTCGCCGATATAAGGCTGTCCGCGATGGTTGTGACTCTGAACATATTTCTCCATTTCGTTGAAAAATGCATTGGTATCGATGACGGGATTGGGATAGTCGTTGAGATAGTTGGCCATGGCTGTGAGTGTCTGGGATGTAGCAAAGGGCCATACGGCACCATCCCATTCACATTTTCCCACGCCGTGGGTGCGGAATTCCGGATGTCGCCGCTCGGCTGTTGTTAGACCACGGGGGGCGCAAAATCCTTTTTCGTCTTCTACTTGCAGCCATGCCTCATCATATTTTCCACTCTTAGGCAGATGGAAATACCAAGGTATAAAACCGATGGTCTCGCGCACATTGGCAAGGCTGTCGGGACGGCGAGTCTCAAAAAAAGCATGGTCGTCGTTCCATAGAGAGTCTTCTATCAATTGGCGCAGTTCCGTAGCTTTGTTATCAAAAACTGTTGCCTGTTGTTCGTTACCAGCAAGTCGGGCAATGGCTGCAATGGCGCAAGCGTTGCCATACATATAACTATTGATAGACGGTCGCATATATTTCTTACGTCGACCTCCGCTGATGCTTTCCTCCATGGCATCCTGTACGTCTGCCTGCCAATAGAGGCCATTACTCAGTTGGTGACTTTTTTCCCAGTTATTGTATTCCAGAATGAGGTCATTAAGCATTGACACCGCCCACTCCTTACGGCCATCCACCAAATAGCGGTCATAGATGCTGGCGGCTGTCCATGAACTGAAATTTCCTATTTTCGCCATGGCCTTTCCGTCATTACCATGATACCATGTATTGATGGCTTGATCTAAATAAATGGGATTACGCAGCCACCGTGCTTCGTGGATATGGTGCCCAAGGGCTGATGCAATAAGGTTGTACTGGTCGGCATAGGAGCGTGGGACGAGAAATTCCGTAATGGCATATCCCACAGGTGTTAGCTCGATATGCTTGCGGAATGTCCACCAACGGTAATAATAGATTTCTTCAAAGTTTTTCTGGGGACATTCAAACAGTGGGATGTTCTCTTGCATCCAAGCCCATGCACTGTCATTAGGGATAGCCTGAACGATATTCTCATCCTCCATTTTGTTAAAGTAATCTACATGGTGCTTAAAATCATCATAGTGCAACATAGACATCACACTGTCGGCATCCATTGACTGGGTATGGAAGTGGGCGATGGCATAATCAGCGGGGGTGTCGATGGCACCGGCATTTTCAAGGTAACCTAACCAGTCTGCGGGTGTGTCGATATCGGGGAATGTTCGGCGGCAACCCGTGCGAAATGACACCCTCTCAATGGTTTGCACGGGAGCAAAGAACATTCGTTGACCAGCTTTATTGCCATCGATAAACACTTCAGCAAGTCGGCGATAGGTGGAGAGCCGTATCTCTAAATGAATAGCTTTGTCTTTTTCATATTTGCCCATTTGTCCATAACGTGCTCCTCCCTTGCAACGGATGATACCTTCTTCTGTCAGTTCAATACGTGAACATGCAGTTCCTTTCTCGTCCAGGAACTCTATTTGTAATTGTCCGTTTGAGTTTTGTCCTGCTTTAAGATCAAAAGAGACGGACAGTTCCTTTGACTGTGGAATTTTGCGTTCCACTTTACAATAGTCGAAGGGGTCTTCGTCGTGAAGTGTAAGCCATTCGCCATCAAGCCCCACGTTTGCCAACAGTGGGGAGTATATATTCCATTGACGAAGGTCGGACAGGGCATGACTGGTGGAGAAATCATCGTTAGCATGGATGTGGGCGTCAGTCTCTACTGGTACGGGGACATGTGCCACCCAAATGTCTTCCTTGTTCATACTGTAGGTCACCCATAAATCGCTGTCAGGTGGTGTACCGTTGCCTTCCTGTATACCGCGAACATACTGAGGTCCATAACTTTTGTAATTGCCACCATATCTCATGAGGGGGACTTCACCACAGACCAGATTAAGCGTAGTATAGTTCAGTCCGTCGCTGCTTAGCGAGATGCCCAAAGGCCAGCGGTACTCTGAGGGGTTATATACAGTGGCATAGGTTCCGTCGCTCAGCCGTTGTCCCCAGATTTTGGCGTTACTGTTGACAAAGCCTTTCGCACGCTCTACAGGTTGAGCCCATGTGTTGCCGCCGTCCTTACTGATAGAGGTGAGGGCATGTTTCCAGAGGCAAGCTTTTTGCCCATTGGGGAGGGTGTAGTAGCAGAACGCCTTGTATTCCTTGTTGAGGGGGATGAGAGGGTCGTTACGATCGGCTTCTTCCACCCACTGCATACGGTAGAGAGGATTAGCGAGGATTTCTTCACAGGCTCGACGAACACTGCGTGAGGCTTTCATATAATTGGGGAAATCGGTGTTCTTCTCATTAAAGCCGTGGTTGTAATAGATGAAATAGATGGGGCCAAGGGTGCCGTCTTCCTTGATTTCCCGTATCACACGACCGATGCCATTACCGTCATTGGGATCGTCCTTTGGGTCAAGGGCAACACCGTAGTTACCCATGGCAATCATCAGTCCCTCTTTAGACACATAGAATCCGACACGTTGGTGCATAATGGCTTTTATATTGTGAGCTGCATCGATACGTCCAGGCTTGGTGTATCCATCTGGCACATCGTATTCAGGGAAAAGTACCACAGGGTTGCTCCAGTGATAGCCGTCGGCAGAGGTTTGGAGCATAGTGTGTGAGGGAGGCACATGTTCATCAGAAGGGTCACAAAGGTAGTGGACATAGAATTTCCCTTTCCAATATGCTATCATTGGTTGATGGTTGTAGGTCCATCCATTGCCATTGGCAACTGATGGATGCTCACGGTTGGCACGCAAAATCTGGATGTTGTGAACTCCAACCACAGGCGATAACCGACCATCATGGGCCGTGGGGTCGCTGAGGGTGGTGCCACTATAATGTATCAAATTGGTGTTCTGCGCCTTGGTCATAAATACCATTCCCGTCAAGGAAAGTATGAGTAGCAAGCGTTTCATTGGGATGAGGCTTTTATGAGTTTTTTGACGATTTTGTACGGGGCTTTGAAAATAGTGCCGTGTTTGTGGAATGGAGGGATGGTGATATTGTCGGAATAGTTTTCGAAATGATTAAAGTCAGTGGTAAAAGAGGCACCAAAATCATTTTTTTTGTAACGATCATAATAAATCAGATAACCATTATTATGCTCAATCACAGTTGGTCCTTCCACAAATTCCTCTGTAAATGGGTCTGAGACAGTAATCCATGGTCCTAGGGGCGTTGTGGCAGTGGAAATGCGCAAGTTACGGTTGGGACGTGTATTATCTTTCAAAACCATTACATAATCCGATTTTCCACGTTTTACGATAGTGGCATCAATACAACTGAAGCCAGGGTCCATCAGCAACCGTCCCGTTGTAAACGTGTTAAAATCTTTGGTTATGCTATAATAGAGGCGGTGGTTGTTGCGTTCATCTTCGATACCCTTTTCAAAACGGTAAGGCACGCATGAGGCCCACACTACCATGGCTTGCCCCCGCTCTTCATCATAGAACCATTCTGGTGCCCATACGTTTACTGTTGAGGTGTCTTCCATTACCGTGATGAGGCGTTCTTCACTCCAATGGATTAAATCACGGCTGTTGGCATAGCCGAACCCTCTGTCCCCTTGCCAACTCGATGTCCATACAAGATGGAAAGTACCATCAGGTGTAGGGAGGATGGATGGATCACGCATTACACGTTGTTTTCCCACTTCTGGGTGTAGCCAAGTGCCAGGAATACTGTCCCAGTGCATTCCATCGCGGCTAACCAAAAATCGCAGACCTTCGTTGGCTGGCTCATGGAAGGAACTATAAACATACCATTCCTTTGAGCTGCACGAGCATAATATTATAAATAACAATGAGAAAAAAATAGCTTTTGTATGGACTATTTGCATAATAAATATCTTTTATTTTAGACGTTTTCATGTCATTTTTGTCGCCATGAAGTAAAACTGTTATTTTATTGGACTAAAGGCGTATGTGAAACTAGAAAAAAGATGCAAATCTTTTGTATTTCTAATGTATACTTTGTCCTAAAAAAATTGTTAAATCACGTTAATGGCTTAAATCTAGTATAAATTATTCTATTAATTATTAAAAAAACAGTAATTTCGCAGACAAATAACAATATTCGAATAATAACCACTTTTATTTCGACACAAATCTAATTACTAATTTATTAAAATAACTGAGTAATGAGAAAGTGTATCCTCATTGCCTTATTGGCTTTTTTTAGCGTGAATATTTCACATGCACAGCGTTTCACGGATGCATTAGACCGTGGCATTGTGGCAGTCAACTTAAATGGTCAGGTGTTTGTCAGTTGGCGCATACTCCCAGAGGAGTATTATGGCACTACCTACAATTTGTATAAAAATGGATCACTCGTGCAAAGCGGTCTCACAGTAAGCAACTGGACAGGATCAGGTTCCACATCTGACATGTTTACTGTTGCTGCCGTAGTAAATGGGGTAGAAGGCGAAAAATCGTCAGCAGCAAAGGTATGGAATAGATTTGAGAGCAGCCAAGCAGGTATGTTGACCTTTACCCTTTCACCCATCGTTGATCGTAATAATAGGGATGTGACACATCATTATTGGTCCAACGATGCCATTTTCGCTGACCTTGACGGTGATGGACAGTTGGAGTTCATCGTCAAACGTATGAACATGTGGGATGCAAACGAAATTTACCCGACAAGTAATACCACTGAATATGATGTGTGGGAGGCATACGATGTCAATTGGGAGACAGGAACCGCCAGTAGAATGTGGTGGATAGACTGTGGCCCAAATATGGTGAGTGGCAATAGTGTTGAAAACAACTTGCTGGCCTATGACTGGGATATGGATGGAAAGGCTGAGGTGGTGATGCGTGGTGCCGATAATATGATTTTCCATCATAGCAATGGGACAACAGAGACTATTGGCAGTGCAACGGTTAATACACGAGATGACTTCAATCATTATGCAAATGGTGCATACACCTGTACCGGCAATGAATACCTTATTTATTTTAATGGACAGACTGGAACAACTTATTCTGTGACCGAATACCCCCTTAAGCGAGTGGAAAGTGGTGAAACAAGTAGTGTAGATGCTTGGAATGAAGTCACGTTGGGTCACATGTCTTCAAAGTATTTCTTTGGGGCCCCTTATCTTGATGGTAGAAAACCAAGCATCTTCCTCGGACGTGGAATTTATATGCGTCACAAGATGATTGCCCTTGATGTAAACCCAGCTACTCATGCACTTACCACACGATGGGAGTGGCACAGCACGGCTCATGGAACAACACCTGGTTCGTATTGGTTTGGTAATGGCAACCACAACTATGTAATTGCTGATGTGGATGAGGATGGTCGTGATGAGATTATCTATGGTAACATGGTCATCGACGACAATGGTAAAGGTTTGAATTCCACAGGTTTCGGTCATGGTGATGCCATGCATGTGAATGATTTCGACCCCTATCGTAGAGGACTTGAAATATTCAACTGTATAGAGGATGCACCTTCATACGGTATGTCTTATCGCAGTGGACTAACAGGAGAGATTTACAAGCATTTTATTTCAAATGGTGATGACGGTCGTTCTCTTGCTGGCAATTTCAATAATTCTATTCCTGGTTCGATAGGATGTTCGTGGCATTCGGATGCTCTCGGTCTGTCTTGCGACGAATATATGGCTGACTACTCAAAGGTCTTCAATGGCAAGAACGATAACACTAGAAACCTCAACTTCCGCATTTATTGGGATGGTGACTTACAATCTGAGGCGATGGACGGAACAGGTTCTAATGATAATGGTTCCTGGCTGATGATTTATCATTTCAACGGAAGTTCTAATGATCGAGAGATAACACTTACAGGAACAAGTAACAACGGTACAAAAAATAATCCGTCATTCCAGGGAGACATTATCGGCGACTGGCGTGAGGAGGTGATGATGCGTGCATCAAGTGGTGCTGCAGTTACTGAAGGCGGAACAACTTGGGCAGTATGGGATCAGTTGCTGCTCTTTACTTCTACATATCCCTCGTCCTATCCCATCTATAACCTTTGGGGTGACCATCAATATCGTCAGGCCATGGGGACGCAGATGCAATGTTATAATCTTCCTCCGAATCCCAGTTTCTTCCTTGGTGAGATGGAAGGGATTACTCTGGCACCCCCGCCATTGATGAATCGTGGACGTTTGGAGGTGCGCAATGGTGGTACCATCTCCACTTCATTGGATGGTGAACATGTGATGTTGGCAGAAATGGGTAATGCCCAAGTGAAAGTGGCTGAGGGTGCCAATCCGAAGGTCTTCACCGACAATGCCCCCTGGTGGGTGCAGGGTAACAACCCCTCAGAGGCACAATCGCTGACGGAAGCATCGACTACCGTTTATACCCATACGCTCACAGGTGCGCCATTCACAGGTGAGACCATGGTGGTGAAGCAGGGTGGGGGAACACTCGTGCTTCCTGGCGATGAGCAGACCTATACAGGCGACACCAAGGTGTGGGCTGGTACACTGCAATATGATGGCAAAATGACCAACAGCAATATTTGGCTCAACCGCTTTGCCGCACTAAGTTCCACTGGTGGTGAGTTTAAGAGTGTTACTGCTGAGTATGGCTCGGAAATCATGCCTGGTGGTTCTACTGCCAATGTGAAGGAAATAACTATTGAAAACCTTACATTAGGGTTTGGTGCTCGTGTGGTCTTTGACCTGAATGGTAAGAATATGGGTGATAACGACCAGATTCATGTTACCAACCTCAGCCTTGAAACAAAGACTGATGGAGTATGGCAGAGCTATGGTCCAAAGAATCTAAAACCAGTGTTTCAGTTCAATACAAACAAGGTGCTGCCAGGTGGTCGCTATCCTATTGGCACATACACAAATTCACCTCAATATGCCTTACTACAAGATATCATTATTGATGGTATTGATGCCAGTCGTAACCCATCCATTTTAGTGGATGGTGGCGTCATCTACTTGGAACTAAACAACATGAATCCCACGGTAGAGCCGGAAATCGCCATCATCGATATGGTGCAGACCGACCTCACCGACCTCTATCCATCTTCAACTCCCACCTCTTATTACATGCCCAAAGTGGGTGTTGTCGTGCCTGATGTGAATGGTGTACAACCCACTCTCATGGGCACCTTTACAGATATGTCGGGTAATGTGACCGACCTCGGGACAACAGAGGCTCATGAGATTCTTAGCGTCAATTACAATAACAATTCCTCTGGTGATGTGGGAGGATGGAAGAGTCAGAACTATGCAGATGGCCTAACATTGGAAGAAGGTGACGCGACTTATGGGAAGTATATACGCTATACTTGTGCAGGTAATAACAGTCGCACTGCATATTGGCAGTTCGGCTCATTAGATATGAGCAATAATCCATATGTTCTTGAATTCGATGCGTCCATTGTACCTGGTAACAATCAAACTACACAATTGGCCGTCATGGCTGGTCAAGGATTAGCGGCAAATAGTATCTATGACTCTAATTATCTGTTTAGTGCTGTCAATGGAGGAGCAAATTCAACAACATACACAATCAATGGCGGCTCAACCGTGGTTATTCCAAATGGTACTTGGTGCCATTACAAAATAGAGGTGAATCCACAAAATCGTGAAGCAAAATGGACAATCACGAATGGCAACACTGCTGTCGGAAATGGTATATACGCCTTACCATCGGGCACTGGGACAACACCCACTGGTATCCATTTCCTCTCAGGTCGCTGGTCCTCCGTCTTAACATTCGACAATCTTAACATCAAGGAAGTGTCGGCTGATTTAAGTACATACACGTTCAAAGAGCCTGGCACTCTCCGTGTAACGGTGAAAGGTGACGCTTCTATGGCAGACAACTTCAAGACCTTCACCGTGGAGAATCCGTATGTGAAGTTGGGTGATGGTGAAGACTATTATGTGGAGGACTTTGAGGGTGGATCTGTACCATCACAGTGGATTAGCCAAGATGGCCAGGCTCTATACAGCATAGAAAACTGGAGTGGAGACCTCTATTTACATTTTGAACTTAATAACGAGCATAATAATCGTAGCGCATATTGTAACCTGTCAAATGGCGTAAATATAAGTTCAGATAAATATACAATTGATTTTGATGCGACACTCAAACCTGGAAATAAGGATGGCTCTGCACCTGCTCAGAATCAGATTGCTCTCTTAACAGGAAATCTGCCTTCTAAAAATTATATAGCAACTGAGAATATGCTATTCTCCGCTGTTAACGAAGGACAGTCCTCCACGCAATATACGGTTTCCACTAGTGAAAACAAAAAGATAACAATCCCATCCGAAGAATGGTGCCATTATCATTTTGTCATAGATAAGACACAGCGAACCATCGAATGGACTATAACTAATTATTATAATAATAATGGGATTATTGGCGAAGGATCTGATGCGATTCCTGCTGGTACAGGCACTGATATCAAATATATCTATTTTGTCATGGGTCGCTACAGCGGAGCATTAAGCATAGACGATGTTCGTATCTCTAAGTATTCTGAGTTTGGCTCAGATTCTGAATATATCCCCGTCAGTGTACACGATGAATTGCTGACGAACCTGCCTGCCGCGGTGACCAATGGCAATGCCCATATCTGGCGTAATGGACTTAACACCACAACGACATGGGCATCACTCGTGCTTCCATTCGACATGACTTCTGATCAGATTACAGAGGTGTTTGGTGAGAATGCACAGGTGGCTAATCTCGTTTCAGACATGGGTAATAGCCATCAACTCTATTTCGAGACTGATAGCCGCACCATCTTGGCAAACAAGCCTGTACTTATCAAGGATGTATCAAATGCTGCCCCATATTTGATTACAGGCATTTCCAGCAATCCAGTTGCCGTGCCCGTGGTACAGAACGCACAATTCCAATATATTGGTAATTATGACAATAAAGGGTCTATACCATTCTATCATAATGTGGACTATTTCTTCAGCAACAACAAGTTAAGTACTGTGGCTGCTGATGGTACCTATATGACTCTGAAAGGTTATCGTGGTTACTTCCACGCCAATGATGGAGCTGAGGCTACTATCTCGGTGCTCTTCGACGATCCATCGGGCGTCCGCGATCTTACTACAGTGGCACCCAAGACTTTCAACGTCTATTCTCTCTCGGGACAAGTTATTCGCCGTAATACCACTTCTCTGCAAGGGCTCTCACGCGGAATCTATATTGTCAATGGTAAGAAATACCTTGTCAGATAATTGTATGTATAATCCTTTAATGATATTAAAGACAATGAGCAAGAATATATATGTAACTCCCGAGACCGAAATCTGCTTACTGTGTATGAATGGTCAGGTGCTGCAAGGTTATACTATCATTGACCTCAGTAATCCTAAACCTACTGAAGTAACAGGAGGAGAAATTAATAGCAATGAAGGTGAATTATGGGATGAGGCTTCATCGGAGCTGCAAGACGATAATTCACTATGGGATAAATTATAAATCATTTTCATATTTTCGAGCGCGGGCATCCTCGCCAGCAACAAATCTACATGTTGCAGGTGAAGATGCCCGCTTAATCGTTAATTCAATCAGCTAACAAGTTGATAAAGTATACGGACAAACACTCTTTATATCATACATTCCCAACCATTACTCGTCCAAATTAAAATGTTTTTACGTAAACGTTTGCGTAATCCAATTATTATGCTTATATTTGCAGTGGATTTTATTGGATTTCAAGATGGCCGAAGAAAAAAGCAATAAACCACGTCGTACATCGTTAAAAGATTTGGCAGACCAACTGGGTGTATCGATTGCCACTGTCTCTCGGGCGCTCAGAGGAAGCCACGAGGTGGGTGAGGAGATGCGTGAAAAAGTTAAAAGTCTGGCAAAAAAACTCAATTATCGTCCCAATCCCTTCGCACAGAGCCTTCGTAAGGAGGCCCCACGTGTGATAGGAGTTGTTGTGCCCAACCTCGTGACCCACTATTATGCTTCTGTGCTTGATGGTATCGAGGAATATGCCCGACAAAATGGTTATTCAGTGTTTAGTTGTAATAGCCACGAAGACCACACACGCGAGGAAATGGCTGTCGATAATTTTATTTCCATGCATGTGGAGGGGATTATTGCCTGTTTGGCACAAGACACGGTTGATTATTCACATTTTCGTGAAATTTATGATATGGGTATCCCGCTCGTCTTCTTTGCTCGTACGTGTCTGCCCGAATTGTTCTCACAGGTAGTGGCCAATGGTGATGAGGCAGCACAACAAGCCACGCAACACCTCATCGACAATGGATGTCGCAGAATCGCATTCGTAGGAGGTCCTAATCATCTGGATATGGTCATTCGTAGAAAGCATGGATACTTGGAAGCCTTACGAGATAACCGAATACCTATCCAACGTGAATTAGTGGCATGTGGAAAGATAGACTTTGATGTAGCTAGAAATGCTACACTCAAGTTACTTGAAAGCGAGAATCCTCCAGACGCCATTTTGGCATTTAATGATATTATCACATATGCAGCTTTCGATGCTATCAAAAGTAAGGGCTTGCAAATACCTGATGATGTTGCAATCATGGGGTTCACCGATGGAGATACAGCCACTTTTGTTACCCCTAAACTCTCCGCCATTATGGATCAGGCTCATCTTCAAGGAGAAAAAGCATGTGAACTCTTGCTGCGAAATATCAATGGTGATAAACGTATCTACCGTGAGGTTGTGCCTATGATCTTAAAAATCAGAGATAGTAGTACGAAATATTAGTAATTGCCTTTTCTCCTGGGGGTGTTACCTCAATTCTCAATAACTCATAAACTTAAAAACTATATTATTATCATGCTAAAACTAAGATTTTTTATTTTTACCATCATCGTAGCAATCACTTCAATGGCGACTGCTGCAGGTTTTACTAGAAATGGTAACTGTGTGTCCATTAGTATTGATAAACCAGATAAGGATGGTGCTAAGATTGTGTGCCTTGAGGTCATCAATGATAACATCATCCGTGTGAGGGCGACCAGTGAGGAAACATTGCCCGAAAAGCAGAGCCTGATGATTGTGCCTCAGAAAAGTAAAGTGGCCTTTGATGTCACAGAAGATAACCAAAAAGTCTATGTGAAAGCTCGCAACGTTCAGGCTGTGGTAGAGAAAAGTAATGGTAGAATCACATTTCTCGATGCCAATGGCAAACAGTTACTTAGAGAAGCCATAAATGGAAAGACTTTTAAAACCTTCCGCGTGCCAGAACGTGAGCTCGGTGTCGTTCAAAGAGAATTGTCAGAACAGGAGCGTACTGGACTAACTTGGCGATTGCTTTTCGAACCTCAAAATGACCTCAAGGCTGTCTACGGACTGGGGCAGCATCAGGCTGAAGAGTTTAATATGTTGGGCAAAAATGAAGAACTCTACCAATACAACACTAAGGTTAGTGTACCATTTGTTGTGAGCAACCTGAATTTTGGTTTACTATGGGATAGTTATAGTCTGGGGAGATGGGGCAATCCTGAAGATTACCTCCAGTTAAATCGCATATTCAGACTTTACGATAAAAGTGGAAAGCCCGGGCATCTCACAGGAACCTACACAGATAGAAATGGTAATAGAATCACCCGTGATGAGGACTCCATCTATTTCGAATATGACTGTCCTGCAACCTCCGATATTGCCAATGCCACGGATAATGGTGGAATCAAGAATCTTCCAAAGAATTTCAATTTAGATGGAGCCACTGTAGTCTATGACGGTTTTATCGAGGCTGATGAGACTAAGGCCTATGACTTTATCCTCTATTATGCTGGCTATATGCGTGTCTATATTGGTGGAAAAGAGGTCGTGGCTGAACGATGGCGTACTGCATGGAATCCCAACACATGGAAGTTCAAGGCTGAATTAAAGAAAGGAGAGCGCACACAACTACGCATCGAATGGAAACCCGACGGTGGCGTGAGCTATTGTGGACTGAGGGCAGCTAAACCATATGCTGAAAATGCTGATAAGGCCATCAGTATATGGAGTGAGATGAGCCGTGATATGGACTATTATTTCATTGTGGGCCAAAATATGGATGAGGTAATCGGCGGATACCGCATGCTCACAGGCAAAGCCTCACTCTATCCCAAATGGGTGATGGGATTCTGGCAAAGTAGAGAAAGGTATAAGAGTAGTGAAGAAATTGAGAGTACGTTGGCGGAATTCCGTAAGCGACATATCCCCATTGATAATATCGTTCAGGATTGGAACTACTGGCCATTGCCAGACTGGGGAAGTCATCAGTTTGAGACCTCCCGTTTCCCCAATCCACAGGCGATGATGGACAGCGTGCATCAGATGCATGGCAGATTCATGATCTCGGTATGGCCGAAGTTCTATGATACCGTTGATAACTACAAGGAATTGGACGACAAGGGATATATCTATCGTCAAGCTATCAAAGATGATATTCATGACTGGTTGGGATATACAGGTTCGTTCTATGATGCCTATGATGCCAATGCCCGTAAGATTTTTTGGCGGCAGATGAATGAGAATCTTTACACCAAATATAACTATGGTATTGACGCCTGGTGGATGGATGCCTCTGAACCAAATGTGCGTGACTGCACGCCAATCTGGTATCGCAAGGCCCTTTCAGGCCCGACTGCCATAGGCACCTCCACAGAGTATTTTAATGCCTATTCTATCGTCAATGCTGATGCCATCTACAACGGCCAGCGTTCAGTGAACCCCAACCAACGCGTGTTCTTGCTTACACGTAGTGGGTTTGCTGGTGAGCAACGTTACTCCACAGCCACTTGGAGTGGAGACATAGGAACACGCTGGGAGGATATGCGTGCCCAGATGACAGCAGGACTTAACTATTCCATGAGTGGACTTCCATTCTGGGGCATGGATCAAGGCGGCTTCTCCGTGGAGAGTCGCTATGTGAAGGCACAGCAAGATTACGACGAGACGGGTGTGGAGACAGCCGACTTGAAAGAATGGCGAGAGTTGCAGACACGCTGGAACCAGTTTGGTTGCTTCATCCCCCTTTATCGTGCTCATGGCCAGTGGCCGCTACGCGAAGTGTGGAATATCGCTCCAGACAACCATCCTGCCTACCAGACCATCGTTTGGTACGACAAATTCCGCTACCATCTGATGCCATATTTGTACAGTATGGCAGGATGGGTACACTTTGACGACTATACAATGATGCGTGGTCTTGCCATGGACTTCAATGGTGATGCCAAGATTTATGATATACCTGATCAATGGATGTTTGGACCAGCATTTATGGCATGTCCAGTTAGCCAATACCAAGCACGCAACCGAAGCGTTTATTTCCCTAAACAGTGTGGATGGTATGATCTCTACACAGGTGAGTACATCAATGGCGGACAGACTCTTGTTGTGGATGCTCCATACGAGCGGATTCCAGTGTATGTACGCGAGGGCAGCATCGTGCCATTTGGACCAGAGATGGAGTGGAGCGACGAAAAGCCGGCCGAGTTAATCAACCTTTATGTCTATCAGGGTGCTGACGGCAGTTTTAAACTCTATGAGGACGAGGGAACCAATTACAATTACGAGAAAGGTAAATATGCTACCATTCCCATTCAATATGATGATGCCACCAAGACACTTACTATCGGTAAGCGTAGCGGTTCATTTAAGGGGATGTTGAAAAACCGCCGCTTTAATGTAGTAGTAATATCAAAAGATCGAGCTATACCGCTTAATCTATTGAATCCTATAGGACAAGTTGTTAACTATTCAGGAAAAGAAGTTAAAGTGATACTTTAACATTCAATTGTATTTACAATGAAAAAAATATCAATAATTCTATTCCTTTTTATCATGGCACTTGCGGCCTCTGCACGAGAGCGCAAGTGCTTCGATGAAGGATGGCTTTTTACCTTGGGCGATTCACTTTCCATGTCTGCTGAAGGATACGACGACAGTACTTGGCGACATCTCGATCTGCCCCACGACTGGGCGGTGGAGGGAGATTTCTCACCATCCAATCCTTCTGGTGCCGGTGGGGGCGCCTTGCCGGGTGGCATCGGTTGGTATCGGAAACATTTCAATCCTGGCGATGCCGACAGGTATTTTATGGAGTTTGATGGCATATATATGAATTCCACGGTGTATGTAAATGGCCAGGAAGTGGGAAAACGTCCCTACGGATACAGTTCGTTTGTATATGATGTCACACCATATATAAATAAGAATGCGCAGAATGTAGTGGCCGTCCGTGTGGATAATAGCGACCAACCCAATTCACGCTGGTATAGTGGATGTGGCATCTACCGTCATGTTTGGCTCACGACAACATCTCAGCAGTGTATCTCCCCTTGGGGTGTCTATGTACAGACTACGGCACACGGTGATGTCACTGTTGAGACGACTTTATACAATCCTTCCGTAGGGCAAACGAAGATACGCCACATTGTAACAGATGCTTCAGGTAGGGTAGTGGCTACCTCCAAATGGTCGGCTGCCACTATTCAAAAGACAAAAGTTAAGAATCCTCGTCTCTGGTCCGTAGATGATCCATATCTTTATACTGTGAAAACAGAACTCAAGGATGCAGATGGAAAGATTGTTGATACTTACACCACAACAACAGGTTTTCGCTCATTTGTCTTTGATTCCAATACAGGTTTTTCTCTCAATGGCAAGCGGATGAAAATCAATGGTGTTTGTGAACATCATGACTTAGGGTGCCTCGGCGCTGCATTTTATGATGACGCGATGCATCGCAAATTGGTCATACTCAAGGATATGGGTGTTAATGCCATCCGCTGTTCACACAATCCTCCTGCACCCGAATTGCTCAATATGTGCGACTCCATGGGATTGATAGTAATGGATGAGTCGTTTGATATGTGGCGACGAAAGAAGACACAAAATGACTACGCCCGTTTTTTTGACGAATGGCATGAGCGTGATTTGGCCGACCTTGTCATTCGCGATCGCAATCATCCATCTATATTGATGTGGAGTATTGGCAATGAAGTGTTGGAACAATGGTCATCGGCAGAAGCCGACACATTGACATTGGAACAGGCTAATCTGATTTTGAATGCAGGTCATGATGCCTCCACATTAGCCAAGGAGGGCGAATTGAGTGTCAACTCACTGCTCACCCGTCATCTGGCGGAAATTGTGAAGAGATATGACACCACTAGGCCTATTACTGCTGGATGTAACGAACCCAATCCTAACAATCATCTCTTCAAGAGTGGGGCAATAGACATCATAGGTTTCAATTATCATCACCAATGGGTGAAAGATGTACCCCGCAACTTCCCTGGCAAGCCGTTTATCTTCAGCGAAAGCGTTTCAGCTTTGCAGACCAGAGGGTATTACATGATGCCCAGTGATACCGTCTATGTAGCCCCGAAACAATGGTGGCTACCTTATACCGACCCAACGTTCAAATGTAGTGCCTACGACAACATGCATGCATCATGGAGTAGCACCCATGAAGAGACTTGGGATGTGGTAAAACACAATGATTTCGTATGTGGACAGTTTATATGGACAGGCTTCGATTATATTGGTGAACCAACACCATATGCTTACCCTGCACGAAGCAGATATTTTGGACTCATTGATTTGGCGGGTTTTCCCAAGGACACCTACTATATGTATCAGAGTGAATGGACAGACAAACCCGTGCTGCATCTTTTCCCACACTGGAATTGGATAGAGGGACAGACAATTGACCTCTGGTGTTATTATAATCAGGCCGATGAAGTAGAACTATATATCAACGGCCGCAGTCAGGGCGTACGCCGGAAGACTGACTCACATCAATACCATGTGATGTGGCGAGTGACCTATGAACCTGGCGAGGTGAAAGTGGTAGCAAGGAAGGATGGTCGTGATTTGCGTGAGCAGGTCATCCGCACCGCCGGAGCGCCATATGAGATACGCCTCACCCCCGACCGTAACGAGATGGATGCCGATGGAAAAAGCCTAATTTTCGTGACCGTGGAAGTGGTCGATAAAGACGGCAACCTATGTCCCCATGCCGAGAACCAGATTTTCCTTGAATTAGAAGGTGCTGCCACCATTGCCGGAGTGGATAATGGCTGCCAGACCTCGCTTGAACGATTCAAGGCCAATAATAGAAAAGTTTTCAATGGCAAATGCCTTGTTGTATTAAAAGCAGCTAAGAATCCAGGTGCCATCAAACTTACCGCGAAGGGCATAGATTTGAAAAAAGATATCATCAACATACAATGTAAATAGATTTAAAATGATAATAAAACGTTTTTTACCAACATTATTGTTAGTCTTTTCAGGTCTGACTATAAATGCCCAGATTCAGACCAATGCCGGTGTACAATATCTACAAAATTGCGCCAAGGATATGTCTACTGATTTCTCTGACCTGTCCAACACCTACTTCCTTGCTGACAGCTTAGTATCGTTCGACAAGGTCAAGGCTGAGGGAATGGTCAATTGGAAAAGATATCGTTTGTCTCCGCGTCAAGCCTTCAACCTCAATGGCTATTGGCCTGTGAGAATGCAGATGCTCGACTTTCCGGATACACAATATGATAATGACCCAAACCTACGTATCAAGTTGGATTTTATTGATGAACGTACCGTGCGTGTCAGAATGATTACCACTCCTATTGTTCCGAAAGATGAGACACAGAATGACCCGATGTTTTCCGATGAATTCAAAAAACATTGGTTATCAATAGCGGGTAATAATGGATGGAATGCATTTGAGGATAACACGAGCATTACCTATAAAAATGATAATGGGTCGATAGAGATTCAGAAATATCCGTGGCGATTGATTGTCAGGGATGAAAAGGGTAAAATCCTCACACAAACACGTGCTATTGTCGATAATGACTCTACACAAGTAAAACTGTTGCCATTCTGTTTTATCAAGCGTGGCGCAGATAACTCACGTAGTATCAATCCCGTCTTCCTTCTCTCTCCGGGTGAACGTATTTATGGGTGTGGAGAGTCTTTCACACAATTAAACAAGGTGGGGCAGAAGGTGCATCTCTATGTGACTGACCCTCAGGGTCCTGAGACTGATGGCATGTACAAACCTATACCTTTCTATTTTAGTAACCGTGGATATGGCATTTTTATGCATACTAGCGCCCCTGTGACATGTGACTTTGGAGCCAGTTATATTGGAGCACAACGTTTGTTCATGGGGGATGAGACAATGGATTTCTTCATTTTCTTGGGTCAACCCAAAGAAATCCTTAATGCCTATACCAATGTGACGGGTAAAAGCCCAATGTTACCTCTTTGGACGTTTGGCACATGGATGAGCCGTATCACGTATTTCTCACAGGAAGAAGGCCTTGGAATTGCCAAAGAATTGCGCTCGCATAAGATTCCTGCTGATGTCATCCATTTCGATACGGGTTGGTTTGGAGTTGATTGGCAGTGTGATTATCAGTTTGCCAAGGACCGTTTTCCCAATCCTGTTGACATGCTTAAGTCTATGAAGAAAGACGGCTTTCATGTCTGCCTATGGCAGTTGCCTTACTTCACCCCCAAAAACCGCTATTTCCATGAAATAGTGGAAAATGATATGCATGTGCGCAATGCTATGGGGGGCATGCCCTACGAGGATGCTGTGCTCGACCTCTCTAATCCCCAAACAGTAAAATGGTATCAGGAAAAGATTGGTGGTCTCATCCAGCAGGGTGTCAGTGCTATCAAATGCGACTTCGGCGAGGCAGCTCCTTTTAATGGTCTCTATGCCAGTGGTAAGACCGGATTCTATGAACATAATCTCTATCCGTTGCGATACAACATGGCATTGTGGAATGCAGTTAAAGACTATTCTGGAGAGGGTGTTATTTGGGCACGAAGCGCATGGGCGGGTTCACAGCGATATCCACTGCATTGGGGTGGTGACGCTGCCACCAACGATATCGGTATGTTGGGAGACCTTCGTGGCGGATTGAGTTTCGGACTGAGTGGATTCTCATTTTGGAGTCACGACATGGGAGGTTTTGTCACTGCATCACCAGAGGATATTTATCGTCGATGGCTACCATTCGGCTTTCTGTCATCTCATACACGTGCACATGGTGCGCCTCCCACCGAACCATGGCTCATCAGTGAATCGTTTACAGATGCTTTCCGTGCATGTGCCGAGATGAAATATCAGTTGATGCCCTATGTCTATGCACAAGCCAAGGATTGCAGCGACCGTGGACTGCCAATGGTTCGTGCTTTGTTCGTAGAATTTCCTGATGACCCTGGCGCATGGCTTGTAGAGGATGAATACCTATTTGGTTCACAGATTCTTGTCGCCCCATTGCTAGAAAGTGGCGACAGCCGAGTCTGCTATCTACCTCGTGGAAAATGGATTGACTATCAGAGTGGTCAGGTGTATGAGGGTGGCTACCAAACCATCCAAGCAGGCAAGATTCCCTGTGTGATTCTTGTTCGCGATGGCTCTTTGATACCCCATGTTCCTGTAGCACAGAGCACCGACAAAATCGACTGGAACAAAATAGAGTTGAAAACCTATCGGGCGGATGCCACCCGATGCACCGGCATTCTCTTCAAACCAGGTGATATGCAACTGAAAGAAGTTAGCAATTAATGTCGCTTTTCATATTTTGAACGATTCATTCTTTTTAGCATATGAATACAAACTCAAATATTTACATATTCTTTATGAAATCAATTAGAATTGTCACTCTATTGTTGTTATTCCCGCTTATAGCGATGGCGGGGCCTGTAGATAAGGCAAAAGCCCTACAAATTGCAAAAAAACAAGTTGCAGAGATCAACTCTGGTCAAACCAATCAAGCGATGTCTATGGCCTATCAGTCGTTTAGCAAGAAAAGACTGGGAGAGACCAATTATTATGTCTATAACATTGGAAACGAAAAAGGTTTTGTGATAGTTTCTGGTGATGACCGAACGACTCCCATCCTCGGATATTCGGATGAAGGTTCATTCAATCTGAATCAGATGCCAGATAACATCAAGGCCTGGATGGAGTATTATAATGAGGCCATGGAATGGGTGGCTGAGAACAACTTGTCAAACAAGATGAATACAGGGCGCCCCACCGATGTTATCAGCCCCCTGTTGAAGACAAAATGGGATCAGGGCGAACCATACAACATACTATGTCCGAATGGATGTCCCACGGGTTGTATCGCCACTGCCATGGCACAGGTGATGAACTACCACAAATACCCTACACAGGAGACAGCCCCGGTTCCAGCATACTATTGTCAGTCGCTCAACAAACAGATGCCCGAATTACCTGCCACAACCTTCGAATGGGATAAGATGCGCAACACATATTCGCGGAACTCCTCCGAGGAAAGTAAAATGGCTGTTGCCAAACTGATGCAATATTGCGGACAAATTGTGGAGATGGATTATAGCCCTTCTGGCTCGGGTGCAGCTGGCATGATTCTGCCTGATCGTATGCCCCAATATTTTAGATATCCCCACACAATGCATTATGTCAGTCGTGAAGGATATTCCATCGCAGAATGGGACAGCTTGTTGATTAATGAACTCAAAAACAACCGCCCCGTACTATATACAGGTTATACCACAGCGTCTGAGGGTCATGCTTTCGTGTGCGACGGCTACGATGGCAAGGGTCTTTATCACATCAACTGGGGATGGGGAGGTTCTGCCGATGGCTACTTCCGCATCTCTGTGCTCGACGCAAATACCAATGGCACAGGTGCGGGAAGTACGTCATATAAATTCTCTATTTCTCAGTCAGCTCTGTTGGGCGTTCAGCCATCGGGAACTGACGATTTTGTCGCTCCAGAGCAATACCTCACAATTACCACACGTCCATATATTCAGAATAAATATGAGTTTGAGCGTAAAAGCCCTAAATCCAATTTCCCCATTGCTAATTCAATTGTTTATTTAATGTCACAACAAACAAATGCCAACTGGAGAGAATTTGGTTTGGCTCTCTACGATGAAGAGGGCAATCTATTGAATACGTTGTGTACGAGGAACGATTATTTCTGGCCAGGCTTCGAAAGGGGCTATCAATTAGATTTCCTCTTTGGAGCCGGTATCACCAGTGGACACTATAGTATTCGTCCAGTCTATAAAAACAATGACGATTGGCTTTTAGCTGCTGGAGGTGACCGCAATTATTTCGATGTTGTCATAGACAGTTTACATGCTACGGTGACACCTATTCCGAAGGCTAATTTTGAAGTTACCAATGTGAAGAAACGTGGAAAGTTTTTAGTAGTTAATCTGATTAACCCCGACGAGGAATACAATGGTGTCATATATCTCTTTAAGATGAACAATGCAGGAGAGTACGATTGCATCGCATACGAAAATGTGGCAATAGAGGCAAATAGCACACGCGAAATCACATTATATATTGACGACCAATATTCTATAGACTTAAATAATGATGTCTATAAGTTGGGGGTGGAATGGACCGACCGATATTTTTACACGAATGTCACCAACCAAGGCGCAGAGATAGAGAAGTCCCTCAAGATTTTGAATTTCTCGGATGACGGGACCACCATCATTGGCGATAGGATGATGTGTGAATTCACATTGACGAACAATGGTACTGGGCCATATCATCACTTTGTGATAGCAGGTGTCAGCGACCATGATGGAGAATTGATGAAAGGTGATCTCCATCAAATTGTGAATATCCAGCCAGGCGAGACACTGTATTTCAGGGAGGATTTCCCCTTGCAGTCTTTTGACGAACAATATGCACTGAGTATACGGCATTTCAAGAGCAACAATTCCATATCCTCTTATAATAGTGATTTTTATGATGTGGCACAGGGTGCCATCTATTGGACTGCCGATGGCACCATGCACACCCAATTGGCTGAGGAGACCTTCATCGTGCCCGAGGAGGCTTTGGCCATCAATGTCAGGAAGGCGTTCACCAAGAGTGTTAAGCCTAACAGTAATCCAAACACTATCTATATGTTGGACACGAGTGTGCCGAAATCGCTCTCTGGGCACAACAATGTGAATTATAAGAATATGAGTGGCTCTTTCACTTTCACCGACGGCTACGATTATTACATTCCAGAGACAATAGAGGTAACTTCATCCGTGAAATATGTACGTACATTTACCGAGAGCGAAGCTGCCAAATGGTCTTCATTAGTTATTCCGTTTGATGTAAATGCCGTGAAGGTGGATGGAACAACCATCGACTGGTTCCACTCTGCCTCAGAGGCGAACAAAGATTTTTGGTTGGAGAAAATCATTAGTGTTGGTGAAGATAATGTCGTGTTGGATTATGCCTCATCATTAGATGCTAACGTGCCGTATCTCATTGCCAACGATGGATCATTGACAGGCAAGCAACTTGTTTTCACTGCTGGTGCTACAACATTAGTCCCTACTTCAAAGACACCCATGCATAGTATGATTGGTAATGACGAGTTATTATGGACTAATCGTGCCACACTGTTGTCGAATATCTATTATTTAAGTAACATTAACAACAATACCTTTGGCTACGCTGCCCAGCATATGGTTATCATTCCATTCCGAGTTTATATTAGCAAAGCCAATTCATCGGCATCACCTTTGTCAATACAAGGTCCAGATATCACCGACGGCATAGAGCAGATTGTTGTCAATCCTTCCATGTCAACTGACATCTTTAGTCTTGCTGGTATGAAAGTGGGGGCTATAGAACAACTGAATCAGCTGCCTGCCGGAGTGTATATAGTGAATGGCAGAAAGATCCTAATCAAATAACATGAAAATTCTTCATACCAGTGACTGGCATCTCGGTCACGAACTTTATAACTACAAGCGTGCAGATGAGTTTGAACATTTCTTCTCACAGTTGACCGATATTGTAAAGCGAGAACAACCAGATGCCATGCTCGTCAGTGGTGATGTTTTCCATTCTGCTGTTCCCTCAGCATCTGCACAAACCATGTACACCGAGGCACTTTTGCAGATTCATGAAGCCAGTCCTGAGATGGAGATGATTATCACTGCCGGCAACCACGATAGCGCCTCGCGCTTAGAGATAGACAAGAGCCTGTGGCATCATTTTCGTGTGCATGTGATAGGAATGCTCGACAGGACATCGGAAGGGGTAAATTACGATAGTCATATCATCCGTTTAAAGGACAAAGGGTATGTGGCTGCTGTGCCTCATGTTTTTAAGCAGAATTTTCCGGGTGAGGGCGATGCCGAGAACCGTCAACGGGTATTCTATCAGAAATTGGCAGAACGCATGGCAGAGGTCAATACTGAAGAGTTGCCAATGGTGCTTATGGCTCATGTGGCAGTGGATGAGGGAAATAGTAGTTATGAGGATGTAGGCGGAATGGAATATTTCCCATATACAATCCTTGGCGAAGGCTACGACTACATCGCTCTGGGACATTTACACCGCCCGCATAAAGTACCTCATGGCAATCCCCGCATCCGCTATTGTGGGGCACCAGTGGCTATCTCCTTTAATGAGGAGTATGAGCATTCGGTCACCTTGGCTGAGCTTACACATTTTGAGAAACCACGATTACAGGTCGTACCCATTCACCAACTCCGTCCTGTTAGGACAATACCGATAGAACCTGTAGAATATGAGGAAGCGCTGAAGATTTTATGTAGTTTTCCCGATGATGACACTTCATATGTGTGTCTGAATGTGAAGAGTGATGTGGGACTACCTGTGGATAGCAACGAAAGAGCTTTGGCTGTCAGCAAAGACAAGAAATGCAGGTTTTGCAAGTATAAACTGACACGTGAACGACAGATACAGAATGTGCAAGCACCAAATTCCATCTCGGTTGATGAGTTTATTTCGATGCAGCCAGAGGACATCGCCCGCCGTTATTTGGAGAGTGAAGGGTATGTGGACAATGTGCTTGCTGATTTTTTGACTATGATGAAAGAAACGACAAGCCTGATTCGTGAGGAGAAAAGTAGATGAAGATAAAATCACTAAAAATCCATAATATAGCCTCTGTCGAGGATGCGTTTATCGATTTCGAAGGACAGGTGTTGCGCGGTGACCCTCTATTCCTGATAACAGGCCCCACGGGAGCAGGAAAAACTACCATCCTCGACGCTATCTGCTTATCCCTGTTTGGTGATACGCCACGACTGCTTCGTGCTGGTGAGAATAATGCTGTCTTCAACGACAAGTTCAACTCCGCCAAGAACAAAGGTCAACACGATGTAAGCCTTATGGAGAACAACTATCTAAAACTGAACAACAAAGGTCAGTTGCTTCGGAGGGGAACGGGCGAGGGGTTTACTGAACTGATATTTGAGTCAGATGATGGTACACCCTACATGGCAAAATGGTCTGTTTCGAGAACAAGAAATCGTGTGGATGGAAAGTTACAGACACCCAAACGTTTGTTGGAGAATTTGACAACTCATTCAACGATAGAAAAAAAAGTGAATGATGAGGTTGTTGCCTTGTTGGGTCTCACTTTCGAGGAGTTTTGTCGGACAACGATGTTAGCACAAGGAGAATTCACCAAATTCATCCAAAGCACTTCTAAAGAAAAATCTGATATTCTGGAAAAACTCACTGGCACAGAAATTTATTCTGAGATTAGCAAGAAAATTGCTGAGATTTTCAGTGAGAAAAAGGGTGATTACGAAAAGAAAAAGGCTTTGGTGGAGGGTATTGTTCTATATACCGATGAAGAAAAGGCTGTAAGGCGTCAGGAGATAGATGATCATCAGTCGACCATCGGACATTTGGAGCAGAGATTGTCCATTCTCACCACACATCGTGATTGGTTACGTAATGATGCCTTATTGACTCAATCGATTGACGATGCCACACAATCACTTCAGACACTGAAAGCAGAGAAGCAGACAAAAGAATACCTCTCTGATGAGCAACTAATCACTGACTATGAGACAACTGCACAAGTGCGGGAGCGGTTAAGGGAAATATACGTTCGGAAGCAATCCATCGCAGCACTTGAGAGTCAAAAAGACGCACTTCGTTCCGAATATGAACGTTTGAATGATGAATTATCTCGACTAACAGAATGGCAGGAGCAAGATAACACGACGCTCGAAAACCATCAAATGAAACTCGATGCACAGCAAGAATATGCTGCCATGCTTGAAAATGGGGATGCCATTCTGGTGAAATACGACAATTTGCTATCAAATGAAAAAAAACTCAAGACTACCCAGAAGAAGCAAACGGAAATGGAGGAAAAACTGCCTCTGTTGAAGGAAAACGTTGAAAAGTGTAGTGAATTATTGCAAATTCAGAAAGAGAATGTCAGCAAAAAGGACAAGGAATTGACTGTGGCTAAAACAGCAAGAGACGCGTTAAAACCCACGGAATTAAGTCAGAGGAAAGAATCGCTGCATCAAGGGAAAAATTTGATTGTCAAGACCCAGGCTTCTATTGAACAGTTGTCTGTAACTCAGAAAGCATTGGATGACGTTGTTCAAGAAATTCTGCAGAAACAAGGGCAGCTAGATGAATGTGAGAAAGCGACAGAGCAAGCTGCAAAGGAGTGGGAAAAGGCTCTAAAGGAAAGCAACGAGGCGAATACCATTTACGAACAATGGCGTGACTCATTGGAGAACAGTTTCAAAATGATTAGGGCTACATTGACAATAGGGCAAACCTGTCCGCTTTGTCAGCAAGAGATTTGTGTCGAACATGTGGAAGACCCTGACTATGAAAAAATTCTGAAACCTGTGGTGGAACGTAAGGACTATGCTGCAGAAAAGCTACAAGTCGCTTCGTCTGATATCACTGCTTGTAGGGCCAAGTTGGTGGAAATCAATGCGTCGCTGACCAACCTGAAAGCCAAAAGAATGTCAGCTGAACAAGCTTTCAAACGGCAGTTATCGACCACTGATCAATTGTACTGCCAACTGAAAGGGGAAGAACAGGCGAGTGTTGAAAACCAAGATATAAATCAGGTGTTGGATTTCCTGTGTTCTATGGGCAATGATATTGATGTCGAATTGCAGGAAGTTGTTGACAAAGAAGAACTTCTTGCCAAACAGCAGTTTTTCATCGAATCACTCGGAAAAGAAAGAGATTGTTTGCTGAATAGACAGATAGAAGTCCAAAAAGCCTTAGGGGATGCGGAGAAAGAAATGGCTACTTCGGCCAAAATGCGAGAGATGTTACGCTCAGAAGAGGAAAACATCATCAACGAAATAAATCAGGCAAGAGAGCAACTACGTCGAGATGTTACATACCAGGACTGGGAACAGCGATGGGCAGACAATCCCCAAGAGTGGATGGACTATTTCGGTGGTAATTGTAGGCAATATCGTGAAACTCGTCAACAATGTGAAGTTCTTAAACAAACTGTTGGTATGAGGAACACGTTGCTTGAATCGGTGAGACAAATCAAACAAAATGTTCTTGTGTTGTTGCCTGGAGTCATCGATGATGCTGTCACCCAAAATGCACGTACAAAAGGAAATGAAAAGACGTTTCTTAGCAGATGGCAGGTGTTTATCGCTGAAGTTCAGAAATGGCACACCACATTGAAAACAAAAAAAGATGATGTGGTTAGATATGAAAGGATGGTGAGCGATTTCTGTCTTGCTCATGCAGATTTGCCCAAGGAACGTGTCATAGAGTTGGACACCATTTCTGCAAAAATTATCAGTCAACTGAAGGATAAGCATGAATCTCTTGAGAAAGATATCACCATGAAGGAAGGTGCTTTGGCCAAATTGCGTGAACAGCAGAAGAAGCACTTGTCGGAAAAACCTGAGATTAAGGAAGAAGACACCATAGAGAGCATGGAGATGGAGATATCTGTGAAAAACCAGGAAAAAGACAAACATATTCAGGATATAGGACGGTTGAAGAGTGAGTTGTATGAAGACGAGTTACGCTCCCGCAAATCTGCCGATGCTATACAACAGATGCAGGAAAGTAAAGCCATAAAAGAGAAGTGGGAAAAGTTTAACGACCTCTTTGGTAGCACTGATGGCACTAAGTTCAGCCGCATCGCCCAAAGTTTCATCCTAGGTTATCTGTTGGAGGGCGCAAACCATTATCTTCGACAGTTCACCGACCGCTATGAATTGGTATGCAACCCAGGGTCGTTAGTTTTACTTGTACGTGACCGCTACATTAACCAGTCACCTCAGTTTATCAAGATTTTGTCTGGTGGGGAGAGTTTTATGGTATCGTTATCATTGGCTTTGGCACTATCTAGGCTCAAAAAACGGAAGGCCAATGTCAATATACTCTTTATCGACGAAGGTTTCGGATCCCTCGATGAGGAATGTCTTGACTCTGTGATGAACACATTGGAGAAACTCCATCAGATTGGTGGACAGCAAGTAGGTATTATAAGTCATGTGGAAGCCTTAAAAGAACGTGTCCGAACGCAAATATGTGTGGAACGTATAGACCCGTCAAAGAGCAAAGTGACAGTTGTGGAAAAATAAAAACATGGATATTTGATGATCATTTGAAAAAATAATGCTATTTTTGCATCCGCTAAAAACCAAATGTATCAACTATGCCTGAAAATAACAACACAAATCAAAATCAACAGCGTCTGAAGTCGAAAGGTCCCATAGATACAGGATTGGGACATGTACCACCACAATCGTTAGAGACCGAGCGGCTTGTACTCGGCGCATTAATGATTGATAAAGATGCTTTTACAGTGGTGAGTGAAATCTTGCGTCCAGAGACTTTTTATGAACCCCGCAACCAATATGTCTATGCCGCCATCCAACGCTTGACATTTGATGAGCGACCTGTGGATGTCATCACCGTAGTCGAACAGCTTAAGCGTGATGGTACCCTAGAGAAGGTTGGTGGTGAAATCTATGTATACAACCTTACTGAGAATGTCGCTTCTTCTGCCCATGTGGAGTATCATTCTCGAATTCTTGCCCAGAAATTCCTTGCCCGCCAACTAATATCCTTTGCCAGTCAGATAGAGACAAAGGCTTTTGATGAGACCAATGACATTGATGTCGTCATGCAAGAGGCAGAGGGACTCCTCTTTGAACTTTCTCAGAAAAACATGAAACAGGACTATACCCAAATAGATCCTGTGGTGAAACAGGCTGTGGAGATTATGCAGAAAGCCGCTTCGAATAAAGGGGGTCTGACAGGTGTTCCCAGTGGTTTTACAAAGTTAGATGATATTACGTCTGGATGGCAAAAGAGTGACTTGGTGATTATCGCAGGTCGTCCTGCCATGGGTAAGACATCATTTGCACTTTCCATTGCGAAGAATATCGCAGTGGATCACCGTTTGCCCATAGCTTTTTTCTCGTTGGAAATGAATAATGTGCAGTTGGTCAACCGTTTGATTTCCAATACATGTGAAATAGAGGGTAAAAAAGTGATGAATGGTCAGTTGGATGATGCAGATTGGAGTCGTTTCGACAAAAATATTGGTAAGTTGCTTGGTGTCCCTCTATATATCGATGACACGCCGGGTCTTTCTATCTTCGAATTACGTACCAAGGCTCGTCGTTTGGTACGCGAGAAGAAAGTTGAACTTATCATGATAGACTATCTTCAGTTGATGAATGCCAATGGCATGAAATTTGGCAACCGCCAAGAGGAAGTCTCAACCATTAGTCGTTCATTGAAGTCGTTAGCAAAGGAACTCGACATTCCGATTCTTGCACTCTCGCAATTGAATCGTTCGGTGGAGACTCGTGACAGTTCAACGAATAAAGCAGAAGGAAAGCGTCCACAACTCAGCGACTTGCGTGAATCTGGTGCTATTGAGCAAGATGCAGATATGGTATTGTTCGTCCATCGTCCGGAGTACTACCATATTTTGCATGATGAAAATGGTAATGACCTGCATGGTATGGCACAGATTATTATCGCAAAGCACCGTAAGGGTGCAGTGGGTGACGTGCTACTGAATTTCCGTGGAGAATATACACGTTTTGCTAATCCCGAAGACACTTATCTTCCTCCGACTGAAGGAGGTGAAATCATCGGTTCAAAAATGAATAACACCTTGCCTCCTCCACCTGACAATCCTTTTGATAGTGAGTATCCAGATGATCCATCGTTATATTAGTGGTGAGAGATGAGATAAATCTGAACTCCTGTATCTTTTAAACAGCTAAACCAACTCATCTATGAAAAAGTTATTATTTATCTTTTCACTCTTTTCGGTGATTTCATGTGTTAACGCACAGTCTGTATCTATTCTAGGTGACTCCTATTCAACTTTCGAGGGATATGTGGAGCCATCTACCAACGAGATGTGGTATTATGAGGAGAATGGTAACAAAACAGATGTGAATGATGTCACCGACACATGGTGGTGGCAAGTTATTAATGAAGGGGGATTGAAACTATGTAAGAATAATTCCTATTCTGGCAGCACGATAGGCTATCGGGGATATGATGGTAATGATTATGCTGCACGGTCTTTTCTAACTAGAATGGATGACTTGGGCTGTCCTGACATCCTCTTTATCTTCGGTGCTACCAATGATAGTTGGGCTGGGGAACCAGTGGGTGAGTACAAATATGAGGGATGGACAAAGGCCGATTTCTACACCTTCCGACCCGCTATGGCTTATATGCTTCATCATGTAAAGCGCCGCTATCCCAACGTACATATCTATTTCCTGCTCAACAGTGAATTACGGGAGGATATCACCAACTCATGTCTAGAGATTTGCCGTCATTACGATATATCGTGTATACAACTGCAAGAAATCCACAAAATTAATGGGCATCCATCGGTTAAAGGCATGAAGTCAATCTCACAGCAGATTCTGAAGAGATTGAGAGAAGATCAAGTAATAAATAATTAATTATTTTCTAATGCAGAAGTATTCTTCCCCTTCCCAGGTTGATGAATTCCGTCGTGAGGACCTCATCAGAGTCATTGAACACTCTTTGAGAAAACTCACTCTCCAGGAATTGGAGGCATTGTATTACGACATGTCTACGAAGAACTATATTAACGATTGATTTTATACTTCTTCATTGTCTCAGTGGCAAGTAATATTTTATGGAAAGAGGGTGGTGATAAATAGACAATAAAGGGCACAGTTAACAACACAGAGACACAGGGAAACAAAGGAAAAACTCTGTGACTCTGTGTCTCTGTATTCAAATTATTCGTTTTCCGTTTGGGTGGAAGCTGAATGCCGTTGTTAGTTGATCAAGTAGATTTTCTCTTTGCCCTGATATGTACATTTCACGGTGGCACGCCCTTCTACGATGGGGCTGACCTCAATTTTCACTGATGGGTCTGAGGCCGTGACTTTCAATTTCGAACTATCGTTGATAGGTGCATAGACCTGATACCTGATAGCATCTGTCAGGCCATTAGCATTGGAGCAACGAATAGGTGTAGATGGCAAGCTCAAGTTCTTTCCATCAGCAGTGATAGTCACGGTGGGCAGGGTGGGGCGCTCACATGCTACACCAGGTTTTGAGAAGCCTATACCCTGTAAGTCAAATAGTCCAATGGGGCGTTGGGGTTGCATGGGCCTTCCCCAACGTGGTTGGTCGTTCTTAGGCTGCTCTATCTCGGGACCTTCTGCCACCAAATAGATAGCGTGCTTACCATTGAGACCCTCTACTGCGGGTACGGCAACCTGATAGGCGGTCAATTGTTGGGGAGCATTGGCAGGTACTTCAATGACACCGATTTCCTTGCCTTTCCATGTGCTATTAGTGTATGGACCATCCAGCATAACATGGATTTTGAATGCCCCGTGTCCACCAGGAGTGAGGAAAATGTTCAACATGGTACCGTCACCTTTTTGTGCACCAGCAAAGGCTTTGATACCCTTGGTGTCCTTGGATAGTCCACCAAAGCCAAAATATTTGAATCCAACCACACCTTTATTGGTAATACCGGCTATGTCCATGTGGTTGTTCCACACGTCATGGTTGTCCTGTAGCCAGTCGTTGCCCGTCATGTAGCAGGCAATGCCGGCAGAATAATACTGATAGGGTGGGAGGCCGAAGATATTGAATCCTTCAGAAGTCACTTCCGCTCCAGTGTATTTGTTTCCGTCGGATGCAGATGCAGTCCATTCATTCTTCTTGTCGTATGGGTCGTAAGCTGTGATGGTCACCTTGCCACCATCAGCCACCTTCTTCTTGTCCCACACAATCTTCACAGGAGCAACCATAGCCTGACGGGCATTACCGAATCCACGTGGTGGGCGATGATAGAAGACATACCACTGACCATTGATTTCCTGCAAAGAACCATGGGTGTTATGAGCGGCATTGGTTGTGGTCAACTTGGAGCCATCCTCGTTAGGTACAACGCCACGTGAGTCAACCAACACACCGCCACTTCGCCAGGGACCAAGCGGAGAATCCCCATAAGCATAGCGTAGGGCGGAGTTCGTGTTGCCTAGGCCGTACTCTTTTCCAGAATATCCGCTGAAAACCATCACGTATTTGTTGCCCACCTGTCGGATGGAAGAGGCTTCGAAGAAATTGAAATCGAGTGGGTCCTGTCCCTTGTAGAGAGCCTTGTACTGGCTACCCTCTTTGTCGAGCAGACGGCCATCGGCACTACTGGCGGGGATGAAGGGATCGATAAGTTCGGTACCTGGACGCTTCGAATACATAGTGTTTTGGTCAAGTTCGCAAGCAGTGGAGTGTTGGAAACCATAGAATACGTATGCACGGAAGCCCTTGTCAAAGTCAGGGTCTTTCTTATCGGTAATATTCTCTATAAACACTGAGGGGTCGAAATCAATCAGTGACCCTGGTACACATTGTCTTCCATCTTCAGTTAGGTTGATGGGGGTGAAGGGACCGTTGGGACGGTCACCCTTACATACCATAGCCACACGACGCCAGCCACGGGAATGGGGATAGAGATAATAGGTCTTCTTGCCTGTCACTTTGTCTTTCACTTCCACTAAATCAGGAGCGAACATGGTATCCCACTGCCCATCTACGAAATAGGAAAAGATGGGACCTTCGTCGCGCCATTGACTGAGATCCTCTACTGGAGCAGACCACATACGAATGTCATTGCCACAATAGGCGGTGTATGTGATGTCGTGTGAACCAATAATATAAGCGCGGAATTTCCCAGGATTGTCTGGGTCTTCAAAAACACGGGGTTCTCCATCTGGCAAATGTTCCCAAAGTGGGAGATAGGGATTTTGCGCATTTGCTGCTATAAATGCGAATAGAAACAGAATTTGAAATAATAGCCTTTTCATATATAAGTTTTTAAGTTTGTGAGTTTATAAGTTTTGAGTGCTTGAGTATTTTGCAAATGTATAAATAATAATAAATACATACATAAAAAATAGTACACAATTATTTACCATTTTGTTCAGAATGGGTTCATTGTTACAACCGCAAAAAAAAAAGAAACACATCTGCCTCTTTTTTTAACAAAAAAAGAGTAATTTCGCAGAAAAATAACCATTTTTGTATTTTAACCCTCCTTATTGATAACGAATTGCAAATCATTATGAAAAAAAAGAACTTAATTCTTGTTGCACTATTGACCATGTCTATGGGTATAAATGCACAAAATCCCTTTGTGCAAACTTGGTTTACCAGCGACCCTGCACCCATGGTTCATGATGGAACCATGTATGTCTATACTGGTCATGATGAGGATAATGCCGATTTCTTTTGGATGCAGGAGTGGCGTGTTTATTCTTCAAAGGATATGGTGAATTGGATCGACCATGGCTCTCCATTGGCTTTAGAATCCTTCTCTTGGGCTGATGATCGCGCATGGGCTAGTCAATGTGTAGAGCGTAATGGTAAGTTCTACTGGTATATCTGTGCCCACTCCAAGATTTCGGGCGGCATGGCCATTGGCGTGGCAGTGGGCGACTCTCCTACGGGGCCATTCCGTGATGCCATTGGCAAACCACTTTATGAGAATGGCTCCTGGGACCATATCGACCCAACAGTGTTTATCGATGATGACCAACAAGCTTGGCTTTTCTGGGGCAATCCAAGGGTTTATTACCTGAAGCTCAACCCCGATATGATTTCATACGAAGGTGAGTTGGGGATGCTCTCCATGACCGAGGAGGCTTTTGGTGCCCCACCCATGAACGAACGAGTTCAGGGAAAGGAGTACAAAGATTGCTACGTGGAAGGGCCGTGGCTCACCAAGCGCAACGGGAAATACCAACTGTTATATGCTTCCGGCGGTATTCCTGAACATATCTCCTATAGCACAGCCCCCTCACCAACAGGTCCTTGGACATATGTGGGTGCTATTATGCCTGTCTGTGAGACTGGGTCGTTTACGAACCATTGTGGCGTGGCTGATTTTAAAGGAAACAGTTATTTCTTCTATCATACAGGAAAACTTCCCGGTGGTGGAGGTTTCGGACGTAGTGTGGCTGTCGAACAATTTAAATACAATGCTGATGGCTCATTTCCAATAATTATGCCTACTGACGAAGGGGTAAAACCTGTTGACACATTCTGTCCTTATCGTCGAGTGGAGGCTGAGACCATGGCATTCTCGCAAGGTGTGAAAACACGTCAGAACGCAGAGACAGGTGTCTATGTGTCGAGTATTCACAATGGTGATTATATCAAACTACAGGCCGTTGACTTTGGGGACAAAGTTCCCCGAACTTTTACGGCTCGTGTGGCCAGCGGCTTGCGTGGTGGAGCGATAGAGGTGCATACAGATAGTCTCCATGGTCAACTGCTTGTTCGATTGGATGTACCCGCCACAGGAGGTTGGGAACAGTGGCAGACACTTACAGCTGATTTAACATCCTGGACGACAGGAGTTCACGATGTTTTTCTCTCTTTCACAGGAAGAAAAGGTCCTGAACTCTTTAATTTCGACTGGTGGGAAATTCGTGGTTTGGAGCAGTGTAATATGCCTCTGTTCCAGACGAAATATACAGCAGACCCATCGCCGTTAGTTGTGGGAGATACGCTTTTCCTCTTTACATCACACGATGCATCACCTGAAGACATCCCCGACCTAAACGAGAAAAATTCTGCTGGTTTTTTTATGTATGATTGGTTGCTTTGGTCAACTACAGACATGGTGAACTGGACAGAGCATGGTGCTGTGGCATCTTTGAAAGATTTTGAATGGAGAAGCCGTGATAATGGTGCTTGGGCTATCCAAACCATTGAAAGAGACGGAAAATATTATCTTTATGCTCCACTTCATGGTCATGGTATCGGTGTGCTTACCAGCGACTCTCCATATGGTCCTTTCAAAGATCCCATCGGCGCGCCATTAGTTTGGCAAAAAGAACATTGGGATGACATTGATCCCACTGTTTTCACTGATTCCGATGGTCAAGCCTATATGTATTGGGGTAATCCCAAGACCTATTATGCACGATTGAACAAGGATATGATTTCATTGAAAGACAGCATTGTGTGCCTTCCTTACCATATTGAGCATTATCAGGAGGGCCCGTGGTTCTACAAACGTAACGGACATTATTATTTATCCTATGCAACAACCTGCTGCCCCGAGGCTCTAGGATATGCGATGAGTGACAGTCCTACGGGTCCATGGGAAAGCAAGGGATATATCATGCGGCCTACACAACGTGACCGTGGAAACCATCCAGGCATTATCGATTACAAGGGACATAGTTATATTTTCGGACAGAGTTATGATTTGATGCATCTTGATACTTTTGTACATCATGAACGGCGATCGGTCAATCTGACAGAGATTTCATACAATCCAGATGGCACAATAAAAGAGGTTCCTTATTGGCTCGACCAAGACCCAGTAAAACAACTTCAATGGCTTAATCCCTATCAGCGTGTCGAGGCTGAGACTATGGCATGGGGTAAGGGATTGAAATCTGCAAAAATGGGTATTGAGAATACAGGTGTTATTCAGGATATGCCTTATTCTACTGGCAGGGTGAATATGTATGTAACTGATGTAAATGACGGAGAGTATATCCGATTGCGAGGTGTGGATTTCGGACAAAAAGGTGCTACAAAATACCTGTTGTCCGCTGCTGCTAAGGGTCAATGTACTGTCACTCTTCGCTTGGATGGCATTGATGGTGTTGTGATTGGCACACTCAACATTACCGACACTGGGTCTGTAGAGAAATACAAACAATTTACCGCTAAGGTGCGCAATGCCACTGGCATCCACGACCTATACATCTGTTTTTCAAATACAAGTGGTGATATCCACCTCGATTATTGGAGATTTAAGTAAACAAAAAGGAAAGCCGGTGTGCGTAAGGGGACGCGACACCGACTTTCTGGAATTGAGGGAGGGAAGAGCGGAATACGGGAATCGAACCCGCCTCCTCGGCTTGGGAAGCCGATGCACTACCGATGTGCTAATTCCGCAGATTTATAAAGGAGCCGATACCGGGACTCGAACCCGGGACCTATTCATTACGAATGAATTGCTCTACCAACTGAGCCATATCGGCGAAAAGAACGCTTTTAATTTTGCGACTGCAAAGATATAGTAAAAAAATGTATCCGCAAAATATTTTCAAACAATTTTGTCTCGTAGGTATTTTCCTGTAATGCTATCTTGAGACTTGACTAATTCTTCGGGTGTACCGGCAAACACCAGGTTGCCACCATGGTCGCCACCTTCTGGACCTAAGTCAATCACATGATCGGCACACTTGATGACCTCCATGTTGTGCTCTATCACAATAATTGAATGTCCTCGTTCTATCAGGGCATTGAAGGCTGATAAAAGACGTTGAATGTCATGGAAATGCAGACCTGTTGTAGGTTCATCAAACATGAATAGTGTAGGTTCCTGCTTTTCCTGACCAATAAAATAAGCCAGTTTGACGCGTTGGTTCTCACCGCCCGACAGAGTAGATGAACTTTGTCCTAATTTGATGTATCCCAATCCTACATCTTCAAGCGGTTTGAGTCGTGAGGAAATGGCACTCTGCCCATTGGCAGAGAAAAACTCTACAGCCTCACTCACAGTCATATCGAGCACATCGTTGATGTTCTTGCCAGCGAAACGAACATCAAGGATGTCATGCTTAAAACGTTTCCCATGACAGGCCTCACAAGTGAGGATAATATCTGCCATAAACTGCATTTCAACATTAATGACTCCCGCCCCCTTACATTCCTCACATCGTCCACCATCTGCATTGAACGAGAAATATTGTGGTGTAAAACCCATCTGACGCGAGAGAGGCTGGTCTGCGAAAAGTTGGCGGATGGCATCATATGCCTTTACATAAGTGGCGGGGTTGGAACGTGTACTTTTTCCGATAGGATTTTGATCCACAAACTCAATCCGTTCCACTTGTTGCCAGTCACCATCAAGTGACAAATATTCGCCAGGTGCATCACAGGTGTCTCCATGATGGCGTTTCAAGGCTGGGTAGAGGATACCTTTCACTAACGATGACTTTCCGCTACCACTCACGCCGGTTACCACAGTAAGAACATTCAAGGGGAACAAAACGTCGATGCCCTTTAAGTTATTCATTCTCGCTCCCCGTAATAAAATGGCGAGATTCCATGGGCGCCGACTCGATGGCACCGGGATATGGTCAGAATGGGTGAGATACCTCACTGTATGACTATGTGGATATTTAGACAATGCGTCAATAGTGATATCCTCTGCCTTTCCCTCAAAGACAATTTCGCCACCAAGACGACCTGCATCAGGTCCCACATCTATTAAATAATCGGCAGCGCGCATAAACTCCTCGTCGTGCTCCACAATCATCACGGTATTACCGATAGTCTGTAATTCTTTAAGCACATGAATGAGTCGTTCGGTGTCGCGACTATGCAGGCCTATGCTCGGTTCGTCGAGAATATATAACGAACCGACGAGTGAACTTCCCAACGAGGTAGTTAGGTTGATACGTTGACTCTCACCACCACTCAATGTATTGGATGGACGGTTTAATGTAAGATAACCCAGTCCCACTTCGTCAAGGAATTGCAAACGGTTGTTAATCTCTGTCAACAGTCGTTTAGCTATTTCTGCATCGTGAGCATCTAATTGTAGATTGATGAACCATTTCCGTAGTTCACTTACCTGCATCTCTACCAATTCCGAGATGTTTTTTCCACCCACCAACACGTAGGATGTCTCTTTGCGCAGACGCGTACCATGGCATGTCGGACAAAGGGTCTTACCACGATAACGGCTCATCATCACACGATACTGGATTTTGTATTGATTCTCCTTGACCATCTCAAAAAAAGCATCAATGGAAACCTGCTCATTTGCCGGACGTTTTTGGTCTGAGGGTAGGCCATGCCACAACATATCCTTTTCGTGCCGGGTAAGTTGATAATATGGTGTGAAGATGGGGAAATTATCTTTGGCGGCCCTACGGCAAAACTCATCCTGCCACATTTTCATTTTCTCACCATGCCAACATTGCACACATCCCTCATAGACACTAAGGGTTGTATTGGGGATTACCATCTTTTCATCGATGCCTATCACCCGCCCGTAGCCCTCACAGGTGGGGCAGGCACCCAATGGTGAGTTAAACGAGAACATATTATCGCTCGGTTCCTCGAAACGTATGCCATCAGCCTCAAAACGCGTGGAAAAATCGTAATTGATGTTAGATGGAAGGAATGTGATACGACATTCCCCATGTCCCTCATAAAATGCTGTTTCTACCGAATCCACAAGGCGGGAAATAGAGTCCTTATTGTCATCTACAGACATTCGGTCTATCATAAGGTACATGTCTGTAGGTTCTATGGTCGCAAGCTTATCAGTATCAGCCAGTAATTCATCGATTCTCAAGAACTGTCCTTTAAAGAAAAGGCGGACATATCCCTGTTGCATGCAATATTGCAAATGACGTTCCAGTGTGCGACCCTCAGGAATCTTCAGTGGTGCTGTGACACAAAAACGGGTACCAGTGGAATATTCGTGGATACACGCCACCACGTCTTCTGTTGTATGTTTTTTTACCTGTTCGCCACTGATGGGTGAAAAAGTCTTCCCAATACGAGCATAAAGAAGCCGCATATATTCAAAAATCTCCGTCGAGGTACCTACCGTGGAACGAGGATTTCGGCTGTTGACCTTTTGTTCGATAGCAATAGCTGGTGGCAGACCTTTGATGAAATCACACTCAGGTTTGCTCATACGCCCAAGAAACTGGCGGGCATAGGATGACAGGCTCTCCACATAGCGACGCTGGCCCTCGGCATATAAAGTGTCGAAGGCCAATGACGATTTTCCGCTTCCGCTCACGCCGGCAATGACGATAAATCTATCACGAGGGATGTTGATACTGATATTTTTCAGGTTGTTGGCGCGAGCCCCCTTCACCTCTATATATTGTGCCATATAATCCCGATACTGATGTGACGATGTGGAGAACTGCTATTGCTATTTAGAATTGATGGTAGCTAAGGCGAGACTAAAGTATTTACAAGTCTTGGAGTCGCTACGTGATGGCAATACGACTGGAGCCATTGGACCGACAAGCATTCCTGCCGTCTCGGCACCACAGAACAAAGTGATGGTTTTATAGAATACGTTTCCGGCCTCTATATCTGGGAAAATCAGTGCATCGGCAGAACCATCAATTGGCGATTGGATACCTTTCTTATCCATGCTCTCTTTGCAGCATGATGTCTTCACGTCTAAAGGACCATCGATGAAACATGGGCCAAAGTCACCTTTTTTGCTGTCGTTGACAATCTCCGTATATCCTTCTGTAAAAGGAAAATGTTTCCCATTTACTTTTTCCGAACTATGAATCAGTGAAATACGTGGTTCTGCTATACCGAACGAACGACATAAATTTGCTATGTAGTTCACTTGAGAAACACGTTGTTCTTGAGTGGGGTAGGGGATAACAGCTGCATCGGTGAAGAACAAAAGGCGAGGATAGCCTGGGATGCTGGCAGCTGTGATATGTGTCAGTACATTGCCCTTAGGCAGTATACCATGCTCTTTGTTAAGTACAGCCCGAAGTAGATTATCTGTATTAATGAGGCCTTTCATTAACACATCCGCTTTGCCATCACGCACCAGTTGAACAGCCTTAGCAGCTGCCTCGTCGCGATCCTTAGCATCAACATAACTGATGTGTTCTTTCATATCCTTAAAGTCGGCATTGGCTTCAACTTCTTCTTTACATCCCACGAAGATGGCATCAATAAATCCCTCATGAAGGGCACGTGCCACGGCATACTGTGTGGACTCATCCGATGCACAGACTACAGCCACGCGCTTTCTGTTACCAAGGGATGACAAATGTGAAACTAACTTCTCAAAACTATTAATAGTGTCCATACGCTTTAGATATTTGGTTTATCATATATCGTTTGCAAAATTACTGTAAATAAACGAAAAAACCAAGATGAGTTTGTGAGTTTTTTAGTTTATGAGAATTATTGAAAACATAGAGAGAATAGATAGAATAGACAAAGAGACACAGAACATAAATTCCGTGTCTCCTTGTCTTATGTGTTCTCTTAAAAATGACAAATATCAAATGAAATGAAGGGTACCGATGAAATACAATAGTACATACCCTAAAACCATACTTAAAATACCGACAATAATACCAATTTTAGCCATATCGTTTTGTTTGACGAGGTTGGTGGCATAGGCCAGGGCATTAGGAGGCGTGGAAATGGGCAGAATCATGGCGCTTGATGCTGCAATGGCCACACCAATTAAAATGGTTGAGGTACCACCAATGGCACTCAACTTATCGCCCATCGCTGCACAAACGATAGTCAGTATGGGCATCAACAAAGCAGCTGTAGCTGAATTGGAGATGAAATTTGACAACAAATAACAGATGAGCCCAGACAGGATAAGAATCAATACGGGTGAGAAAGATCCAAATGGAATACTCTTCACCATGAGTTCTGCTAGTCCTGAGGCATTTAAAGCATAGCCAAGAGCAAAACCACCGGCTACCATCCATATGACAGACCAGTTGATTTCCTCCAAGTCACGACGGTTGATGATGCCAAACAACGAGAAAACCATAAATGGTATCAATGCGACTGTATATGAATTAATGCCAGTGACGGAGTCGAGCAACCAAAGAAGAACAGTTACGATGAAAGTGACAATGACAATATATGTCTTGGTATCTTTCTTCATATTACCTTCGATTTTCAGTTCCACAGTTTTCTGTGTAAATGGGAAGAGCCATCTGAGCAGACGCCAACTGATAAGTAGCAATACAATAACTAAAGGAACCATAAACAACATCCATTGTCCGAAACCAATACCGAGATTTAATCCCTCTGGGTCATTGAGATATTTAATGGCAATGGTGTTAGGCGGTGTACCTATCGGTGTGCCCATACCTCCCAAATTCGCTGCAATGGGAATTGATAATGCTAAGGCAATACGTCCTTTTCCTTCAGGTGGCAGCTGTTTGAATACAGGCGTGAGGAATGTTAACATCATGGCAGCCGTAGCTGTATTGGAAACAAACATGGAAAACAAACCAGTGATGAAAAGAAAACCAAGTAGGACGTTGTCGCTTTTTTTACCAAATGGTTTCAGTAAAACTTTTGCTAGATGGGAATCTAAGCCTGTTTTTGTCGCAGCAATGGCAAGGATAAAGCCTCCAATAAAAAGCATGATCACTGGGTCAGCAAAGGTTGCCATAATGGATTTGTAGGAGAGTAGCGTTCCCACTTTTTCCTCATCGCACATCCAGACTATGCCTGAATCTGAAGTAAAAAGAAGCATCAGTACAATGATAGCCACAGATGTAGCCCATGAGGGTACAATTTCCATAATCCACATGAGTGTGGCGAACACAAAAATGGCAATAATACGCTGCTGGATAACATTTAATCCTTCTATACCATACATCGATGAAGGAGCATTCCACAGAAATAATGTCACAACTGCTACGACGATGGCCTTAACAATATTCCAAAAGACTTTTTTGGGGAGGAAATAACGATCAAGGTTTACTTGATGAAGGGCATCCACAAGATGGAAACCATTGAAATTTTTAAACATAAACTAACTAATTGCGCTTATTATTCATATTCTCACAAGAGTTCACATATTCGCTTTGTGACTCTACATTTTAAAAAATTTGCTGAAACAGTGTGCAAAATTAGTTATTTTTCCTCATTTAATACCTTTTTTGCAATAGAATAATTGTATCGTTTACACTTTTTAATAGTAAATTGAGATATTTTCATAAAATACTTAATTATTATTTGCCGCTTTTCAAATAGTTGACTATCTTTGCATATATATAACACGTTTAACTTCAATATCATGAAACAAATCATTAATCATTTTACAGACGATGACTTGTATAAATTTTCCATGTGTTGTGCCGTCATCGACAATTATCCTCGTGCCATGGTAAAATATCAGTTTGTTGATCGCAATAACACCGTTTATCCAGAAGGGTTTGCAGATGAACTGAATAGGCAGATAGAATCGTTGGAAAGTCTCAGAATGACAGATGAGGAGATTGATTTTTTGAAACATCGCTGCTATTATATCTCCAATTGGTTTTATCCATATCTGAAAGGGTTTAAATTCGACAAAAAATGGGTAAAAGCATGGCAAGATGATGAAGGACATCTCCACTTAGAAATTGAAGGCTATTGGGCTCAGACTATCCTTCTTGAGGTTAAATTGCTAGCCATTATCTCTGAACTTTATTATATAATGACTGGTCAGACAGAGAAATTTGATTATGATAAATATTATGATAAATGCTATCACAAGGCGGAAAGACTGCTAGGGGCGGGGTGTGTTTACAGTGACTTTGGCACACGTCGTAGGGCATCGTTCCAGGCAGAAGAAGTTGTGGTCAAAGCTATGAGCGAATGCATGAAATCGAAGGAATGGCCAGGGAAGTTCGTTGGTACCAGCAATGTATATTTAGCAATGAAATACGACTTGGTTCCAGTAGGTACAATGGCCCATGAGTTTGTTTGTGCTATTGCTGCTATGTATGGTCCGCAGATGGCCAATCACATGGCTATGGAATCTTGGCGACATACATTTAGAGGCGCCTTAGGGACCTATTTATACGACAGTTTTGGCTGGGATTTGTTTAGTTTGAATTTTTCAGAGGATTTTGCGTGTTTGTTCAAAGGTCTTAGAATAGACAGTGGTGACAATTATGAGCAACTGATGAAAATTATCGAAAAATACAAGTCTTTAGGCATAGATCCTAAAAGTAAACAGGTGATTTTCAGTAATGCGCTCAACACCGACCAGGCTATAAAAATCAATGAATATGCAAAGAATTATTGTTTGCCTTCATTTGGAATTGGAACACATTTCACCAATGACTTCGAAAATGTAAAACCTATGAATATTGTCATCAAACTCATAGCAGCCAAAATCACAGAATCATGGGACTTCTACAACGATACCTGCAAAATCAGTGAAGACAAAGGGAAACATACAGGTAAACCTGAAGTTATTCAAAGATATATGAACACGATACACTTTAAAGAATAACAATATAAAACACTATATATTAATTATTTACGTGTTTTTCTTAAAGTGATTATATAATAATGAGGAAATGCATAAGCATCTCCTCATTATTATATGATTGTAATTGGGCGACAATCGCCTTCTATCACATCCGCAACATTTATTCAATCAAAACTTGATGCCCAGACCGTCAAGAATTCCCTTAATCTCGCTTCCAATACCCATTACTGTGTTGATAGCACCATTCTTTATGCCCTGTACC
>JAFZAE010000275.1 GCA_017548385.1 Prevotella sp.
CACCAATACCGATGATGAATACCGCTCCATACGCCTTGCAGACAGCATCCTCGCGTTCTTTTGCCGTCATGCCAGGATACATGCGCAGCAGTTCCTCCGAGTGGACGAACTTGATTTCTTCGGGCAGGAATGGCTTGATTTGAGGATAAGTCTCGCACACCAGATATTCCGTGCGACGGATGGCGGCATAGATATTCTCCACAATTTTCTTCAAGAATGTCAGGTTGCGGTCACCTTCCGTGATGGTACGACACCAGTCCCACTGGTCCACATACAGTGAGTGGATGTTGTCCAGTTCTTCATCACCACGAATGGCGTTCATGTCCGTATAGAGCCCATAGCCAGGCTGTATGTCATACTCTGCCAGCATCAGGCGCTTCCATTTGGCCAGCGAATGAACCACTTCAGCCACCGTGTCGTTCATGTCTTTGATGGGAAACGACACAGGACGTTCCACACCGTTCAGGTCATCATTCAGACCTAACCCACGTTGCACGAAGAGTGGGGCAGTGACGCGCCTCAAACGTAATGCCGTAGCCAGGTTTGCCTGAAAGAAATCCTTGATTTGTTTGATACCCTGTTCCGTCTGAGCGGATGTCATCAGTTGTGTATAGCCGACAGGCTTAATCAGTTTACTCATCAAGTAGATGTACGCTTTTACAAGTTGTGTTCAAAAAACTTTTGCAAAGTTACGACAAAACATCAAAATAACACAAACTTTTTCCGAAAACTTTGCAAAATGATAGTAAAACTTTTGAAAAGTCTTTCAAAATGTTTTTGTGCCAATGTCTTTCATGAGTGGCACTCGCTGATTGACGTGTAATAAAAATGGCAGCATAGAGATATTGTGTATCCAATGCCACCATATAAGTAATGAAAAAGAGGATGTGTCTATGTGACGCATCCTCTTGTTTGTGTTCACTATGTTCTCATTTATTTGTCAGCTCCTGAATCAGTGGCAAGACGACTTTTTTAAGCACCTTTTCGTTGAGCCGGTGCTCTCCGTCGAAGCGGATGGCGTGGGGATAGTGCTTGTGGAAAAGGTCGTAGGTGTTGACTTGCTTGTCTTGGATGCCGAAGAGTCCATAGCAGTGCTCGCGGTCCCAGTCGCTGATATCCTTGAACTGCTGGCGCTCCATCTGGTTGTGGTGCAGGATGATGTCACGGGTGATGCGGAAGGTCTTCTGGTTGTCTTTGCGACCGTTGAAGAACTTGTGCTCCCCCGTCTTGAGGACGCCGCTCATTGTGGACATGTTGAGTGCGGGGTTGATACAGATACGCACAAATCCACGCATTTGCTGGGCATACATACCGCCCATTGATGTACCAACGACGATGTCGGGCTGCTCTGTCTCGCAAAGGTTTTTGAGGTAGGGTAGGGCTTCGACAGGGTCGATGGGAATATCGGGTGCAATGATTTCATCGTCGGGCAACAGTCGGCGCAAAGTCTCCACCGTGCCGCTGGCCCCAGACGAACCAAAACCATGGAAATAGATGAGTTTCATTGATGGTTTACGGTTTAAGGTTTACTGTTGATGGCTTTTCAAACTTATAGAAAATATTGATAAGGATGGAGCCGAGGATGCCAGCCGAGAGTGAGCCGAGCAGTACGGCAATCTTGCCTGTAGCACGCAAGTGTTCGGTCACTTCATGCGGCACGTCGCCAAACGACAGCGTGTCGACAAAGATGCTCATCGTGAAGCCTATACCACCGAGGCATGCCACGGCGAACAGCATTTTCCACGTCGCATTCGACGGCATTTCGCCGAACTTTCCCTTGATGGCCAGCCAAGAAGCCAAGGTGATGCCAATCGGTTTGCCTAGCAGCAATCCGAAGAATACACCCATGCCCACACTTCCGTAGTCGGGTGAGTACTGGAAAATGTTGAAATAGCTCAAATCTGGAATTTCCACACCTGCGTTGGCCAAGGCGAAGATAGGCATGATGACGAAGTTGACCCAAGGAGCGAGCGCATGTTCAAGACGATAACTCATGCCCATCGAGCCGAGCGAAATGTGGCTGATGCGACGCAGACAATGGCGCTGTATGGCGTTGGGAAAGGGTAGGCCTTCTATCTCGTCGCCCGTTTCCTCATAGGCTATCATGCGTTCGTGATATTGGCGTGTACGACGCTTCAAGTAAGCGTGACTATAGCGTGCGTCCATCGGAATCAGGAAGGCCATGACAACACCTGACATCGTGGAGTGGACACCGCTGTAGTAGAACAAGAACCAGATGGCAATGGCTGGAACGAGGTAGTAGGCCATGCGTTTTTCCCCCATTTTATTCATCACCAACACGATGGCAACAAGTATCAGGGCAATGCACAAAAGGCCCATTTGGACGTGTCCTCCATAGAAGATGGCCACGACAAGGATGGCTCCGAGGTCGTCGGCGATGGCAAGTGCCGTTAGGAATACTTTGAGTGACACAGGCACCCGTTTGCCGAGAATCGACATGATGCCTACGGCAAAGGCAATGTCCGTAGCCGTCGGGATTCCCCATCCGCTTTCACCGTGTGTGCCGTGGTTGAACACCGTGAAGATGATGGCAGGCACAGCCATACCGCCTGCTGCAGCGATGACTGGCAACATGGCTTTTTTCGTGCTGGACAGTTCGCCGCACACGACTTCACGCTTGATTTCCAGTCCTACGGTGAAGAAGAACACCACCATCAAGATGTCGTTAATGAATTTCTCGACCGTCATGCCGTGTGGGAATATCCAGTCGATGGCTCTCATACCTGTCACAGGGTCTGTAGGGCTCTGAATCGACATTGACAGAGATGTCTCCAGAATCTTTTGGTACAGGTCGCGTGTCCACGGCAGATTGGCCAACAGCATGGCAAAAATGACACATACAATCAGTATGCCGCCCGATGCCCACGGCTGTTCCATAAACGCCTTGCTGTCTTTCTGCATCTTGTGCAGTCCTTTGTTCCAGGAAAAAGAAGGAATCAGTTTCATCTTATTTTATTTATTTAATGTCTGCAAAGTTACGATTAAGCGAGCAAAAAACCAAGTTTACTTGAGTTTTTTCGAGCGTGAGTAATTTCGGTAATTATGCAGTTTCTACATTTTAAGTACCTCAAATTGGCTCCAAATAGGATGCTTTAAATAAGACTGGTGAGATTGAGCGGGAACATGCAATTGTACGTCCCATGGGTGTGATTCCATGAGGCTGCCATTGGTTTCTGGTGGTGTTTCCGGATAGCAATAGATATGATGCAGATACGTACACACAGTAAAAGCCAAACGACCAATACTTTGTACATTACATGGTATTGTAATCGAATAAAGACCCTGACACATCATGAATGCCCCAGCTCCAATGCTGGTCACATTCTTAGGAATATCTATGGTTGTAAGTGCCATGCATTCAGCAAAAGCACTTCCTCCGATGGAAGTAACTCCTTCTGGAATATTAATGAACGGCAATTTTTTGCAGCCTGAAAAAAGATTTGCATTGATTGTTGTCACCCCTTCTGGAATGGTGATGGACGTGAGTTTGGAACACCCGGAAAAGGCTCCATCACCAATGCTCGTTACATCATCGGGTATATCAATGGAAGGAAGGTTGGAACAGCCTTCAAATGTTCCATCTTGAATGATTGTAATAATTCGGGGAATATTGATTTTTTCTAATTTCGAACATCCGCTAAACGCATGTGAACCGATGCTGGTCACCCTTTCTGGTATGTGAAATTCTTGAATAGAAGAACAATCCGCAAAAGCCCTGTTTCCGAGGGTGGTTACAATTTCTGGAATGTATATTTCTGAGAGCGATTTACAGCCCTTAAAAGATGCGTCTCCAATGCTTGTGACCCCATCGGGAATGTCAATTTCGGTCAATGATTTACATTCTTCAAAGACGTTATTCTCAATCTTCGTAAAGTGTTCGGGTATGTAAACGGATAACAGTCCATGGCATCCGGCAAATTTACCTTCACCAAAGTAGGGTATGTCTTTAGGGTAAGTATAGGTCTGAACTTGTGGACCGAAGGTTTGGGCTAATTTCACCTTGATAAATAAATCTTGACTCTTAAAGGAAACCTTTTTGAGTTGAGGAAACATCGTAAATGTACGAATGGGAATATCCGTTACGGTTGGCTCTATGTACAACGTTTCCAACTGATTCCCAAACATCTCATCCATTGACAGAAAGTCTGGATACTTTTGTCGGTTATAAAAATCCATGCTGTTAACAGTCAGGGAACTGAGACCAGAGAAACAAAATGCAC
>JAFZAE010000276.1 GCA_017548385.1 Prevotella sp.
CCCTTAGAAAATAGATGGCAGAGTCGCTCACAAATGGACGATATAACTCATACAAGCGGTAACTATTGTTGAATTTTTGTTGGATGTCGCGTGCCATTTTCAAATTGCGTCGCTCCATGGCAATAGTTGCTTCCCTCTGTGACACATAAGTCTGTGAATTGGAAATGGCCTCGTCGATTTTTGTACATAGTGATGGTATGTCCACCCCATTCTGAGCCTCCACTGAAAGGCCCATGATCGAAAGAGTTAGTATAACAAAGAGGTGTTTCTTCATTTTTCCTTGAAAATGGCAACGTAAAAACAATCATTTCTAGAGAAGGCAAAATTATGAAAAAAATAACATATTGACAAAAATCAACGTATTTTTTTCATCTGACAAATCATCTGTTTTCACCAAAAATCACGTCATTTTTTTTGTGTTGCCCTCGTTTTTCCGTACTTTTGCATTTTAATTGTTCATAGCCACATTAACACAAGCCCACTTATCAAATATTTTTCCATGGCAAAACTTAGGTTCAAAGTAGTGGAAGAGGCTTTCAGAAAGAAGCCCCTCGAAGTTGTCTCCCCAACCCTCCGTCCTTCGGAGTATTTTGGTAAATATGTCTTCACCCGTGACAAGATGTTCAAATATCTGCCCCGTGATGTCTATATGCAACTAGTAGATGTGATAGACAATGGTGCTCACTTGGAACGATCTATTGCTGATGCTGTGGCTAAAGGTATCAAGCAATGGGCCGAGGAGAATGGTGTTACCCACTACACCCACTGGTTTCAGCCCCTCACCGAAGGCACTGCAGAAAAGCACGATGCCTTTATCGAGCACGACGGCAAAGGAGGCATGATTGAAGAGTTTTCTGGAAAACTACTGGTTCAACAGGAGCCAGATGCCTCATCGTTCCCCAGTGGTGGAATCCGCAATACATTTGAGGCTCGCGGTTATTCCGCCTGGGACCCCACGTCGCCGGTGTTCATCATCGACGACACCCTTTGTATCCCCACTATTTTCATCTCTTATACCGGTGAGGCTCTCGATTACAAGGCACCCCTACTCCGAGCCCTTCGTGCCGTAAACCAGGCAGCCACTGAGGTAAGCCATTATTTCTATCCCGAGGTGAAGAAAGTGACTTGCAACTTAGGCTGGGAACAAGAATATTTCCTTGTGGACGAAGGGTTATTCAATGCCCGTCCCGACCTGATGCTCACCGGCCGCACCCTTATGGGACACGACTCTGCTAAGAACCAGCAGATGGACGACCATTATTTCGGCATCATCCCCGACCGAGTACAGGCTTTTATGAAAGATTTGGAGATTCGTGCCCTAGAACTCTCCATCCCTTGTAAGACACGCCATAATGAGGTGGCTCCTAATCAATTTGAATTGGCCCCTATCTATGAGGAGACTAACCTGGCCGTGGATCACAATATGCTACTTATGTCGCTGATGAAACGCGTGGCACGCAAACATGGTTTTCGTGTGTTGCTCCACGAAAAACCCTTTGCCGGCATCAACGGTTCAGGAAAACATTGCAATTGGAGTTTATCTACCGACAATGGCATCCTGCTTCATGCCCCTGGTAAAACCCCAGAGGACAATCTCCGCTTCGTGGTGTTCATCGTGGAGACCCTCATGGCAGTCTATCGCCATAATGGATTGCTGAAAGCCAGTATCATGAGTGCCACCAATGCCCACCGCTTAGGAGCCAACGAGGCACCACCTGCCATCATTTCCTCATTTCTGGGCAAGCAACTCACCGAATTGCTTCAACATATCGAGTCATCTGACAAAAAAAACCTTTTCGATATGGCGGGCAAACAGGGGATGAAACTAGATATCCCACAAATACCCGAACTACTCATCGACAATACCGACCGCAATCGCACCAGTCCCTTTGCCTTCACAGGCAACCGGTTTGAGTTCCGTGCCGTTGGCAGCGAAGCCAACTGCGCATCGGCTATGATTGCATTGAACACTGCCGTGGCAGAAGCACTGACCCTGTTTAAACGGCGTGTCGATGACCTCATTGCCCAAGGCGAGGACCAGACCAGTGCCATACTCGACATCGTGCGCGAAGATCTGAAGACTTGTCGTCCCATTCATTTCGACGGCAATGGCTATAGCGATGAATGGACGCAGGAGGCCGCCAACCGAGGCCTCGACGTAGAACGCAGCTGTCCTCTCATCTTCGACCGTTACTTAGATGCAGACACCATAAAAATGTTTGAGAGTATGAGCGTGATGAATGCCAAGGAACTGGCTGCCCGCAACGAGGTGAAATGGGAGACTTATACAAAGAAAATCCAGATTGAGGCCCGTGTGATGGGCGACTTGAGCATGAACCACATCATTCCCATCGCCACACAATACCAAAGTCAGCTGGCACAAAACGTATTAAATATGTATGAAATCTTTAGCCACGACGAGGCCGACCAACTCACAGCCCGTAACAAAGATATTATCCGTGAAATTGCCCAACGTTCGCAGCGCATAGAAAAAGGTGTGGAAGAACTGATTGAATCACGCCGTGTGGCCAATCGCATCACAGCGGAGCGCGAGAAAGCCATCGCCTACCATGACACAGTGGAGCCTATCATGGAAAAAATACGCTATGAAATAGACAAACTGGAACTCATCATCAGTGATGAATGTTGGACACTGCCAAAATATAGAGAGCTGTTGTTTATTTGAAAAATTTATACTCTTCCCTCCTAAATAACGCCGAATAAGTGTCATTTTAACATTTATTCGGCGCTTTCATTCTCTATTAGTAAGAAAAAAATGCGGAAAAGTACCACTTTCATGGTATTTTCACTACAATTTGCAAAAAACACGGAAAAATTGTGATTTTTTTCTGAGAAATGACTACTTTTGCAGATATTTTTTCAATGTGGGGGCTTGTACCTCGCGCAATGTTTCACTTATTATTTTTATTCCTATGAGTAAAAAATTTACATCTTTCCTCTTGGGAGCTCTTGCCATGATGATAGTGGCTGCTCCCGCTCAGGCCCAGTCTCGGCAGGATAGAATGGAAAAAATCCAGTCCGAACTGATGAAGATGAAGTCAATGCCCGGCTTCCAAAAAGAGCAAGTCGCGCGTTCGGCAGAATTCAAGGCCAAACACCCCAAACTCTTCCAAAGCCGTCGTGTGACGCAAAAGAAGAACAATTCAGTAATGAGAGTGCCGCAATCTCTGCGCCCACGTGGTCCGTTCAGTGTGACAGACAATGGCAGAGGACAAATCATTCTCAAGTCCAGCAACACCAACCTGATTGCCAATGTGACTTATTATCCTGAAATAGAATACGCCAGCCAGCGTTCTATCAGCCGGATTAACGTTGGTGCTCCCACAGAAATGGACTCACTGGCAACAGGCAACTATACATTCTATAATGGTGCCGCTATCCAGGACAATATCTATTATGGTGTCGATGCAGTCCTTGACTATATAGGATGGGGATTCTGGTGGGTAGATTTTTACTCCTTCGATACTGACTCCTGGGAACTTATAGATGTCGCTGAAATCGATGATGAGACCGGTGACTTCTCAATGATAGCAGGTGACCTTGCCACAGCTGCCGACGGCACTGTCTATGGTGAATTCTATACAGCAGACGGTAGCGGTTATGAACTTGGTATTCCCGACTATACCACAATGACACGTACCACCATCGGTTCGTTGGAGAACCACTATGTGGTCTTAGCTATCAGCAAGGAAGGCGTGCTCTATGGTATCGCCTCTGATGGAAATCTCTACACTATTGACAAAACCAATGCTCATGAGACACTCGTTGGTCCTACTGGTATCGTAGTTGCAGATGAAGAGGGTTCATACTATCAGTCAGGTGAAATTGACCCAACAGACAACACCTTCTACTGGTTGGGTATTCCCGTGGCCGAGGGTGAGACCAGCCTCTACACAGTCAACTTGGAGACAGGTGCAGCCACATTGGTTCAGCACCTCGGTCTTTACAACATCGTTGGTCTGATAATAGATAAGCCCGCCGCTGAGGACGGAGCTCCTGCTGCCATTGAAGATCTGACCGTGAACTTTGCCAATGGTGCCACTACTGGTACTATTTCCTTCACTGCTCCTACTAAGACCTTCGGAGGCGAAGACCTCGCTGGTGATCTGACCTATACCATCAAAGCTGGTGACGAAGTGATTGCCACTGGTACCACTACACCCGGTGCTGCTGTTACAGCCGAAGTGACCCTGCCCGAGGGAATGCAGACCATCAAGGCATTTGTATCAAATGCTGTGGGTGACAGCCCCACTTCCAAGCAATCGATCTGGATTGGCTTCGACGTACCACTGGCTCCCGCCAACGTGGCATTCACCGCTGATGGAAACAACATCACTGTAACATGGGATGCCGTGACATCTGGTGTACATAATGGCTATCTGTCTGACATCACCTATAATGTTTATCGCATTGTAGGCGAGGAGAAGACCAAGGTTGCCGAGAACATCACCGCCACAACCTTCTCTGAGACTCTTGACCTCGGCTCATTAGCAATTTACAAATATGGCGTAGAAGCCAACAACGGCACACTCACCAGTGCTCTTACAATTTCTGACGGTACTGCATTGGGTAATTCCATCGAACCTCCATATTTCGCCGACTTCACGAATGAAGACGTATTCAATCTCTTCTCTGTGATTGACGCCAACGAAGATGGTTCTACATTCACATATTACAGTGAGGCACGTTATCGTTACCATTCAGTCAATGCTGCCGACGACTGGCTCATCTCACCTCCTATCCATCTGAAGGCTGGCAAAGCTTACAACGTGTCCGTAAACGCCTCAGCCTATAGCGCAAGATATCCTGAGCGCTTCGAGGTGAAAATTGGTAACGCCGCTACTGTTTCCGCTTTGACCACCACTGCCATCGGTCCCACCGATGTGACCTGTGGCAACGAGGCTCCTGAAGATTATGAAGGAACCGTACAAGTGTCTGAGGATGGTGACTACTACTTCGGCATCCATGCCATCAGTGACCCTGACGAGTTCTATCTCTATGTCAACTCACTGACAGTGGAACTGGGTCCTGAGCCAGGTGCACCACAAGCCGTTACCGGTCTTACTGTCACACCTGACGCTGAAGGCTTCACCGCTGCTACTATCAGCTTCACCGCTCCTACATTGAACATCGCCGGTGAGAGCTTGACAGGAAACATCAAGGCCGATATCTATCGTGACGGTCAACTGATAGCCACACTCGAAGACGTGGCTCCAGGCTCAGAGCAGAGCTATGACGATGCCGCAGAAGACCTGACCATTGGTACACACACTTATCAAGTATATGTCTCCAATGAACTTGGTGCTGGCCTCAAGAGTGAAAAAGTCTCTGCATACATCGGTATGGACAGCCCCAAACCAATCGAGTACGTGAATGTGAAAGACAACATCGGCACAATCACTCTTGACTGGCCGAAGGTGACCGAAGGCGTAAACGGAGGTATCATTATCCCCGAAAAGATGGACTATCTGGTATGGTCGCTTATCGTCGATGACGCTGGATACCTGGATTATGGCGAGCAACTTGACTCTTTGCGTGACGCAAATACTACCACAGTGCAGTATGATGCTAATGTAGGCGAGCAAGACTATGCATACTGGGCAGTACAGCCAAAGAACGAGGCCGGTCAGGATGCAGGTACCGTAGGTACACTCATCGTGGGAGCTCCATTCGAGTTGCCACTCGAGGAGCACTTTGCTGGTAACCAGCTGCAGATTCCTGGATGGTTCTCAGAGAATGATGGTTCGACATACATCTCTGGTTGGTATGAGTATTATAACGTAAGTATGTACTTCGACAGTGAGTCTTCCGATGGCGATGGTGCAAGTATAGCCATCAGCACCGAGGCTCCCGACACATGGGGTATGCTCACTCCCGGTAAGATCAAAGTCGATGGTATAGCCAACCCGACAGTTGTCATCGACGTGAAGAGTACCTCACGCACCAACAAGTTCATTATAGCTGTCGAGAAGATTGACGGCACTGAGGAAGTGGCACAGGAATTCGTTCCTGCTTCTGACTTCGAGACTGTGAAAGTAAACCTGAGCAAATATGCTAATGAACCTTACATCTTTGTGAAGTTCTACGGTATGTTCAGCGAAGTGGGTTCATTCTGGATTGACAACATCAACTTCATCGACTTCATGGAATACAACCTTGCCGCCGCCAAGATTGCCGCACCAAAGAACATTACCGCCGGTAGCAATGGCAATGTGAAATTCACCGTGAAGAACATGGGCGAGAATGCTGCCAAGAACTTCAATGTGAAAGTCAGCGTAGCCGACGAGGTTCTTATCGACGAGAACGTGAGCGAGCCTTTGGCATCCCTTGCTTCCAAGACATTCGAAGCTACCTACAACACTACCATCTTCACCGAGGCTGGCGACAAGGCCGTGAAGGCTGTGGTTACCTACGACAACGACCTCAACGAGGATGACAACACCATCGAGGATGTCATCACAGTATCTGCTTCCTCTGCCGCTGGTGTTGAGAACCTCACTGCCGAGGCTCAGGAGAATGGCTACAAGGTTAGCTGGACAGCTCCTTCTGTTGTCGCTTCTGCAAAGACTGAAGATTTCGAGAACACAGAGATCTTCCCAACCTTCAGTATTGGCGGTATCACCGAGACCAATCACTATGGAGCATTCGGAGACTGGAAACTCTATGATGGCGACGGTCAGCAGGTATATGGTTGGTCAAGCGAGTCCATCAGCTTCGAAAATGAATACCAGCCCAATGCATGGATGGCATTCAATCCTCAGATGGCCGGCTTTAGCCCAGATCAATACGCTCCACATAGCGGCAGCCAGTTCTTGATGGCCATGTGCCCACAGACCACATCCGACGACTGGCTCATCTCACCCGAGTTGCCAGGTATGGCACAGACTATTAGTTTCTGGGCTTCAGAGGCTTCCACACAATATGGCGATGAAACCTTCGAAATCCTTGTCTCAAGCACAGACAATGAGATTTCAAGCTTCACCAAGATTGCTGATGGTGCTGTTTCCTCAGGCGACTGGACAAAGTTCTCATACGATTTGCCAGAGGGTACGAAGTACTTCGCCATCCGTCATACTGGTAATGACATCTTCGCTATGTTTGTCGACGACATTGAGTTCACTGTTGGTGGTGGATCCATCACTGGTTACAACGTCTATGTTGACGAGCAACTCTACGGCAACACCGAGGAAACCAATATCGACATCAAGGACCTCACAGTGGGTGGCCACAAGGTGAGCGTGACAATCCTCTACGAGGGTGGTGTTGAGTCTGCTCCTGTCAGCATCAACATTGATGTGACAGCCATTGAGGAACTCCTCTCCAATGACAATCCTGTTGACATCTACACACTCGACGGTGTTCTTGTTCGTCAGAATGCCACTTCAGCTTCTGGTCTGAAGAAGGGTGTTTACATTGTAAACGGTCGTCAGGCAATTGTTCGCTAATACGAATTTTCTCTATAAAAAGGCGCGACTTTTAAAGGTCGCGCTTTTTTTTGTGGTGAGACTCCTCTTTTTCAATCTTCAATAGTCAATATTCAATGGAAAACTTTGCAATGTAAAAAAAAATTGCTAACTTTGCAAGCTTATTATTTTTCATCACTATGCGTATAAAAATTACATCTTTATTAGTATTGACTCTTGGCCTAATGTGTGCCAGCCCGATGGCAGCAGGTCCCCGTGATAAACAGCAGATGGTAAATGCCGCAGCCACAGCCATCAACCAGACTCGTGGCACAATGCATCAAGCCCCTCGCAATGAGCCTATTGAGGTTTTGAAGGAAATGCCCGAATTGTCGGTCATTGGCTATAAGAGCGGTGGTTTTGCCATTGTCTCAGCCGACGATTTGGTGCCCGAAATCTTAGGTGTGTCGGAGAAAGTATATACTGGCGAGGCAAATGAAAACTTCGCCTGGTGGCTTAGTGCCATGCGCGGTGCCGTCCAATATGCTACGGAAAACAACATACATCTTGCACCCGTCGCTCCCGATACCAGCAAATTCCCAAGTTTTGTGGAACCAATGATTACCACTGAGTGGGATCAAGACACACCATACAACAACTATTGTCCTACCTTCAGTGGCAGCACCAAGTGCCTTACTGGATGCGTTGCCACCGCTATGGCACAAGTGCTCAACTATCATAAGATTCCTGAGCACGGCATTGGCAAACACACCATCTACTATGGTGGACAAGCTGTCACCGCCGATTTTGAAAACACTTACTACGACTGGGACAATATGTTGGACCAGTATCGGGCAGGAAAATATAATGAGGAGCAAGCCTCTGCCGTAGCCACATTGATGCTCAATTGTGGCGTCGCAGCCGAAATGCAATATGGTGGGCCTTACGAAGGCAGTGGTGCCTATTCCGACGATGCCGCCGAAGGTCTCCGTAAGTATTTTGGACTTTCAGATGTGGTCTTCTATGATCGCAACCAATACAGTATGGATGACTGGATGGACATTGTGTTCACTGAGTTGAGCGAAAATGGCCCAGTCTACTATGGTGGTGCCGACATGACCCAGGGTGGCCACGCTTTTGTCATTCATGGCTACAACTCCACTGGCATGGTCTATGTCAACTGGGGATGGAGTGGCGACGATGACGGCTACTACGATATCTCCCTACTCAATCCCAGTTACTACAAGTTTAGCTACTATCAGGACATGATTGGTGGTATCTCCAGTCCGAAAAAAGACTTGTTGACAAAAGAGATAGAAGTGGAGAGAGCAGGACAGTTGACCACATTGCTTCCCGACTCTCTCATCGGAAACTTAGGTACACTCTCGGTGATAGGCCCCATCAATGGACAGGACTTGAAGCGTATTCGCGAGATGGCAGGCCGCGATGTCTATAATGAAAGGACAAAGGGGTGTCTGCAAACACTTGACCTGAGCCGCACCTCCATTGTTGGCGGTGGAACCTATCTAGTAGAGAATGGCCAAAACCTTTCTCCCAAGGACGATGAACTGCCCCGTCGTGCTTTCTATGGCTGCAACAAGCTTATTTCGCTCCAACTGCCTTCCAACATCAAGAGCTACGGCGATGGTGCCCTTGCCCTCTGCTCCCGCCTGAAGGAAATATTCTTTGTTCCAGCTGAGGATGCTGATTTTATCATTGAAAACGATATTCTATGGAACAAGGAAGGTACAGAGGTGATAGCCGTGCTGCCTACTGCCACAGGCGAAATAATCCTACCTAATGGAACAAAGACCCTACATGACTATGCTTTGGCCGGCTGCAACAAAATCAGCAAAGTCGTCATCCCTGATGGCATCGAACTGATTGGCAAGGAAGCTTTCAATGGATGTAACAGTCTCTCTGAACTGCGCGTGGTTTGTCGGTATGTTCCTGAATTGGGTGGAGCCGATGTCTTTGAAGGTATGAACAACGGTCACAACAATGTCTATGTGCGCAGTGGTATGAAAAACAAGTTCCTGGCCGCAGCACAATGGAAAGACTTCACACAGGAGCACATCAAGGAATTTGGTACCAGTGTCAAGGTGCGCAACACCATCAGATACTATGGCGATGAGAATCCCGACCTGAGATATACCATCAGTGGCGACAAGATAGAAGGTGAGCCTGAGTTGCACTGCGATGCCACCCCGACCTCACCCGTAGGACGCTATCCCATCACCATCACAGCAGGTACTATCACTGATGATATGGTAGACTTTTACGACGGCTACCTCGTTGTACAACGAGCACCCCTAACTGTAAAAGCCGTGGATTGCGAGCGCTATCTCAATGCTGAGAACCCGACGTTTGCATTGAGCTATGAGGGTTTCAAGAACAATGAGACCGACACCGTATTCATCGTGAAACCCACTGTCACTACCACTGCCACTATCGACTCTCCCGCAGGCACCTATCCTATCACTGTCACTGGCGGTGAGACAAACAACTACGAACTCGATTATATCGAGGGCACACTGACTGTGCTCAACGAGACGGGCATCGTGGAAATCGTGGGCACCGATGAGAAGAAAATCATCTATAACCTCAATGGCTCACGTATCAGCCCCGCACAACTGGGTAAGGGCGTCTATATTATAAACGGCAAGAAATACGTGGTGAAATAATGCTGAGCCATATCCGACTCATTGCCTTCGACGCCGACGACACCCTCTGGGACTGCCAGTCACATTTCGATGCCGTCGAGAAACAATATTGCGACCTTTTGTCTGACTATGGTGATGCTGAGTATGTGTCGGCAGAATTGTTCAAGACAGAAACTCGCAATATGGCTGAGTTGGGTTATGGAAGTAAGGCATTCACTCTCTCATTAATAGAGAATGCTGTGCATCTCAGCCAAGGGCGCATCAATGCCAACCTATTGCTTCAAATAGAAATGCTGGGGAGAAGTCTGATGCAGCTTCCCGCCACCCCCCTTCCAGGGGTTGAGGAAACGCTGCAAAAAATTCGGGCTATGAGTCGGTATAAGATGACCGTCTTCACAAAAGGTGAAATAATCGAGCAAGAACATAAACTGATGCGTTCTGGTCTCTGGCCACTATTCGACCGCGTGGATGTAGTGGCCGACAAAACCCCACGTCAGTACCGAGAACTCTGCATGACATTCGGCATCGATATCTCAGAACTGCTTATGGTGGGCAACAGTTTCAAAAGTGATATCGCCCCCGTGCTTGAATTAGGTGGCTATGCCGCACATATCCCCTTCGAAATCATGTGGCAACACGAGGAAACAGATGAATACGACCACCATCACTTGTTCACATTGGAGAAAATAGAACAATTAGTGGAAGTTCTACAATAAGAGGATCTATAATGTTAAAAAGTAAAGGGCTGTGAAATAATCACAACCCTTTACTTTTTTTAAATAACAGCCACTATTTAACCAGCACTTTCCTTGTGGAACCATCAGACATACGGATGATATTGACACCAGACTGTGCCGTACGAATCATTCTGCCATCAACAGTATAGCGGAGCACCTCGCGCACATTCATCTCTGTATCGGTGTTTACGTCACGAACACCCGTCTCTATTCCCGACAAATAATACTTGTTGGCATTGAGCACCTTACCAGTATTATCAAGCACCATGGCAATAACAGCCACTTTATTGTAGTCAAGCACATTAAGCACGGCCTGTTTGTTCGTCATATTGACAGTATATGACAACTCTTTCGTTTCACCATTCGAAAGACTACCTATCTCAACATAGTACTTCCCGTTTTCTTTATAACTTGACAAAGCAACATCGTCAAATGCCCAGAAGAAAGATGATTGACCATTCTCGCCACCCGAACCAAACTGTGCCAAATCTTCGGGCAATTGCGAGGCAGAATACTGATAATAATAATTGCTCTGCCTCCAGGAATTGGAATTGCTTATCAAACTGTCGGCTATAAGAACTAAAGAAAGTCTCAATCCTGAAAGATCGGCATAGGAATGCACTTTGACAGTGGTATTGACAGCTGTCTTTTCTTCATTGTAATCACCTTCCACTGTTACGCTTAAATTAGCGCCCTTTGCGATTTCCCTATCTATGTCGTGACAAATATCTTCTTCGTCAGTTCCATAGTAAGGATCAGTAAGCGTACCACGGTTGACAATACACTGTGGTGCGCCCTGGAAGGGCAAATCCTCATAGTCGCTGATATACATGGGGTCTGAACTGTTGTACTGATGCAGGCCGATACCTACAAAACGAGAACCATAGATATCACGCATTTTCTTCATGCCAACCAGTCCACGGGGACACCACCCACAACCTGTGCCAGTGAATTCCTCCACCACCACATTACGTGCCACCTTGGTTGAAACGACAGCACTGTTATCCGACGGATTGACATCCTCACCCTCAGCAATACGTGTCACTGTCACGGTAATCGGTTTGTCTACACCCACACCTTCAGGCACATTTTCCAGTAACACCTCTATATTTGCTGTCTGCCCACTGGCAATGGGCGTCTTGCAGGTGACAACATTATCGTAACCCTCTGCTGTAAAAGAAAGGTCGTACTCTGTGGCAGTGGCACTACCAAAGTTGGTTATTTTGGTTGTGACGTTAAATAAACCTGGTCCTTCAATCATACCCTCCGACGAAATTACCTTCAAGTTGCATGGTGGCATATTCTCGCCATCAATAAGACACTCGATGCTGAGTACACCATCGGCACTCACATCCTGCCACTCCTTGCCTGCACCCAATTGGATGAATGACGTGTTAGCCCTTGGCTCTCCAACGATAGAAATTGGTTTGTCGCCATATTTCTGGCCATATGTGTATCCGATATAAAAAGCCTCACCATCATTGAAATCGTAGGGGGTATCAAATAGTATCTCATTCCATCCTGTCACGGGTTTAACACCATCTCCCATACGACGTACCACACCGGTTGCAAGATTCTCGCCATCAAGCGACTTGCGTACCCAAACACGCAAAGAGTCACAATACTTATTGGTATAGACGCCAGCACGTATGCCGACCAACTGATTGCCAGCATAC
>JAFZAE010000277.1 GCA_017548385.1 Prevotella sp.
GGCTTGTAGGGCTATCCTGAAGTCTGTTCCCAATAACAATTCACCATTGGCTATAGATAAACACAATATTTTTGAAGAGAATAGTGATGTTATCATCATGGGGGCAAGTCAGGCAAAACACAATTTCGACCCTCGTATTTTAACCGACTCTTTGGGAATGAAAGCATACGTGGCAGGACAGGATGGTATTGATGTCATTCAAAACTATATCTATCTGAAAGCCATATTTGACAGAAAACCACCCAAAGTGGTGATCTTAGAAGTTTTCTCAGCATATCTCGACGGTTCCATGAAATACCGTATCTCTAATCTGAATATGTGGTATGGACTTTCAGAACCTGTCACCGAGTATTTCGACTCACAAGCCTCATGGCAGGAAAAGCTCAAACTAAAAAGCAATCTGTATATCTATAATGGGCTCCTTCAGCATTTGGTACGTATGAAAGTCAGAGCAGAGGATGCCATTGATGGATATGTACCCATGACTGGCCAATATAAAGGGAGTTTCTTCACCAACAACAAATTTGAGACCGACGCAGAGGAACTAAAATACCTTGATATGATTGTTGATTTGTGTAAGAGTAAGCATACCAGGCTGTTTATGGTGCGCTCTCCTATATTCCTTATCAATGATACCTATAACGCATGGCTTGCTGATTATTGTAAGAAAAACAACCTGCCTCTTTTAAATCACTCAGCGGATAAAGAGATGACAGACCATCCGGAATTGTTTCGTGAAATGCTTCATCTCAACAAAAATGGTGCCGATAAATTCACAAGGATAATTGCCAGTGAACTTAAAGCTATGCTAAAGTAATAATAATAATCACATTGTTTACAGTTTACTATTAGAATTTCAAAATGAAAGAAAGAGATATACAACTCGACTGCTATCGGGCATTGATAATGATGTATATCATTTGTGTGGTACACATGGTACATTGGTTGGGTGTCGGGAAAGAGCCTGTGAAATCCATTGTCTATTTTTCTATGCCCATCATGTTTTTTATTTCTGGTGCGGCTATTTCTGTAAGTAAAAGCAAGAAAACAATTCTGGCAACCGTTGTAAATAGGGCAAAACGAGCACTGGTTCCATTTTATGTGTATGCTCTTTTCTCTTTGATTGTGCTGACTTATCTGACATTGGTGGCAGTAAATGATTGCAACATATTCAGTTATAATCTTAATGATGTCATTAGGGTGCTCGTGGCACATGATATCCCACAAATGACAAACAACATGCCTCAAGGTAATCCAATATATGGGAAAACCCTACCGCATTTGTGGTTTATTATCGTATTTCTCATTCTTTCGGTAACAGTGCCCATACAGCAAAAAATCATTGAGAAATTTCATCTTTCCGACCACTGGTATTTTGCATTGTGTATTCTCGCCTTTGCTATCGTTCAGTTCTTACCACGAATCTTCAGTTTGCAAGAGGTGTTTGGTTACAATTTGTTCTTGGTGGCAGGGATGCTGTATTATAAGAAACTAAGTAAAGGCAAAATTGCTCTATGTGGGGGTGTGTCGCTTGTGGTTTTGGTTTTGTGTATGGTTGTCGGCGGCATGAATTTCTTCCCTATGGTAAAAAACCATTATCCCCCTAATACGCTCTATGTGGCTTATACAATGTTCATACTTTCGTTGCTTGCATTGTTTTTTTCTGTGGTTAAGGTGAAAAATACATGGTTGGTGGATTTCTGGAATAAGAAAGGTTATTCTTTGTATCTATATCAAAACTTCGCTTTTTTCATCGTGGCACCTCTGAAAACTTATATTGCCGCACATTGCCAGTCGGCCATCATCACTGGTATCTTGTGTTTCCTTTTGCTTCTTGCTGTATCGACTATCCTTGTGATGATGATAACTCCTCTTGAGGAACCTTTGACCAATATGATTTATAAGATTCCCTTTCTTAATATAGACAAACGAAGTAAGAATTGAATGAAATGGATGGGATGGGAATGTGATTTTTCGTATTATCCTATTGTCGAAGGCAGGGGCTGCCATAGGCTTAAACAGTGGCGTCCAGTTTTGGAGATGAGATATTCATATTCTTGTTCAACATCATCCACTTCATAGCAGAGATGGTAGGGCGTAACACCACGTTTGGCCAACATCTTTTGCCTGGTCTTTTTGCCATCGTATGGTTGCACTAATTCTATAGTTGTCTCCCCTTCTTTGTGCAGAAAGCATATATGGGTCTGTTGGGTGTCGTCGGCAATAGTTGCTCCAGCTGAGTAGCCAAGCAATTCGAAGGCTTTAGCGGTGTTGTTAATATCGCCAGTCAAATAGCCTAAATGATGAATATGGTATCTTTCTATTGGTAATCAGTAATAGTTGAGCAGGGCAATTACCCTGTTCAAATTATTATTCAATCGCTGGTTTTGTATAACTGAAATATGGAATGGGCTTCAACTTGAAAAGATTTGCATAGTGCTTGCGGTCAATTAATTCTTTGATCTTTGTATCTTCACAAACACCAGTACGGATATAGTTATCGAGGGTGGCATAGGTGAAACCTAAGTTGTCCTCATCGCTCTTTCCACATAGACCATCAGAAGGTGTCTTCATCACTAAATCTTTGGGTAAACCTAATTCCATTCCAATTTGTAAGACTTCATTCACGGTTAGCCCACCCAGAGGTGCAAAGTCGCCGGCTGCATCGCCATATCTGGTGGAGTAGCCAACCCAGTCTTCCGACAGGTTGCAGGTGTTGGCCACACGTCCGTTCATCGATTGAGAAACTGCATAGACTGATGTCATGCGCAAACGTGGCGGCATATTGATAGTGGTCTGTTCAGTTACTTCCACACCAAGTGTACTTAATTGCTCTTTTACTGTTGCCATAAGTGTTTGGTAAGTGTCACCGATATTTACGTTGCAGTAGCGAATTCCAAGATGGTTGATGAGTCGCATGCTATCAGAAATGTCTTTTTGTACGCCATTGGGCATGGTCACTCCGATTACGCGGTCTTTTCCCAATGCCTCCACACATAGTGCAGCAATAATACTACTGTCTTTCCCTCCAGATACACCTAAAACAGCATTGCATCCTGGACCGTTTACATCAAACCAATCTTTAATCCATTGTACGACTTGGTCTTTTACTTCTTTTGCATTGAAAGTTTCCATATAGAAGATGAGTTTTCTTTGCAAAGGTACGATTAAGTGAATGAAAAGCAAAACAAAAAGACGAAGTTTTTTGTTTTGCTTGTCCGAACTTAAGTACTTTCTACGCAGTTAATGTTATGCTTATTTTTGTAAACAACAAATAATATCTACCTTTCAACTGAACAAATCGGGTTTGGTGATGGTGCTGTATGGATTATTGAAAACAACCTATACATATTTTTGAATCCATGAAATAATTCCATCTATATGTGTGCAGATTATGCTTTCACGACCTTCAGATGAGAGTAAGAAGTGAAGATCTTCATGGTTATCCATGAAGAAGTTCTCGGTCAGCACAGCGGGGCAGAGGGTATGACGGAGGATATAGAAACCAGCCTCACAGTCTATGTCTCCATCGGTATAGTCGGTGCGGATTTGGTGACCTGACAGGTGATGCCGGGCTGCCCAATACAGACTATCTGCCAAACTGTCTGCCCTTGTTTGTCCTCGTGAGGTGTATACCGACCATCCCCTGGCTTTCATCCATTGCCCACACCCAGCTGCATTGACGTGGATGGAGATTAGAATAACATTGTCGGCACCGTATTCTCGGCACAGTTTGTTTACACGCCAACAACGAACGGGTAGGGGAATGTCGTTTTGCTCGGTGACGATGCGACGGGCATCATAGCCCATACCACAAAGGCGGTTGGTTACTTCAAGGGCGATTTCCCTTGCATATTGGTACTCTAGCAGTCGCCCGTCGGGACTGCGCTTTCCGACTGTATTGCAGCCGTGTCCATTGTCGATAAGAATTAGCATGGTTTTCATAACAAAAAAATGATTTACCATGCAAAAATAGACAATGGTTACTTGATGTCTATGCCATTTCTGGAAATCAAAGGGTGGTCAGCCCCTACAGAGATTCCTGCATTCCTATTTTAATTGTTCCTTTATTTTTGCAGTTTTGTTTTTTTTCTGTAATTTAGCGGCGAAAAAGTGTTACCATGTATTTACAAACCTAAAGAATATGAAAAGACTTCTGCTTTTCTTCCTACTTGTGGCGTTTATGGCCCCTGATGCATCAGCCCAGGGTGTGATTATCCCGCCGACAACCAAACCCACCAAACCTACTAAGCCTACCAAACCTACCAAACCCACTAAGCCTACCACATCGTTGCCCAGCTACAAGACCTGCCCCGACGGCAACCATCCCCACCTGATTGACCTGGGTCTTCCCTCTGGCACGAAGTGGGCTTGCTGCAACGTTGATGCCTCGAAGCCCGAGGACTACGGCGGCTATTACGCCTGGGGCGAGACGACCATGAAGAGCGGTGAGTACTCTTGGAAGACCTACAAGCACTGCGACGGCACCGAAAATTCCTGCCACAACCTCGGCTCGAGTATCTGCGGCACGCAGTACGACGTTGCCCACGTGAAGTGGGGCGGCAACTGGCAGATGCCGACGGAAGACCAATTCAAGGAGCTGCTCCACAAATGCAACAAGGTTGTCTGGACGACTCAGAACGGCGTGGAGGGTCGGATGTTCACGGGTCCCAATGGTCGCAGCATCTTCCTGCCGGCAGCGGGCTACCGTGGCTCTTCCCTCGACAACGCCGGTAGTGACGGCGACTATTGGTCGGGTGCGCAGAGTACGTCGGACGCGCGCTGCGCGTATGAGCTCGACTTCGATTCGGGCGGCGCGTACTGGTACGGCACCGGCCGGTACTGCGGGCAGAGCGTTCGCCCTGTGTCCAGATAAGTACATCCTTCCCCATCCCCCTCGCCCCGCCCCCCTTCCCCCTCGAGAAGCGTTCTTGGCTGGCATAGAAAACGCTAAAATTAAACAATATGTCAATAACGAAAGAAATACCACATTCCCCCAATACTGGAATGTATATCATTTATTAATAGGGGCTTAAAAATCTTAATACTCTAAATACGGCTCGAGGCGGCGGATGGCCTCCGGCGAAAAGTCGGGTAGGAGGCGTAGGTCGGCGATGCTGTGAAGGGGACCTTTCAGCCGGCGGTATTCTACGATGGCCTTAGCTTGATAGAAATTGATATAGGGATGCTTGCGTAATTGTGCAAGGGTAAGTTTGTTGACATTCAGACGATGCTGAGGCTGCTGGGAAATTAAAAAGAAAGGCAGGGCTTCCTCTGGGAAACCCTCTATCTCAAGAAGTTGTTTTTCATCGTAGAAACCGCCGAGTTGCTCGCGATACCGCACGATGCTACGGGCATAGTATGAACCAATTCCTGGCACTTTCTTCAGTATCGTGGTATCAGCAGTACTGAGGTCGATGTGTTCACCAGCTTTGAGCTTGATGGGATACATCAACGTGTCGCGAGGATGCTCCACGGAATTGCCACTATTGCCATAGTTGCCGCTCCCGGTATGCCAGTCATGTGAGCCTCTGTAATCATTGCCGCTGTGATTACCGCCATGTCGATACTCCCTCCTACCATAGACATCTGCTGCCGGACGGTAGTCTTCGCCAATGCAGATATAAGGAGCCAAACGGCGATACTGTCCCACTGTGAGACCATAGACTCGGGCGAAATCCTCTGGTGTGCGATAAATGCCACCCTTTGCCCTGTATTTATAGATATTGCGCACCTGCCATGGTTGCAGACCGAGGGCAAGCAATTGTGTGCTGTCGGCTGTGTTGGGGTCAAACTCAAACAATTCGCTCTCCTCCGTCTTTACAGCATAATAGTATTCTTCGGTATTTTGTTCGGAAACAGACGGTTTTGTTACTACGCTGTCGTTTTCAGAGAGAGAAGCGCTTTGGCGGTTTCCTCCTAAAAAGAATATCAGACAAAAGGCCAAAACGGCCACGGCAAGTGCCACAAGCAGCACCTGACGGTCGGATTTCTGGAAGTAGAAAAACTCGCGAAAATTCATGCTTCTCAATTATTTAACAAAGTCAATTTGTAACAGTTATATAATACCGAATTGGTGCATGAAAATAGAGATGATGCAGAGTGGACAAATAAATCGCACAACGAAGAGAAACACTTTCAGCCGCCATGATGACAAAGTCCCCCAATTGGTTACTTGATCACTCACCACCTGACGGGGGATATACCATCCTACAAAAAGACAGGTAAGCAATGCTCCCAATGGAAGCATAATCTGAGCAGTAAGGGAATCACAGAAGTCGAGCAGATTCATTCCCAATAGTTTAACTTGACTGAGCGACCCCATGGAGAGAGAGCAGAAGACACCAATGATACAACAGATTGCCGTGACAATGATTGCTCCTTTGCCTCTTGATACCTTCAATTCCTCATGAAAGAATGCCGTGCCAATCTCATGCATAGAGATGGTGGAGGTGAGCGCTGCCAAGGCAAGAAGGAAATAGAACAGCACAGAGACCACATAGCCTACAACAGGTGCGGAAGAGAATGCTGCGCCAAAGACACTGGGCAGCGTGATGAAAATCAGTGAAGGGCCGCTATCGGGGTTCACACCCACGGAAAATGCAGCAGGGAAAATCATCAGACCAGCCAAGATGGCTACGATGGTATCGAGCATGGCTATCTGGAACGCTGAGTTGGAGAGATTGGTGTTTCTGCCGAAATACGAGGCGTATGTGCAAAGGCATGCTGTTCCAAGACTCAGGGAAAAAAATGCCTGACCCAATGCCTCAAGAAGCACACTCGGTGACAATTGTGAAAAGTCGGGTTTTAGGAGGAATTCCACACCCCTTATGGCTCCCGGTAGCATACAGGATGCAACGATAAGCAGTATCAACAGCACCAACAGCATAGGCATTAATAGCTTAGAGGCTTTTTCTATGCCATTTCGCACCCCTCTTACTACCACTAAATGGGTGATGATGATAAAGCCAATAGTCCAGAGAATGGGCACCCAGGTGCCAGATGAATAATCCTTGAAATAGTTAGCCACAAGGGTCGCATCCGTTTCCAAACCACCCGTGAGCGATACAATGAGATACTGCATACACCAGCCGGCTACCACCGCATAGAAACCTAGTATAATCATCGAGGTAAAGACCCCCAAATAGCCTATTACCCGCCAGGGTGTGCGACCAGCCAATTTGTTGTATGCACGTGCAGCATTGGTTTGAGCAGACCTGCCCACCACAAATTCTGCCACCATCCCGGGGATACCGAGTAGAAACACGAAAAGAATATAAAGCAGAATAAATGCTGCTCCACCATTCTGCCCAGTCATATAGGGGAAACGCCAGATGTTGCCAAGTCCTACAGCTGAACCTGCCGTGGCAAGCACAATACCCAGTCGGCTACCAAAATTCGCTCTTTTGTGTTGCATTGGAATCGGGATTACTTCAATGGCGTAATAATCAGAACACCTTCAGTTGGTGAAGGAAGATCAAAAGTATGCATATGGGACAGACAAATCGTACACAAAAAAGGTATATACCGAACAACGCACCGCTGACAGTTCCCCAGTTAGTGAATTCATCGCGAACAATTTTCTTTGGTACATACCAACCTATAAACAGGCATGTGAGGAAGCCACCAATAGGAAGGAAAATTTGTCCGGTGACAAAATCGAAAATGTCGAAAAGAGGTAATCCAAACAGGCTCAAGCCATCGAATGCACCAAGCGACCAGGAACAGAACATACCTATTATGCCACATGTCACAGTAACGATTGTGGCGGCTTTACCACGGGAGATATGCAATTCCTCCTGAAAAAATGCTGTACTTACCTCGTGAAGGGAAATCAGCGATGTCAATGCGGCCAATCCTAACAGAATGTAGAAAAGTAAAGCCACTATATTTCCAACAACAGGCATGGAAGTAAAAGCTTGGTGAAAGACGTTGGGGAGCGTGATGAATACCAACGAAGCTCCAGAGTCGGGTGAGATGCCCACGGAAAATGCCGCTGGGAATATCATTAACCCAGCGAGGATGGCCACCATGCAGTCGATAATACTGATTTGAAATGCGGATTTTGCCAAATTGGTGTGGCGCGTGAAATAAGATGCATATGTGCAAATACATCCCATGGCAATACTCATGGAATAAAATGATTGGCCAAGTGCTCCAAGGAATACCTCACTGTTCATCTTCGAAAAGTCGGGATGGAAGAGAAATTCTATACCCTTGGAGGCTCCTGGCAACATACAAGAAGCAACAACAATCATCAGCAAGAGAACGAATAAGGTGGGCATCAACAGTTTCGAAGCACGCTCTATACCATTACGCACCCCTCTGACGATTACTAGATGAGTGATGAGTAGAAACAGAAACGCCCAAAGAACTGGTTTCCATGGATTAGAGGAAAAATCAGAGAAATACTGCTGAATGTATTCGGCATTGCCATCCATGGCACCTGATACAGACCCTACAACATACTCTAGACACCAGCCAGAAACCACAGAGTAATAGCCTGTGATGAGAAAACCTGTCAGCACACCTAAAAAACCTACAAGTCGCCAAGGTGTACGTCCTGCCAGTTTGCTGTATGCCCGAGCGGTATTGGCTGCTCCATGTCGTCCGATGATAAATTCGCTCACCATACATGGTATGCCGAGTAGAAACACACACATCACATAAACGATAATAAATGCCGCTCCACCATTTTCACCTGCCATATATGGGAAACGCCATACATTACCAAGTCCCACGGCAGAACCTGCAGTGGCAAGGATAATTCCCAGTTTACTACCGAAACTAGCTCTTTTCTCCGAATGCGTCATATAAGTATCATATTAATGTGATGATATCAATTGTGTTCAAAAATATACCATATTGTGTTAATTTTGGGTGGAAATAGGATGCTAATATATGTAAAATATCTACTTTTGCATAAAAATCAGCTTCAAAGATGAAATACGTGCTTCATATAATTAAATATTATCCCTTTTCATGCCTACTTATCGTGGCTATTTGGTATCTCAGCCTTTGTGATGTTCCAGAGACCCAACTGTCCCACGTACGTTATATTGACAAATGGACTCATACTGTCATGTACCTGGTAACATGTATAATAATCTGGGTGGAATACCTGCGTAGGCACTCTACCATCAGTTGGCGTAAAATCCTGTTATTAGCATGGTTCGCTCCTATACTGATGAGCGGTATGCTAGAAATACTTCAGGCCAACTGCACTAACGGTCATCGTAATGGTGAATGGCTTGATTTTATCGCGAACTCAATAGGATGCACGTTGGCCTTGGTTATCGGTACTCTTTGGGTAAAGTGCCGCGGAAAAGAATGAAGGGTTTCCGACGCAGTTGGCGGTTGTAGAAACGATGGTCACCTGTTACTTCCATACCAATGAAGTCTGGGCATACAAATGGCTCATCCTCACTATTTAATTCAACCTCGGCCATAATCAAACCTTCGTTATTGCCATAGAACTCATCCACTTCGAACGTATGTGTTCCGCTTTTTACTAGATAACGGGTCTTGTCTATGATTTCCGGCTCACAGAGTTGAAATAGGTTTTCTGCCTCGTCGAGGGTAATTTCCTTTTCGAATTCATAACGTGAGAGCCCTCCGTTTTGTGAAGGGCCTTTGATGGTGAGGTAGGCTTTGTCATCACGCACACGTACTCTCACTGTCGCACCAGTAGTGGGGATGTACCCTTGGCGGATACGACTGCTTGAATAGGCTACGCTTTTGAAATCCCTGTCTTTATGAACAAGGAATTTCCGTTCTATTTCTATTCCGCTCATATCAGACCAGAGAGGTGGTATGAATCAGAAACGCTATAGCTAGAATGACAAGTGCTATACAGATGCAACGAATGATAATCTGTGCTTGTTTCTCTTGTTTTGCCTCGCGCTCAGCGCGTTTTTTCTTTGTTTTTTCACTCATAATATTTTAGTTGTTAAGTTTTGAAGGTCGTAAGTTAGAAGTCGCATAGACAACGCAACATATTGAATAAATGCATTAAGATGGTTCTTCGTTGATAGGGAATTCCATCAGGTAAGCTTTGATGAAACCATCAATCTTACCATCCATCACGGCATCTACGTCGGTAGTTTGGTAATTCGTACGATGGTCTTTCACACGGCGGTCGTCAAACACATAACTGCGTATCTGACTTCCCCATTCTATTTTTTTCTTTCCAGCCTCAATCTTCGCCTGTGCCTCCAAACGTTTCTTCATGGCACGGTCGTAAAGCTGGGAACGTAACAAACGCATGGCATTGTTGCGGTTTTCCAATTGTTTGCGGCTTTCTGTGTTCTCAATCAGGATTTCCTCCTCCTCACCAGTGTCGGGGTCTACATATTGGTAACGTAATCGCACACCCGTCTCCACCTTGTTGACGTTCTGACCACCAGCACCACTGCTCCGGAATGTATCCCATGAAACCCTTGCAGGGTCAACATACACCTCTATAGTGTCATCAACAAGTGGTGAAACAAAGACACTGGCAAAACTGGTCATTCTCTTACCTTGGGCATTGAAGGGAGAGACACGTACCAATCGATGAACACCACTCTCACTCTTGAGATAACCATAAGCAAACTCGCCACCTTCAATTTCCATGGTGACGCTTTTAATGCCTGCTTCATCCCCGTCCTGACAGTTGCTCACAGTAACCTTGTATCCATGTGCCTCTGCCCATCGCATATACATGCGCATAAGCATCTGCGCCCAATCTTGACTTTCGGTGCCACCAGCCCCACTGTTAATCTTGAGGACACAATCCATCGGATCTTCCTTTTGTTGGAGCATATTCCTCAACTCTAATTCCTCTATGGCTTGGATGACTTCAGTGTAATAAGCATCCACCTCTTCCTCTGTCACCATGTCATCGTGATAGTAATCAAAGGCGAGTTGTAGTTCGTCGGTCTTGTCTCGCACATTTTTATAACCGGTAATCCATTTCTCGATACTTTTTACCTTTTTCATTTGCTCCTGAGCCCTTGTGGGATCATCCCAGAAGTCGGGAGCTTGTGTGCGCAACTGCTCCTCCTCGTATTCTATTTTCTTTTTATCTATGTCAAGGTACTTGTGCAATGCGTCTGCACGCTCTAGTACATCTTTGAGTTGGTCGCTGGTAATCATCTTTGTCTAAAACAACTATTACTCCTTGTACATTTCGTCGATTTCATTCTTGAAATTCTTTGTCAGGATGGCACGGCGTAGTTTGAGTGTGTTGGTAAGTTCTCCGTTCTCCATACTGAAGGGTTTTGGTAGGAGTGTGAAACGCTTAATACGCTCATAGCTGGCAAGCCCCTGCTGCAAAGTGTCTAAACGTTCAGTCATCATCTTGATAACCTTTTCGTTAGTACATAGTTCTTCGATGGAATTGTACTTGATATCGTTATCTTTGGCATATTCCTCCAAAAGGTTATAATCTGGCACTATAAGAGCGGAGACAAACTTGCGTTGGTCGGCGATGACGGCAATTTGCTCAACAAACTTGTCAACCAGTAACTTTGACTCGATGAGTTGTGGGGCGATGTATTTACCATTGGAAGTCTTGAATAAATCCTTGATGCGCTCCTTGAGGAAAAGCTCACCATCTTTCATATATCCCGCATCGCCTGTATGGAAAAAACCATCTTCATCAAACGACTGTGCGGTGAGGGCTTCTCGTTTGTAATAACCACGGGTGATGGTGGGACCTTTCAGTAAAATCTCGTCATTCTCACCGATTTTCACCTGAATGCTGAAGATGGGCCTTCCTACAGAGCCAATAGTGTAGGGCTCGCCCAGATGGTCATTAGAGACGGTTGCCAAACTCTCTGTTAGACCGTATCCTACCATCATGTTGATTCCGATGGAATGGATAAACTCTTCAACTTCTGGCGAAACAGTGGCACCTGCTGTAGGAAAGAAATGGGCATGCTCTAAGCCAAGTTGTTTGCGGATGAGACTGAAGACCGTTTTGTTGTAAAATTGATAGGCCATCTTCAAGTGTACAGGTGGGCGTTTACCATTGCTTAAATATTCAATGTTGTGTCGCCGCCCCACACTGAGAGCTTTCTTAAATAACGCTTTCTTAGCACTGCTTGCTGTATCGATTTTGGCTTTTACGCCTACGAGCACTTTCTCCCAAAACCTGGGGACAGAACTCATACAAGTGGGATGTATCTCACGAAGAGTTTGTTGTATCTCTTTAGGATATGTGTTGATGACTAGCCGTGCGCCCTCAGTAAGACATAAAATAGCCCATCCGCGTTCGAATACATGGGTGTAGGGTAGGAAGTTCATTACCACATCGTCTTCTCCTACGGGGACACTGCGATGGTTGGCTTCAAAAGCAGCATAATATTGACCATAGGTAAGGATGACTCCTTTGCTATTGCCTGTGGTTCCACTAGTGTATAGGATGTTTGCTATATCCTCCATTGACGCTTCTTTATATAGCTTTTCCACCTCAGTCTGACGAGGGTAGTTTTCACCCAATTTCAGAAAATCATCGAAATAAATGGCATTGGGATCATTGGGAGTAATGCAAACATTGCGGTCATAGATAATGATACGGTCGAGGGTTGGGCACAAAGGAAAAATTCGGTGTGCCTTGTCGTATTGTTCCTGTTCGCCCACAAATAACACCCTGATTTCTGCGTCATGAATCATGAAACGTATCTGATCCTCGCTGCTTGTTGCATAGAAAGGTACAGTAACAGCACGTATGCCAAAAGCCCCGAAATCAGTATAGATATATTGCACGGAATTTTGTGAGAAAACACCCACGTTTTCCTGCACCCCCACACCAATATTGAGAAGTGCATTGGATATCATTTTCACCGTGTCGGAAAATTGGCTCCAACTGACCGATTTCCATTCCTGACTTCCGAAATCACGATAGGTAAGAGCTGTTTTCGACCCATATTTCTTGGCCTGTTCATGGATGAGAACCGAAAGATGGCAATTTGTCTGCATAATAGTTTGGTTTGGTATGTGCAAAAATACTGCAAATCGTGTGAAAATCCAAATAATATGCCGATTTTCTTACTATCGATTTCAACAATTCAGGTGCCAAAGGGTATATAATTGGTAAAAATCACATCTTTTTTTTAATAATATCAAGATTTCCTTATAATTTTGCATGGTTTTTATTTCAGAATCATGTTTGCAGCAATAATTCTTAAATGGTTTGCCTTCAATCAGCGAGACTTGCCATGGCGTCATACCCATGACCCATACGCTATTTGGTTGAGTGAAATTATACTTCAACAGACGCGTATCCAACAGGGAGAGAATTATTGGTTACGCTTTATGAGTAGATGGCCCAGCGTAAAAGATTTGGCGGCGGCTACAGAGGATGAAGTGCTACGGGAGTGGCAAGGACTGGGGTATTATAGCCGGGCACGCAATCTTTTGGCGGCTGCAAGGCAGATAGTGAAACGTGGCTGTTTCCCTCATACAGTGGAGGAACTAAAACAATTAAAAGGCGTGGGAGACTATACTGCAGCAGCCATTGCCTCAATGGCTTTTGACATTCCAGCTGCAGTGGTCGACGGTAATGTCTATCGTGTACTGTCAAGACATTTTGGTATCGAGACACCCATCAACACGACAGAAGGGAAGAAATTGTTTTCCCAATTAGCACAGTCACTGCTGCCTACAGACCAACCATCGACATATAATCAGGCCATCATGGATTTTGGTGCCCTGCAGTGTACACCTTCGTCACCTCAGTGCCCCTGCTGTCCGTTGCAGGAGAGCTGCGAGGCTTTTCGAACAGGTCGTGTTTCTGTATTGCCCGTGAAAGAGCGGAAGATGAGTGTACGTGAACGAAGGCTCACATATCTATATCTTCGGTGTGATGGTTGGACTGCATTACGAAGGCGCCCATCAGGAGATATCTGGCAAGGGCTTTGGGAACCGGTGAATTGTGAACATATGACAGCAGATGGACTTCTCCATCCGTTGTTTGAACGTGCCACATTAATCTGTCGAAATGTCAGACATGTGCTAACTCATCGTATTCTTCTGGCTGATTTCTATCTATTGGAGACAGACAATCGTCCTAGATTGCCAGAAGAATATCGATGGGTTGAGGAGGCTGACATTGAAAATTATGCCTTGCCACGTCTGATAGAAAAATTGTTTATTTCTTTACAAGTTGAATAATCGAAAGATTGACATAATAGTAATATAAAATGCAAAACAATATGACAAAGGAATATACACAATCTGCCGTAGAACTCTTGCAAGGGCTTATTTCCATACCGTCCGTGAGTCGTGAGGAGAATGCCGCGGCAGACTTGCTGCAGCATACAATCGAGACCAATGGATTATCACCTAAACGTGAAGGTAATAACTTGTGGGTGGAAAGTCCATGCAATATTAAGGGGCTTCCAACAATACTGCTCAATGCTCATATCGATACGGTACGCCCTGTGGCATCGTGGACCCGCGATCCATTTACCCCTACAATTGAAGATGGGCGTTTATATGGCCTGGGAAGCAATGACTGTGGTGGAGGGCTGGTATCATTGTTGCAAGTTTTCCTGTTTCTTTCTCGGAAGCCTCAGCGTTATAACTTGATTTATTTGGCTTCTGCAGAGGAAGAAGTGTCAGGTAAAAATGGTATCAGCAGTGTGTTGCCGTTACTGCCATCTATCGATGTGGCAATTGTGGGAGAGCCAACAGGAATGCAACCAGCAGTGGCAGAGAAAGGTCTTATGGTGATAGAACTTACATCAAAGGGTAAATCGGGGCACGCAGCACGCAATGAGGGAGTGAATGCAATCTACAAGATGCTTGACGATTTGATATGGTTGCGGGATTATCGTTTTAAACGCGTAAGCGATTTATTGGGGCCTACACTGATGAATGTGACCATGGTCAATGCTGGTACTCAGCACAATGTTGTTCCAGATCAATGTGTAGCGGTGGTTGACATTCGCACAAATGAACTATATGATAATGAGGAGTTGCTTCGTTTTATACAGTCACATGTCAGTTGTGAGACCCGCGCACGCTCCACGCGTTTGCATTCATCCCATATAAGCTTGGACCATCCTATTATTAATAAATGCATAGGAATGGGCATGCATCCCTTTGGGTCTCCTACACTGAGCGACCAGGCTCTGATGCCATTTCCCTCACTCAAATTAGGACCCGGAGAATCGTCTAGATCTCATAGTGCCGATGAGTATATTTTTATAAGTGAAATCGATGAGGCTATCGACAAATATATCCAGCTTCTTGATGGATTTTGCTTTTGACCGTTTCCTCTTCTCTGTAGAGCGAAAGATAAAATAAAAAACCAGGTGGAATCACGGGATTCCACCTGGTTTTTATAGAGATGTAGTATTTTTGTTATCTTGCAAGCCACTCCTCGGGATTGAGTTTTTTTGTTTCCCTACGCAACTGAAATTGTAGCATGTTGTCATCGCCAACAGTGCCAAGTGCTTGACGTGTTGTCACTTTCTGACCGCTGCGAACATGTACATTACGGAAGTTGCAATAGACAGAGATAAAGTCGCCATGACGAACCATAACCACTTTTTGTCCTGCAACACTAACCACAGCACTTACCTCACCATCATAAACAGCTCGCACTGTTGCACCTGGTTGACAGAGCAAATCGATACCTTTATTATCAAGACGAACACCATTGAGACCTTCAACATCATGCTGCCCGAAACGATTTACAATCTTGTATGAGCCTGTTACGGGCATAGGTAGACGACCTTTATTTGACTCAAAACTGCCACTGATCTGTCTGTCGACGGCAGACATTCTCTCTGCTTTCTCCTCTTCAAGTGCAGCAGCCTGGGCTTCCCTTTCGCGACGCTGAGTTTCTGCGGCAGCTTTTTGTTCTGCTGCTACACGGGCAGATTCAGCTTCACGAGCTGCTTGTTGGGCACGTTGCTGTTCCTCAGCGGCTTTGCGGGCCTTCTCTTCTGCGGCTCGTGCTTCGGCTTCTGCCTTGCGAGCGCGGGCTTCTGCTTCTCGACGCTCTTTGGCAGCAGCTTCTTGGCGTGCTTTTTCCTCAGCCTCACGTTTCGCTTTCGCACGTGCTTCAGCTGCTGCTTTTTCCTCAGCCAAGAGCCTTTCGTGCTCTCTTGCTGCTTTTTCTGCCTCTGCTTTCAAACGTGCCTCCTCTGCTTTGGCTGCGGCTATTCGCCTTTGTTCTTCTAGACGGGCTTTTTCGGCCTCAGCTCTTCGTTTTGCCTCAGCCTCAGCACGTTGTTTTGCTGCTTCGGCCTCAGCTTTTCGTTTGGCTTCGGCCTCAGCCCTAAGACGCGCTTTCTCCACTTCAACAGCTACAAGCCTGTCGATTTCGGCATTGATTTGTTCTCGTTTTTTCTCTTGTTCCGAGATAATTACTTGAATGGTGCGTTGTTCGTTTTTAAGATCATTCACCACTTTCTCTTGTTCACTATGCTTTTCACGCAATTCTGCTTCTGCAACTTTTCCTTTGTTGAGAAGGTCATTCTTTTGCCCTTTGACAATTTTGAGCTGTTCATTCTTTTGGTTGATTTCCTCCTGCTTTCCCTTAATTTGTTCGCCTTGTGAACGTTGGAATGACGCATACTCTTGTACAAACCTTAGCCGACGGTAAGCTTGTGTGAGATTTTGGGCACTGAAAATGAACATTAATTTATCTTGAATAGACCGGTGTTTGGCCATTTCACGTAGTGACTTGACATATTTTTGTTGGCGGTCTTTCAACTGATCTTGCAACGTAGCCATCTGCGAGTTGAGAATGTCGATGTTGTTGTCAAGTGTTTTGATGTCATTTTCATAACCTTCGATGTCTTTTTGCTTTGAAGTAATCTCTCCGTTGATAACCAACAGATTCTGAAGACGCTGTTCTACATCTGCCTTGTTGGCATGCAGACGGTTTTGCTGTGCACGGATTTCTTCCTCAACTTTCTTGAGCTCCGACTGTTGCCCCCTAATCTCTTTGGTAGGGGTGTATGTGGATTTCTTTGAAGTGGAGGCTTTACCTTTTTTCGTGGTCGTCGTGGTGCGGTGTCCTGTCGTTGACCTGCGCCGCTGTGCTGACATAGGCAGAATCATGAAAACTGCCATCAAAAATACGATGTATCTTTTCATTTTATATTCATTATCTGATTTATAACGTCTTGAAATTTTACAGGTTTATATTTCTTGGGAACTTTTGTAATGACATCCCATCCTCCATCGTTTTTAAGTCCATTCATATTAATGGTCACTGTCATCTCCTTGCCACTTGAAATGGTGAACTTGACAGTATGTTGTGTAGGAAACTGTGATGACTGGAATTGCTTAAACTTCCCATATTGCCAGAAAAGCATGGATTTCCCGCTATTACCATTGTAAATTGCTGTGGCATTGTTGATAAGTGCTGTGGCTAGGTCGGTGTCCCAGGTGTATTTCATTTTTCCGTCAGAAATACTAATGGTACTGCCATCCTTTTCAAACATTTTCATCTCTCGATCTTGCATTTGTGTAGTACCAGGCACAAATAGCTGATTCCAAAATAATGCCTGAAGTGACTTGAAGTTAATTCCATTGTTTTTGAGAAAACTCACATCATTGTAGCCCACTTTGACAAATTGCTTGTGGATACGATCCATAATAAGCACACTGTCGGGGGTAAACTCCATTCTTCCAACCTCCACGAGGCCCATAGGCGACAATTGAATACGTATTACCTCGTCCCTTTTCATGGAAATTTTTCCATCAACAGAAATGTCTTTACTGCCGGATTTCAGATTAAAATCGATGCTGCTCACAATGTTCTTTTCAGTAACAGCATTGTCGCACACTTTTTTTATATAATTGTATGTGACTTCGGGAATGTTGGTCGTTTGCACTGTCGGCAAGTCGACAGTGGGGTCGGAGGTGGTATCTTTTAATGCCTTTTTTGAGGAGCCACATGCCCCTAACAAAAAAGGTAAGGCCAGTATTACTGTTATGATTATTTTCTGTCTGTTCATAATTATTTAGTGATGTATTTTCTTGTTTTTATTTTCTTTTCAAGTAAATCCTTGCTTTCGCTTCCTTGTTCGAGCGCTTCCTGCCAATATTCCACAGCCTTGTCCGCCTCGTTGCACATAATGTAGATGTCTCCGGCATGTTCAGTAATCACATTATCATGATTGGTGTTGTTGCGTACAGCTTGGTCAATGTAAATTTTAGCTTCTTCATAGCGCTCTTGCATGAAAAGAATCCATGCATATGTGTCGAGGTAGGTGGAGTTGTTGGGCTCTGCTTTTACTGTGCGATAGCTCATCTGTTCAGCCTCGGCGAGCCTCTCTCCTTTTTCGCTCAGATAGTAAGCGTAGTTGTTGAGGCAGTTGATGTTGTTGGGATTCCAATTCAGACAATTGTCGTATGCTTCGAATGCCTCTTTGTCGTGACCTTTCTGGTGAAGCAGGTCGCCAGTAATCTCGTAGAAGTCGGATGCTAATGAGGCATTGCTGTTGCTGTCAATTCTGCCGATACCCTTCTTGAATACCTCAAGGGTGGCATCAAATTCACCTTTTTGATACAGAGCCAGTCCCATGAAATAATAGAAGGCAAGATTTTCAGGGTTGTATTCTAAAGCAGGCTTGCATTGGGAGATTACTCGGTCGTAGTCTTTCTCCTCCCAAATGGCTTGCAATAATTTGATGCGCACGTTATCTTTGTCAGGGGCTATGGAGAGTACTCTTTCCCAGGCGGCATTAATATCCTTCTGTGGCATGTGCTTGAGTTCCATATATGTGGCACAAATCTCGGCAATGTCAGCATCGGGCTTAGGTACATCAAGCATTTTATCAAAAATGGACAATACTGCGGTACTGTCACCACCCTCGTTTTCACTGTCCATGATAATCTGATGAAGTAGCGAGATTTTGTCGGATGTTTCAGAGTTGTTGCTTAACAATATCCTCTCGGTTATTTCCATAACTTGTTTGTCGTTGCCCTCTTCTTTGTAGTAATCAAGCAGTGACATCAAGGCTAAAATATTATCAGGTTCTTTACGTAGTACATGGTTGTATTCTGCCAAAGCGTCCTTTTTCTTGCCATTCTGCAAAAGCCAGTTACCCATCATCACTCGGTAGTTTAAGTCGTTGGGAAACTGTCGTGCCATTTCTTTGAGCACCTTCAGTTCCTCTTTTTTCTTGCCTTGTTTTGCATAAATCTGCATACGTGACAGGGCGATATCCTCTGATGGGCCTTCAAGCAGTTCAATCTTGTCGATTACCCTTAGCATACCATCGTAATTATGGTCCAGTTGGTAGAGCTGACTCAAAATGCCAAGCACATCTGTACGTGTTGGCGATATTTCAGCCAATCTCTCATATACACGTGTAGCTCTTTCGTAATCATCTACTTTGATGAGTGTATGTCCGAGTCTTTCTAGATATGTGTTGTTGGATGGGCTGAGAGACGCTGCCTGTTCCATACATAACAATGCCAAACTATCCTCTCTCAATTCATTGTAATAGGTTGCTAGGTTGAAGTATGTTTCTGCTGAAGAGGGATTGATCTCAAGACAATGGCGCAAAAGGTCGTAGGCGGCAGCATAGTTGCCCATGTTTTCCTGACGGATGGCTTCAAGATAGAAATAGGAGAAACGATGGGTATCATCGATGCTGAACAGGGGTGCAGCCTCTGGCTTCACCTCTTTTGCTTCATGTCGCTTTTGCGCAGTGGCTCCTGTTGCCACTAACAGCAAAACCAACGATAACAGCCATCGTATCTGAAAAACCTTTGACATTATATTCTATTTTATACCTGTATGGCCATATCCACCCTCACCACGCTCTGTATCATCGAGTGTTTCCACTATCTGAAATTCTCCCTGTTCATGTCTTGCGATGACCATCTGGGCAATACGCTCACCATCGTTGACGATAAAGTCGGTAGATGAAAAGTTCACCAACAAGACCATCACCTCACCACGGTAGTCGGCATCTATGGTGCCAGGTGTGTTAAGCACGGTGACTCCATACTTAAAAGCCAAACCGCTACGTGGTCTGATCTGTGCTTCATAACCTTGTGGTAAAGCTATATGTAGCCCGGTGGGTATAAGTCTTCTTTCCAATGGTTTTAGACAGATTGGCGCATCAATGTTGGCGCGTAAATCCATCCCGGCACTTTGAGAGGTGGCATATTCGGGGAGTTTTTGTCTCCCTTTGTTGATTACTTTTATTTTAATCATACTTATTAATCGAAAGAAAATGAATGTGCAAAAATAGCGATTATTCTCTAAATTTCGTCATTTTTAAACTTAAAATGACTGTTTTTAGACAATTTTAGTTTACTTTTGCGGTGAGCAATAGATTATTAATCCCGAAGACCACTAAACATGGTCTTCTATTACATTCATATGCTATGAATTGGTTACAACTTATCTCAAATAAGCGACTTGGTCAAGAAGAAAGACATTCGTCACGGCACGACGATCGTTCGGAATTCAAGCGTGACAGCGACAGACTCATATTTTCGGCACCATTCCGGCGTTTGCAAAATAAAACGCAGGTCTTTCCACTTCCCGGCAGTGTCTTCGTGCATAATCGTTTGACACATAGTCTTGAGGTATCTACCGTGGGGATGTCGCTTGGCAATGATGTGAAACGTATGCTATGTGAGCGTCATAGTGAATTAAAGGACACTTTGTTTGAGGAGATTGGAACCATCGTCTCGTCCGCGTGTATGGCTCATGATATGGGAAATCCTCCCTTCGGACATTCTGGGGAAAAAGCTATACAGGCTTTTTTTACAGAAGGGGCAGGAGAATCTCTGCGTGGATGTTTGTCACCGCAGTTTTGGAGCGACATCACTCATTTTGAAGGTAATGCCAATGCTTTTCGGTTGCTCACACATCGCTTTAAGGGAAGGCGTGAGGGCGGGTTTGTGCTAACTTACTCTATGTTGGCATCCATAGTGAAATATCCTTATTCGTCTCTTGCTGCGGGAAAGAAGGGGAAATTCGGATTCTTCGCTTCAGAGAGAGACTATTATGAGAGAATTGCGTCGGATTTAGGTATACGCCGTCTTTCTGGGCCTGACGAGCCACTCCGTTATGTACGGCATCCTTTGGTCTTTCTTGTTGAAGCAGCCGATGACATATGTTACGAAATTATGGATATTGAAGATGCCCATAAGTTGAAAATCTTATCGTTTGAGGAGACAGAGCATCTGCTGCTGGGCTTTTTTGATGAGGAGACACAACAGCATATTCGGCAACGTATCATAGACGAGCAAATCACAGACGACAATGAAAAGGTTGTCTATATGCGATCGTGCGTAATTGGCATACTTGAGAAAGAGTGTGCTCAAGTGTTTGTGCAGAATGAGGAGAGTATACTCAAAGGAGAATTTGAGGGAAGTTTGATAAGCCATATCAGCGAACGTCAACTCAAGGCATATCGGCGGTGCTCAGAAATATCTGTGGAAAAAATCTATAACAGTAAGCCTGTGCTTGATGTTGAACTGTCTGGATATAAAATTATGGCTACTTTGATGGAGCAGATGGTAGAGGCAGCCGTAAATCCATGGCGCTTCTATTCAAGACAGTTGTTACAGCGCGTGAGCAGTCAATATGATATTGGTTCCGACAATCTTGAGACACGTATTATGGCAGTCATCGACTATATTAGTGGGATGACCGATATCTACGCACTCGATATCTATCAGAAAATCAATGGTATTTCACTACCTATCGTATGACATGAAGACCAGGTCTTGGTTAGTTCTTCAATCCACGACCTATTTCTTGTGAAAGCATTTTACCAAAATCCCCCGATGGCAGTTGCAAAGGGTGTTCCTTGACAAAGGAGTCAATGTGGCGGCGACGTTTCTCTTCAAGTATTTCATCTACAGCGATAAGGATGCCTGTCTCCTCAACATCTCCAAAGTCATCATTAATCGCCGTTCCAAACATCTTCATTGTTGGACTAAGTCCCATGTAAGCATTCACAAGAGGTGGAATGTTGATTCCCAGTTTGCGAATTTCGGTGTTGAGGATACGATAATCTTCGCGAAGAGAATCACCACAAAGCACTTTGGACAACTCTTGAATGTCTGTGTCAAGTTTGAGGGGATTCATTGGAATAATGAGATTCTCCTTGTCGCCAAAATGCTTGTTTAGAAAATATAGTATCATGTCTCTTCCGATGCGAATATAAGACGGATACATGGTCATCTTGCCGAAAAAATACTTAACATTTGGCATAATTACCGTGAGGGCACCAAGGCCATCCCATAGGTTGTCAAGGGCAAACAGACTTTTGGACCCCATTTTACTACTCTGATAGGGGAGTGTCACATAGGAACGGGCAAGTTCAATGGTCTGGGGAAGGTATTCCTTGATAAACTTCTCTGAAAAATGGAAAATATGACTTGTAGCAAGAATTGGCTGGCCATTGCTGTCGAAGTCAACCTCATTTCCTAATTTGTAGCGATATCCACCGATAATTTCTTCCTCCTCAGGATTCCACACAAGCAGTTGCTTGTAGCAATTATCCATTAGATCAAACTCGTCGAGGTCAACTTCTTTTCCTGTTCCACCTCCGGCTGCACGGAAAACCTCCTCACGCTGTCGGCCTATCTCCCGGACAACATTGGGAGAATCGTGGATATCGACGATAAAAATCTGATTATGACTTTTATTCGTCATTCGGAGTTGCTTGTCGGGAGTAAGTTCGCTTTTAAGTAGTTGTTTGTCTACTGGGGGGATAATAGGTTGCTCCATATAAATGATTGTCTTACATTAAGTTGTTACAATTCGTACACCAAATCTTGAACGTATTGAGCCCATGCCGCAGGTGTCTTCGACTTATCGAATGTCTGCCAAGGAATAGGCTTGCCAATAGCCACACGAAATGTTTTGTGGGCATTCTTGTACATCTCATCGACAAGATACAGCATCGCAACATTGAATTTAATACCCATCTTTTTGCTGACATTTGCAACACGATAGAAAAAATTGGAGTTGCTACCCCCAAAATGGATGGGAACAACGTCACGATGAGTTTCTACGCTCTTCGATATAAATGTCTTTTTCCATGGCAAGTCCCGGATTACTCTATTCGTCTTCCTAGAACAAAGACCGGCAGGGAACATAAGCATATGGCTATCGCTACGAAAACCTGTGTTGACCATGGCTGGGAAATTCCGACTTTGCGACCCTGTCTTATTAATTGGTATGCATAGAGGTGCCAATCCGGGAAGATTCATGAGCAAATCGTTGACTAAATACTTGAAATTGCCATCATAATGACGGCCAATGATGGCACCCAGAGCCACACCGTCCTCACCGCCAAGGGGGTGGTTGCTTACAAAGGTGTAGAGACGACCATCGTCTTTGTCGGGGAGGTTTTCCTCGCCTACTACATCCAATGTCATGTCAAGATAGCGCACACACTCTTCAAGCCATTCAACTCCTTTCTTGTCACGACTCTCCCAAAGAAACTTGTTGACTTCATCCTGGTGAATGGTACGTCGAAGCCATCCTTTTACAAACCAAGGTACAAACTTTGACTTCTTGCCCATTTTGTCAGCAAGTACTTTGTTGATGTCGATTGTTTTCTCTGTTATTTCATTCATGGGACTGCGAATGCTAATGAATTGCAAAAATAAACTTTCTTTTTGAAATAAGTGACATTTTTTGAGAAAAATCGAAAAAAAACTTATTTTTGTTTGCTATTTTGGCTGAAAAAATGCCATGTGAAGAGTCCCTCTTAGGGAAAAAATATTTGTTTGAACTCTTCAGAAATATACTCCAAAAAAAAATAATAAAAAAATGTGGGGAAATGTGGGGGATTGTGGGGAAAAATGTGTAATTTTGTGGCGATTTGCAATAAATGCTACAGAAATGCGACTATTAGGCAACATAGAAGCTAAAACAGACGTCAAAGGCAGAGTCTTTTTGCCGGCCTCTTTCCGCAAGGTGCTACAAGCATCGGGTGAGGAATGTCTTATCCTTCGAAAGGATGTCTACCAGACATGCCTTGTTCTATATCCTGAAAAAATATGGAACGAGCAGATGGACACACTTCGAGCAAAGCTCAATCGCTGGAATCCTGCTCATCAGCAAATCTTCCGACAATATCTTTACGACGTGGAAATAATTACTCCTGACAGTAGTGGTAGAATACTTATCCCAAAGAAATATTTACAAGCCGTGGGTATAAACCAAAGTTTGCGCTTTATAGGTATGGGAGACTATGTAGAGATATGGAGTGTGGATGATACAGAGAAGACGTTTGTTTCTCAGGAGGAATTCACCAAGGCACTTGAGTCGCTGATGAATCAACCACCGTTTTAATGTGTGTCCGTGAAATAGAAACCTATGGCATCTTATAATGAAAAATACCACGTAGCCGTTCTACTGAAAGAGAGCGTCGACGGGCTGGAAATCCAGCCCGATGGTGTTTATGTAGATGTCACATTCGGAGGTGGAGGGCACAGTCGTGAAATACTTAGCAGATTAGGAGATCATGGCCATTTGTATGGCTTTGACCAGGATGGTGACAGTATGTCGAATATCCCGTCCGACAACCGTTTTACGTTTGTCAGAAGTAATTTTAGGTTTCTTCGAAATTGGATGCGCTATTATGGTGTTGGACAGATTAATGGGCTGATAGCCGACCTGGGTGTCTCAAGTCATCATCTGGATGATGAGTCAAGAGGATTCTCGTTCAGGTTTGATGCACCACTCGATATGAGGATGAACAGCAATGCCACTTCAACAGCTGCCGACATCGTCAACAGATATGAAGAACAACAGTTGGCTGATATCTTTCACTTATACGGTGAGTTGCACAATGCTAGAAGAATGGCATCGGTCATCGTCAAGGCAAGAAACAATGCTCCCATCCTGACAACATCACAATTGATAGAAGTCGTGTCGGGTATTATGCCACGCGAGCGTGTCAAGAAAGAGACAGCGAAGCTTTTTCAAGCTTTGAGAATCGAGGTTAATCATGAGATGGATGCCTTGGGAGAGATGCTTTATGCTGCAACAGATTTGATAACACCTGGTGGCCGCTTAGCCGTTATAACCTATCACAGCCTCGAAGACAGGATTGTGAAGAATATGATGAAAACAGGAAATGTCGAGGGTAAAACCACCCAAGATTTTTATGGTAATGTGGCTTCGCCCCTGACAATGTTGGGTAAGATCATCACACCTACCGAAGAGGAGCAAAGCCATAATCCACGAAGCCGAAGTGCCAAACTAAGAATTGCTGAAAAAAGATGAAAGAAGATAAAGATAAATATATTATAGAAGAAATTGAAGAAGACGATGAGGTGAACAATGCCTCTGAAAATTCCATGGAAAAGGAATCGCCCCATTCCCGGCCAACGTTGAAGGAGGTAATCGATGAAACCGCGCGTGAGGACGAGCAACCCTCTTCGTCAAGTTTCACGCTTCGAAAAATACTAGGTGGGGATGTACTTAACACTGCAACAATAAGGAAACAAATATGGTTGATATTGCTCATCACCTTTTTTGTGGTGCTGTATATATCCAATCGATACAGTTGCCAGCAGAAACAACTCGAGATTGACAATCTAACTACAAAGCTCAACAATTTAAAATTTAAGACACTCTCTACATCAAGCATGTTAACTGAGAAAAGTCGCGAAAGTCATGTTATGGAATTGCTTCGTATGAACAATGACAGTACAATATACACAGCTGACCAGCCACCCTATATTATCATGGTTGGGGAATAAAAAACAAAGATTCATTTAGACAGGCCTACTTAATATTAATTGATTGATTGGAAATGAGCAAATTTGACAACAGAAAGATTATCCCACGCTATTCGCTCATCGCTGTCGTGATGACACTGCTCGGCGTTGCCGTAATTGGTAAGGCCACGTATACTATGACCGTGAAACACGACTATTGGATGGAGGTGTCCAAAAGAATTGAATCCGACAACAACAGCTTACATCCTGAGCGAGGAAATATACTCAGTGACAATGGAGAGTTGTTGGCAAGTACGCTGCCTGAATATAAATTGGCGGTGGATTTTACTGTTGGCGGCGAAAAAGGATTGAAGTTGTGGGAAGAGAAGATGGATAGCATCTGCGAGGGATTGCATGAGATTTTTCCTGAAAAATCTGTGCAGGAATTCAAGGATTATTTAAAGAATGGCCTCGATAATAAGAAACGGTATTACTTAATTTGGCCCAAACGCGTGGATTATGAAACATTTAAAAAGGTAGAGCGATTGCCCATATTCAATATGAGTAGATTTGTCGGTGGATTCTGCCCGGAAAAAAACAATGCACGAAGGAAACCTTTTGGATCACTCGCTGCACGTACCATCGGTGATGTGGATCATGAGAAAGATTCTGCGCGCTATGGACTTGAAAGTACGTTCGACCGAGTGTTACGAGGTGAGATGGGTAAATATCATCGACGAAAAGTAATGAATAGGTATCTCAGCTTCACCGACAAACCTGCTACGAATGGTGACGATATTCTGACAACTATTAACGTTCAGATGCAAGATATTGCAGAAAAGGCAATTCTGCAAAAACTTCAACAGTATAATGGTGATGTTGGAGTGGCAGTATTGATGGAAGTGGAGACTGGAGACGTGAAAGCCATCGTCAATTTGGAAAAATGTTCCGATGGTGTTTACCGTGAACGAATCAATCATGCCGTATCCGACATGCTTGAACCTGGGTCTGTCTTTAAGACTGCCTCTGTGATGGTGGCTCTCGATGATGGAGTTGCCGACACAAGTACGATGATTGACACAGGTAAAGGAATCATGAAGATGTACGACAGGCAGATGAAAGACCATAACTATGGAAATGGTGGGTATGGCTATATTTCATTGGGACGGGCCCTGCAAGTAAGTTCAAATATTGGTGTGAGTTATATCATTAAGAAAAACTATGCGGAAACACCCGAGGATTTTGTCGACGGATTATTCCGTGTCGGTATAGCAGAAGACCTCAAAATACCCATAGATGAATACCAACCCCCTCGTATCACACGGCCTGAACGTAACTCTAAGGGGCATTTCACCAACTGGAATTTGCCGAAGCTGCCATGGATGAGTATTGGGTATGCTTCACAGGTTGCACCCATCAATACATTGACGTTCTACAATGCTATTGCCAACAACGGCAAGATGGTTAAGCCTCGTTTTGTCAAACAGCGTCTCAGAGAAGGTGAAGTAGTAGAGGAATATCCGGTGGAAGTCTTGCGTGAGCAAATTTGTAAGCCACAGACACTTGGTAAAATACGGACATTGTTGGAGAAAGTTGTAACAAATGGTACAGGATTGCCTGCAAAGAGTCAATCGTTCAAGATTGCGGGAAAGACAGGAACTGCTCTAATCTCGCAAGGGCGAGGTGGATATAAAACGGGTACAGTGAAATATCTTGTCAGTTTTGTGGGGTATTTCCCTTCCGACCAACCCAGGTACAGTTGTATAGTCTGTATTCAGAAGTCGGGAATGCCGGCATCGGGAGGACTGATTAGCGGAACAGCGTTACGAGACATTGCCGAGGGGGTTATGGCACGAAATCTCAATGTAGAATCTTCATATGCTGAAGACAATGTGGAACAACGATACCCCAAGCAAATATCAGGCAATCTGAACGCTATTTATCATGTCTTGACTCATTTGGGTTATAATTCATCATATGGCGATAACAAAAATAGTAAAAATGTGTGGGGTAATGTGGATTTCTCGAATGGCCAATACATGTATAAAGCAAGAGAGACATCCGAGGAGACCATGCCCGATGTAAACGGACTTGGGGCACGCGACGCTGTGTTTATGTTGGAGCGTATGGGCTTGAAAGTTAGATTGCATGGTCGGGGAAAGGTGAAAACTCAAAGTATAGCTGTCGGTACAAAAATTGCAGGTGGTGAAGTGTGTGAGCTTTATCTCATCTAACAAGACATGAACAAATGACTAAAAAGACATATTTATGTTATTAAAGGATATTATAAGCAAAATAAAGGTATCGCATCTCGAAGGACGAGAAGATATCGACATTACGGGTGTGAATATCGACTCGCGGAAAATCTCAAATGGACATCTCTTTGTGGCCATTAAGGGCACTCAGGTTGATGGGCATCAATATATAGCCAAAGCGATAGAGAATGGTGCCATCGCCGTGGTTTGCGAACAACTTCCACCCATGCTGATAGAAGGTGTCACTTATGTGGTGACAGAGTCTACGGAGAATGCCGTTGGCATCTTGGCTACTGTTTTCTATGGTGATCCATCACACAAGTTGAAATTAGTGGGTGTAACGGGAACCAATGGTAAAACCACCATTGCCACATTATTATATAATATGTTCCGTAAGATGGGACATAAATGTGGATTGTTGTCGACAGTATGTAACTATATCGAAGACGATGCACTGCCTACGGGACATACCACCCCCGACCCAATAGAACTAAACCAGTTATTGGCTCGAATGGTGAAGGCAGGATGTGAATATGCATTTATGGAATGTAGCAGCCATGCCATTGCACAAAAACGTATCGGCGGACTACATTTTGAGGGTGGTATTTTTACCAATCTCACTCGTGATCACCTTGATTATCATAAAACATTTGAAAATTACCGTGACGCAAAGAAAACTTTTTTTGACAATCTGCCAAAATCAGCTTTCGCCATCATCAACGCTGATGATAAAAATGGTGATGTGATGGTTCAAAATTGTAAAGCACGGGTAAAGAAGTATTCCATGCGTAGCATGGCAGATTTCCATGCACGTATTTTGGAATGTCATTTCGAAGGAATGTACTTGGAAATTAACGGACGTGAGATAGGGGTGCAATTCATAGGTAAATTCAATGTAAGTAATTTGTTGGCGGTTTATGGTGCTGCTATTATGCTCGGAAAAGAACCAGAGGAAATATTGTTGGTTATGAGTACTTTGCAAAGCGTGAGTGGAAGATTACAGCCAGTACATTCACCAGAGGGATTTACCGCCATCGTGGATTATGCACACACACCTGATGCTTTGGAAAATGTGCTCAATGCCATACACGAAGTACTTGGACCCGATGGCAAGATTATAACAGTGTGTGGTGCTGGAGGAAACCGTGATAAAGGAAAACGTCCACAGATGGCACGTGAGGCAGTCAGACAAAGTGACCATGTAATCATTACCAGCGACAACCCACGCTTTGAGGAGCCTGAGGCCATTATATCTGATATGTTAGCTGGACTCACCCCCCAACAAAGACGAAAAGTACTGACAAATACCGACCGTCGAGAAGCTATACGTACAGCATGTTTGATGGCACATAAAGGAGATGTTGTGCTTGTAGCAGGAAAAGGACATGAAAACTATCAGGAAATCAAAGGGGTGAAGCATCATTTCGATGACAAGGAAGTGCTACTTGACATTTTTTCAGAGACATAGACAAGGTTTTATTTAGATACAAATATTATGTTATATTATTTCTTCCGTTTCTTAGAGCAATATGACATCCCAGGCTCACGAATGTGGATGTATATCTCGTTTCGTTCTTTGCTTACACTCATATTGTCGTTGCTCATATCAGCATGGTTTGGTGGTAAGTTCATTAAGTATATGAAACGTCGCAATATCAGTGAAACACAACGCGACAAGTCTATTGACCCGTTTGGCACTGAAAAAAAAGGCGTGCCTACAATGGGAGGCATCATTATCATGGTATCCATACTGATTCCTGTATTGTTATTGGGACGTATGCGTAACATTTACCTTATCTTGATGATTATCACAACGATTTGGTTGGGCTTCCTTGGGTTTCTTGATGACTATATCAAAATATTCAAGAATAATAAAGAGGGGTTAAAAGGTAAATACAAAATTGTAGGTCAGGTAAGTATTGGGTTAATTGTTGGCATTGTTTTATGGGCAAGCCCCGATGCTAAGATTCACGAGAATGTCACTACAGAGAAACAAGAAACTGTCTCGGTGGTAACACATAAATCTGAGGCGGAGAAGTCACTCAAAACCACCATACCGTTCTTTAAGAACAATAATCTGGACTATTCTGAAGTGATGTCTTTTTGTGGAAAGTATAAGAATATAGCCGGTTGGGTTTTGTTTATGTTAATGACCATTTTGGTTGTGACAGCAGTGAGTAATGGTGCAAACTTGAACGATGGTATGGATGGCTTGTGTGCAGGCACATCGGCTATCATAGGCGTGGCTCTTGGTATATTAGCTTATGTGAGTAGCCATATAGAATACGCTTCTTACCTTAATATCATGTATATACCACGTTCTGAGGAACTTGTAGTCTTCTTATGTGCTTTCGTGGGAGCTATGGCTGGATTCCTTTGGTACAATGCGTATCCGGCACAAGTCTTCATGGGCGACACAGGCTCGCTAATGGTAGGTGGAATCATCGGCGTTGGAGCAATTATTATCCATAAAGAGTTGCTTTTACCTATACTCTGTGGAATTTTCTTAGTGGAAAGTTTAAGTGTAATGATTCAGACATTATATTTCAAATATCGACTGCGTAAAGGGGAACGCGTGAGAGTTTTCCGCTCCACACCTATACACGATAATTTCCGCAAGCTCGATTCCCAACTTGACCCAACAAGCAGGTATATCTTCCGCAATTGGCCCAAACGCCAGTTCCATGAGTCGAAAATCACAATACGCTTTTGGATCGTTGCACTTATCTTGGCAGCCTTGACAATTATTACCTTGAAAATAAGATAGAATAAGATAGTATCTCTAATGAGAATAAGAATAAATAATTGATTGATTTTAAACACATTGATTGGAAAGAATTATTTGATTGGAAATTTGTTATTTGAAAGAAAAAAGTACAAAGATTTGGAAGAAGTTCGATAAAGTAAGAAGAAAGGATTGTATATGAAGAGAATAGTTGTATTAGGCGCGGCAGAGAGTGGTGCCGGTGCCGCTGTATTGGCAAAAAAACAAGGTTTCGATGTGTTTGTTTCCGATATGTCGAAAATAAAGGAAAAATACAAGGAAATGCTCAACTCCCATGGTATAGAGTGGGAAGAGGAATGTCATAGTGAAGAGAGAATTCTTAATGCCGACGAGATAATTAAAAGTCCAGGAATCCCTGCAAATGCACCAATCATGATGTCTGTCGCAGAACGTGGAATTCATGTCATAAGCGAGATAGAATTTGCTGGAAGATATACGCAGTCGAAAATGATTTGTATTACAGGAAGCAATGGTAAAACCACCACTACCTCACTGATTTACCACATTTTTAAATCTGCGGGATATGATGCTGGGTTGGCAGGAAACATTGGACGAAGTTTGGCACTTCAAGTTGCCGAAGACCCACACGAATACTACATTATCGAACTGAGTTCTTTTCAGCTCGACAATATGTATGATTTCCGTGCCAATATTGCCATTCTGTTAAATATTACTCCCGACCATCTGGACCGTTATGACAATAATATGCAAAATTATGTGGATTCCAAGATGCGTATCGTACAGAATCAAACCGACAATGATAGTTTTATCTATTGGAACGACGATCCAATCATCAAACGTGAATTGGAGAAGTATGATATAAAAGCCATTAAATATCCATTTTCAGAGTTGAAAACAAATGGTTCGATAGGATATATCGAAGAAGGGAAATATATCCTTGAAAAACCCACACCTTTCAATATGGAGCAAGAAGAACTGAGCCTTACAGGGAAACACAACATATACAATTCTTTGGCTGCAGGACTTGCATCGAATATTGCAGGAGTTCGTAAAGAATATATTCGCAAAAGCCTGAGTGATTTCCCAGGAGTGGAGCATAGATTGGAAAAAGTGGCTATGGTGAGAGGGGTGTTATATGTCAACGACTCTAAGGCTACGAATGTGGATGCATGCTGGTATGCTTTGGAGAGTATGAATACAAAGACAATCTTAATTGTTGGAGGTAAAGACAAGGGTAACGACTATAATGCTATTAAACAGCTTGTTGTTGAGAAATGTAGCGGCATAGTTTTCCTTGGTGCAGACAACAGCAAACTTCATTTGTTCTTCGACCCACTGGGAATCCCCACTCGCGATACCCATTGCATGAAAGACTGTGTGAATGCGTGCTACGAAATGGCAAAGCCAGGTGAAACAGTGTTGCTGAGTCCATGCTGTGCTAGTTTCGACCTTTTCAAAAACATGGAAGACAGAGGTGAACAATTCAAGACGCTTGTGAGAAACTTGTAAAATTAATGTTGGAAATAAATAGAAAATGAGAATACCATTAGCCAATTTCTTTAAGGGAGACAAGGTCATCTGGATGATCTTTTTCTTCCTTTGCATCATCAGCGTGATGGAAGTCTTTAGTTCCAGCAGTATGCTCGTGTATGACGAAAGCAATTACTGGGGACCATTGACAAAGCATGCCCTCCTTTTGTTGGTAGGTATTATCATCACGGTGGTGGTCCAGAATATTGACTGTAAATATTTTAAGATTGTCACGCCTTTTTTATTGCTCGTCTCATTCCTCACTTTGGTATGGGTGCTTGTTGCTGGACAGACCACCAACGGAGCCCAACGATGGGTGGGGCTCCTTGGCGTGCAGTTTCAACCATCAGAAATTGCAAAGGGAGCAATTGTATTGGCTACAGCGCAGATACTCAGTGCAATGCAGACGGAGGATGGGACAGAGAAAAACACGTTCAAATATATCTGCACGGCCACATTACCACTTGTAGGACTCATTCTGCTTGAAAATCTCTCTACTGCTGTCCTTATTCTCATTGTGGTTGTTGAAATGATGTTCTATGGCAGAGTATCAGGGAAAATTCTCGGTCGAATCGTTGGAGGGGCTGTTGTTGCTGTGGCTCTCATGATAGGACTGGTATTTCTGTTGGGAAAAGAGGAACCTGTGGCCAATGACAAACAAAATTTCACAGAACGCTATGATACAACGTCGAGTTCGGAAAAGGTCGACTCAACTTCATTCTTTGAGGATATGTTTCATAGAGCGGGAACGTGGAAAAAACGTATAATCAAATTTGTTGGTTCAGAGGATGTTCCTCCAGATAGCTTTGACCTTAGAAATGATGCGCAAATTGGTTATTCGAATATTGCCATTGCCTCGTCAGAATTCGTGGGAAAAGGCCCTGGAAATTCAGAAGCACGTGATTTCTTGCCACAGTCGTTCTCCGACTTCATCTATGCCATCATCATTGAGGAGATGGGACTTTTTGGGGCAATCTTGGTGATGCTACTTTACATCTTCTTGCTATTTAGGGCTGGTAGGATAGCTGATCGGTGCGAGAATGCATTTCCGGCATTTCTTGTGATGGGACTTGGCCTAATGCTCGTCACGCAGGCAATGTTCAATATGATGGTGGCTGTTGGATTGGCGCCAGTCACAGGCCAACCATTGCCACTTATTAGTAAAGGCGGCACATCGACCATTATCAATTGTGCATATATTGGTGCTATGTTGAGTGTAAGCATTTCAGCAAAGAAGAAATCCACAAACTAAGCAGGCGTTCAACAGCTGGTTCTTTCTGGCAAGATTCTATTCAAACCGTCTATTCTTTAGGCGGCGGTTTTGCCGTCGCTCTTTAAACAACTCAAAAAACACAAGAAAATAAAAACACAAGAAAAAACTTAAAAACTCAAAAACACAAAATAATTTGCTTGTAAAAATTGTGATAAGAGAAAAAAAATGAGTAATTTTGCCAATCGAAATAAAAGCATGGTTAAAAATTTGAGAATCATCATCAGTGGTGGAGGCACAGGAGGGCATATCTTTCCAGCAATTTCCATAGCTAATGCGATAAAAACAAAGCGTCCAGAGGCAGAAATTCTGTTTGTGGGTGCTGAGGGTCGCATGGAGATGCAACGTGTTCCAGATGCAGGATACGAGATAAAAGGATTGCCCATTTGCGGCTTTGACCGCAAACGCCTGTGGCGGAATGTCGGCGTTCTGTTCAAAATCTTGAAAAGCCAACGCATGGCAAAAAAGATTATCCGTGAGTTTCAGCCTATGGCAGCTGTAGGTGTCGGAGGGTATGCCAGCGGTCCAACATTGAACAAATGTGCTGACATGGGTATACCTTGTCTGATACAAGAACAAAATTCATACGCAGGAGTGACCAACAAATTGCTTGCCAAGAAAGCAGAGAAAATTTGCGTCGCATACGAAGGGATGGAACGTTTCTTTCCAGCAGAGAAAATAATTCTCACAGGAAATCCTGTTAGACAGACTTTGCTTGATACTAAGATTAGTCGCGAGGACGCTGTCCGAAAAATGGGGTTTGATCCCTCTCGGAAGACAATCTTAATTGTTGGCGGAAGTTTAGGTGCAAAGACTATTAACGACAGTGTGTTGAAGCACATCGACATCGTAAAAAACTCTGGAATGCAGTTCATCTGGCAGACCGGAAAATACTATTATCAACAACTTGCCGAAGAATTGAGCAAGAAGGGTGACTTGCCTATGTTGAAAATGACTGATTTTATCAGTGACATGGGGTTGGCATATAGAGCTGCCGATTTGGTTATCAGTCGAGCCGGGGCAAGTAGTATCTCTGAGTTCTGCCTTATAGGTAAACCTGTGATATTGGTTCCCTCTCCCAATGTGGCTGAAGACCATCAGACTAAAAATGCTATGGCTTTGGCTAATAGAGATGCCGCAATTCATGTCAGGGATGCTGAGGCTCCTGACAAATTGCTGGAAATGGCTGTTAAAACTGCTCAAGATGAGGAGAAACTGTCGTCATTAAGTGCAAACATCCTGAAGATGGCACTTCCCAACTCTGCTGAAATCATTGCTGATGCAGTGATTGAAATGGCTGAGCGACAAGAAAAGAAGTAAGAGAAAACCAATGGAGATAAAGGATATAAAATCTGTTTACTTTGTGGGAGCTGGAGGCATTGGTATGAGTGCTCTCGCAAGGTATTTCATGAGCAGAGGGGCGTTCGTAGCAGGTTACGACCGCACTCCTTCTGTGCTTACTGCGCAACTCTGCCAGGAAGGTATGAATATCCATTATGAGGAGGATGTGGACAAGATTCCTGAGGTGTGTCGGAATTCAGAACAAACACTGGTCATTTATACACCTGCAATACCTGCCGACCACAAGGAACTCGCATATTTCCAATCTGGTGGTTTTGAAATACAAAAACGTGCACAAGTACTTGGTACACTCACACGTTCACATAAAGGTCTTTGCGTCGCTGGTACTCATGGCAAGACAACCACATCATGTATGTGTGCTCATATCTTGCATCAGAGCCACATCGACTGCAATGCTTTTTTGGGAGGAATCTCCAAAAACTATGGCACCAACTATATCCTCTCTGACAGCGACTTTGTGGTAATAGAAGCGGATGAATACGACCGCTCTTTCCATTGGCTGCGTCCTTGGATGAGTGTCATAACTGCTGCAGACCCTGACCATCTTGACATTTATGGCACAAAAGAGGCTTATTTGGAGAGTTTCAGACACTACACCACATTGATACAGCCAGGCGGTGCCTTAATCATACACAAGGGGTTGGAAGTGAAGCCTGATGTTCGGGAAGGTGTAAAAGTTTATGAATATAGTCGCGATGAGGGCGACTTCCATGCTGAAAACATTGTAATTGCCAATGGCAATATCTCATTTGACATGGTGTCGCCTCTGGGTAATGTTTGCAATGTGAGACTTGGGCAACCTATACCCATCAACATCGTTAATGGTATTGCTGCTATGGCTATGGCTCAGCTTTGTGGATGTACTCCCGATGAATTACGTGAAGGCATGCTTACATACAAAGGGGTAGACAGACGGTTCGATTTCCATATCAACAACGAGCAGCATGTACTGCTTAGCGACTATGCACACCATCCCATGGAAATAAGGCAATGTGCCTCAAGTCTTCGCCAGCTATATCAGGGACGCAAGATTACCATCCTCTTTCAGCCACATCTATATACTCGTACACGCGATTTCTACAAAGATTTTGCCGAGAGTTTGAGCCTGGCCGACGAGGTGGTGTTATGCGATATCTATCCTGCACGTGAACTGCCGATACCTGGTGTCACATCTCAACTTATCTATGATAACTTGCGCCCAGGAATTGAGAAATGCATGATTCGACGCAGTGATGTTTTAAACTATGTGACTGAACGAGATTTCGACGTTCTAGTCGTATTGGGAGCGGGAGACCTCGATAATCTCATGCCAGAAATCACCGAAATAATAGCGAAGAAGTCATGAGCATCAAATGGAAAACTGTCTCATACGTGGTACTTGATACCATCTTGGCGGTATATCTGATACTAGCCATCACTTCATTTACTATGCCTGACCATCAACGTGAGACGTGTAATGAAGTTAAAATCTCCATTTCGGATGAAGAGAACTATGGCTTCCTAAGCGCTTATGACATTAAAACTATTCTTGAGGAAAAAGGACTCTACCCACAAACATCACCACTAAATGAAGTGGATACTCGAAAAATTGAGGAAACACTTGAAAACAATTCTTTCGTCGACAAAGTGGAATGTTATAAGACAATCAGCGGTACAGTCAACATCAAGGTCAACCAGCGTATGCCATTTATCAGAGTTATGGCAGATAATGGTGACAATTACTATCTTGACAAAGATGGTAATATGATGCAGGGCGAAGGTTATACCTCAGACTTGATTATTGCTACTGGGAACATAAGCCGACAATATGCCAAGGACTATCTTGCACCGGTAAGTAGGTTTATCACGGCAAGCGATTTCTGGAGATACCAGATAGAGCAAATCAATATACTCTCAAATGGTGACATGGAAATCGTACCAAGAGTGGGCAACCATTCTGTGAAAATTGGACGCCTGCCTCAATATAAAGATAAAGAACGAAGAGACCAGGAAATAGAAAAGTTCCTTGACCACAAACTCCAAAGACTGGAGAAATTCTACGTCTATGGACTGACAAAAATTGGATGGAATAAGTATAAATATATTAATATTGAATTTGACAATCAGATAATCTGCACAAAAAATGGCAAAAGCAAAGCAGATGAAGCGAAGCAGATTGAAGCCATGAGTGTAGAACAGAAAGGAGACAAAGAAAAAGAGAGCGTGACAAAAAAAGACCAAGAGTCGAAAAATGTGAAAGAGCAAAAACAATAAATAGGGAATAATCAATATCTTTTAGACCAACAACGGAGAAATCCATCGATAATAAATACATACAATATGACAGCAAAGGACTTCATAGTAGCAATTGAGCTGGGATCAACCATGATTACCGGCATAGCAGGCAGGAAAAGCATGGATGGCAGTATCCAGATACTTGCCGTGGTGAGAGAGGATGCCACCTCGTGCATACGTAAGGGTGTGGTTTACAACATTGACAAAACAAGCGTATGTCTCAACAATGTGATTAAAAAATTAAGGTCATTGCTTAAGGCCGACATATCGCAAGTTTATGTGGGAGTGGGCGGACAATCTATTCGTAGCATCAAGAATGTGATTGTTAAGAACATACCCGACGATGGTGTTATCAGCCAAGATATGATTAACGAATTGATGGACAACAACCGCAGTATGTCCTATCCCGAGCAGGAGATACTTGATGCCGCCACACAGGAATATAAAGTGGGTACACAGTATCAAATTGACCCTGTGGGTATTCAGTGCAATAAACTTGAGGGCAATTTCCTCAACATCCTCTGCCGTAAATCTTTCTATCGCAACCTCAACAAGTGTTTTGAGAGTGCGGGCATAGCTATTGCTGAGATGTATCTTGCACCTATAGCATTGGCACATAGTGTACTTACCGACACCGAGAAACGTAGTGGATGTGTGCTCGTGGACCTTGGTGCCGACACCACCACCGTATCGGTTTACTATAAGAATATTCTCCGTCATCTGGCTGTTATTCCTCTTGGTGGTAACAATATCACCAAAGATCTTGCATCTTGGCCAATGGAAGAAAAGGATGCAGAGACATTAAAGATTAAATATGCTTCAGCATATACCGACCCCAATGATATTGATAAAGATAAGACAATCCCTATTGACAACGAGCGTACTATCGACCAACAAACTTTTGTAGATGTGGTCGAGGCACGTGTCAGTGAGATCATCGAAAACGTATGGTATCAAGTGCCCAAGGAATATAGTTCTAAACTTCTGGGAGGGATTATTCTCACAGGTGGCGGTTCTAATATGAATAACATCAAACGTGCATTTGCGGAGAAAACGCACCAGACTAAGATTCGTATTGCAGGGACTGTGATTCAGAATGTGACATCCACCGACAAAGATGTCAATGCTCACAATGGTACCATGTGTACAGCCATCGGATTGCTTGCAAAGGGTGATATGAATTGTGCCGGGCAACCCATCAACCAAAAAACGGATCTCTTTGGGGGTAATAACCCTGCAGGAGGAACTACAACAGTTGATACAAATCGTCCCCCACGTAAAATTGTGGATTTGGAGACGGGAACTGTAATGACTGAGCGAGAAAAGCAACAAATTGAAGATGAAAGAAGACGAAAAGAAGAGGCTGAAGCCGCCCGCATTGCACAGATAAAATACGAAGAGGAACAAAGACGTAAAGAAGAAGAACGCAAGAAAAAGAAGAACAAAGGTGTGAACAAGGTGTGGACCACTTTGAAAGACTTTGGAAATAAACTGATCTCTGATGAAGAAGAGAAAGGTGAAAAGTAATCCCTCTATGAGATTTAATCAGTACACTTTATTTTAATATACCCCAAAACCAAATATAAAAAATATGCCAAACAAAAAATCAGATACCCTGAATTTCGAGGGAATTTCACAAGACAAAAGTATCATCAAAGTCATTGGTGTTGGTGGTGGCGGCGGTAATGCCGTCAACCACATGTACCGTGAAGGCATCCATGATGTAACATTCGTATTATGTAACACCGATCGTCAGGCTCTTAACGACTCACCTGTGCCTATGCATATTCAGCTTGGCCAGGAAGGATTGGGAGCTGGTAACAAGCCAGAGCGTGCACGTCAAGCTGCAGAGGAGAGTGAGCCTGAATTGCGCTCTATGCTCAACGACGGTACAAAAATGTCGTTTATCACTGCTGGTATGGGCGGTGGTACAGGTACTGGTGCAGCCCCTGTGATTGCACGTATCTCAAAAGAGCTCGATATCCTCACTGTGGGTATTGTGACCATTCCCTTCCGTTTTGAGGGAGCAAAGAAAATCGACCAGGCTCTCGACGGTGTCGAAGAGATGGCCAAGCATGTTGATGCACTGCTTGTAATAAACAATGAGCGCTTGCGTGAAATCTATCCGGAATTGGGAGTGCTCGATGCTTTCGCCAAGGCCGATGACACACTCAGTGTGGCTGCCAAGAGTATCGCAGAGATTATCACAGTTCATGGACTTATCAACCTCGACTTTAACGATGTGAAGACTGTGCTCAAAGATGGCGGAGTTGCCATTATGAGTACTGGCTATGGCGAAGGTGAGGGGCGCGTGAAGAAAGCTATTGAGGACGCACTGCATTCACCATTGCTAAACGACAACGACGTGTTCAATTCTAAGAAGATTCTCCTTAGCATCACTTTTGCTAATGAAAAAGGATCGAGCGGCCTGATGATGGAGGAAATGAATGATGTCAACGATTTCATGGCAAAATTCAGCGATGATTTTGAAATCAAATGGGGACTCGCAGTTGACCCGGAACTCGGAAAACGCGTGAAGGTGACTATTCTTGCTACAGGATTTGGTATCGAGAACGTGGATCATCTCATGAACGATCGTATTAACAAACTTTCGCAAGAAGATGCACGACGTAGAGCCGAAGAAGAGGCAAAGAAACTGGATAACGAGGAGCGCCGTGACCGTTATTATGGTGGTGACAGCAAACAAGTTAAACGCCGCTATCGCATATATCTCTTTAGACAAGAAGATTTAGACAACGAAGATATTATCATGGCGGTGGAAAATTCTCCTACATATAAGCGTACACAGCAGACTCTCGATGAAATCAGACGACAGGCTTCTGGAGAAGAAGTGGATAAAACTGAGACAACAAGCGAATCAAGTTCCAACTCAAGCAAAATAGTCTTCGGGTAAATTATATCTATCCTAAAAAGAGAGGATGTACCTATATATAATATAAGGTGCATCCTCTTCTTGCTTTTGTAAATGTGGCATATTTGCTAACTCATAAATTTGTCATCCATTGCTATTTGAATAGTTCTTTCAATACTTGATAAGACTTGAGTTCCGGAAACCCGGGAATATGTAGGCGATAATAGTCGAGTATCACATCTAGACAGCGATTGCGCTCTGGACGGGTCATTACACAAAGGTGCATCGTGGGGTAATCCAGACGCATTAGTATCCCTAACTTTGAGGCATCATTGGGTGTGAGAAAATGGCTGTGCAAGGGTGCACGCTCGCAAAAACTACCGTTAAGCATGTCGAAATAATCACCATCGTGATAGTCGGATGTGTATGGGAGAAACCCCACAAACCTTGTCATCCTCATCATAAAGACTAGGTGAAAGTTGGAAAAATGATTTTCCACTCCATCGAGCCATTGCAAACTCTTTTCAACATAATTATATAGTGGGTTGTTGTCGTTCTCATCGCGTGTGGCATATACCAGAAATTCTGATAGGAACATACCTATCGACAGTTTATAGGGATGTGAAAGCAGAGAGGGCAATGGAATCACCACATGCACGTCTTTTATGCGCAAGAGGGTGGCCGTCTGTTTCAACTCATAATCCACCTCCAAAATTGTCAAAGGAATGAATAAGTTGCGGCGAAATTTGCCTTTGGAGGATTTTGATAGTCGAATTATAAATGAAGACCTTCCACATCGTTCTGTGAGCATGTCAACTATGAGGGAGTTGTCACCATATTTCACACTTCTAAGCACTATTGCCTTCGTCTTTATCGTCATAATGGGTGTAAAATTACGACAAATTCATCAAAAAACATGAGTAAAAATCAGAAAAACAACAATAAAATGAAAAAAAAAGCGGAAAAATTTTGTCGGTATCTGAAAAAGGTGTAACTTTGCATCCGCAAATTAAGTCAATGGTCCATTCGTCTATCGGTTAGGACGAGAGATTTTCATTCTCTAAAGAGCAGTTCGACTCTGCTATGGACTGCAATATAAAAATAATAGAAAGTAATATAAAGATGGCAAACCACAAATCATCCCTTAAGAGAATCCGCCAGGACAAAAAGAAACAGCTTCACAATAAGTACTACGCTAAGAATATGCGCGTAGCAGTGCGCAAGTTGCGTGCCATGACAAACAAGGAAGAGGCTGCTGCACTTTATCCAAGTGTGCAGAAAATGCTGGATAAATTGGCAAAGACCAATATCATCCATAAGAACAAGGCTTCCAACCTGAAATCAAGTCTAACACGTTACATCAATAAGCTGGCTTAACTGGCAAAACAAAGAATAGTGATGGGTCGCAACTACTGTTGCGGCCCATTTGCTTTTTCATTATAAAAAGCCACAAAAATTACTTATTTTTTGCATTTTTTTATTTCCTAATGTGATGGAAATTTTGTAATTTTGCAGTCTATTAGAGTGAATAAAAAATGTCAGAGAATCTAAACAACGAAAGCAATTATTCTGCTAAAAACATACAGGTGCTTGAAGGCTTGGAAGCCGTTAGAAAGCGTCCTGCTATGTATATTGGCGACATCAGTGAGAAAGGACTTCATCATTTGGTTAACGAGACGGTGGACAACTCCATCGATGAGGCTATGGCTGGCTTTTGTAGTCATATTGAAGTGACCATCAATGAGGACAATTCTATCACAGTACAAGATAATGGTCGTGGTATTCCCGTTGACGAGCATAAGAAACTACACAAGTCTGCTCTCGAAGTGGTGATGACCGTGCTGCATGCAGGTGGAAAATTCGACAAAGGCTCATATAAAGTGAGTGGCGGACTGCATGGTGTGGGTGTAAGTTGTGTCAACGCACTATCTTCACACATGAAATCGCAAGTATTCCGCGATGGAAAGATTTATCAGCAGGAGTACGAAAAAGGAAAGGCTCTGTATCCTGTCAAAGTCGTGGGTACAACCGATAAGCAAGGTACCCGACAGCAATTCTGGCCCGACCCAACTATCTTCACAACCACAGTTTATCAATATGACATCATCGCTCGTCGTATGCGAGAGTTGGCGTATTTGAATGCTGGCATCACCATCACATTGACAGACTTGCGCCCCAATGATGAGGGAAAAATACGGCAGGAAATATTCCATGCTAAAGAGGGGTTGAAGGAGTTTGTTAGGTTTATCGATCGCCATCGTACTCATCTGTTCGACGATGTTATTTATTTGAAGACAGAAAAGCAAGGAGTTCCTATCGAAGTGGCCGTGATGTATAACACAGACTATTCCGAGAACATCCACTCCTACGTAAACAATATCAATACCATTGAGGGTGGTACTCACTTGGTAGGATTCCGAAAGGCTTTGACGCTCACGCTTAAAAAGTATGCTGACAATGAGCCGGCTATCGCCAAACAGATTGAAAAAGCCAAGATAGAAATTGCCGGTGAGGACTTCCGCGAGGGACTTACAGCTGTCATCTCTATCAAAGTTGCAGAACCTCAATTTGAAGGGCAGACAAAAACCAAACTGGGAAACAGCGAGGTGGCAGGTGCAGTCCAGCAAGCTGTTGGCGAGGCGCTTGCCAATTATCTTGAGGAGCATCCTAAGGAGGCAAGGCTGATATGCGACAAGGTGGTGCTTGCTGCCACGGCACGTATTGCTGCACGTAAGGCACGTGAAAGTGTACAGCGTAAAAATGTGATGTCTGGAGGCGGACTTCCAGGTAAGTTGGCCGACTGTTCCAACAAAGACCCAAAGGCGTGTGAGATTTTCCTTGTCGAGGGTGACTCTGCTGGTGGCTCTGCCAAGCAGGGACGTGACCGCTATACACAGGCTATTTTGCCACTGCGTGGTAAAATTCTCAATGTAGAGAAGGTTATGTGGCATAAAGTCTTTGAGAGTGAGTCAGTTATGAATATTATTCAGAGTATCGGTGTGAGATTTGGTGTAGATGGAGAAGGCGACAAGGAGGCTAACATCGACAAACTACGATACGACAAGATAATCATTATGACCGATGCCGATGTCGATGGCTCACACATCGACACACTTATCATGACGCTTTTCTATCGCTTTATGCCGAAAGTGATTCAAGAGGGACACCTGTATATCGCAAGCCCACCGTTATATCTCTGCACCTATAAGAACAAGGTCAAGGAATATTGCTATACCGAACAGCAGCGACTGGCGTTCCTTGATAAGTATGGCAATGGTGTTGAGGATGCCAACATCCACACACAGCGATACAAAGGTCTTGGTGAGATGAACCCTGATCAACTTTGGGAAACCACCATGGATCCCTCGAAACGTTTGTTGAAACAGGTGAGTATAGAGAATGCAGCAGAGGCAGATGAAATCTTCTCTATGCTTATGGGCGACGATGTGGGGCCACGACGTGAGTTTATTGAGGCCAATGCTATCTACGCAAATATTGATGCTTAATTAAGGATAATTTTGTGAATGCGGATGTCGGAAGATGTCCGCATTCTGCATGATAAATAATAGTGAAATCATTTAATACTGTGTTATGAATAAGTATCTGTTGCTTCTCTTTGTCACTATTTCATTAAATGCTTTTAGTCAACAGCAACCACCCATGGTGTTGTGGTATGACAGGCCAGCAGTTTATTTTGAGGAATCATTGCCAATAGGAAACGGTAAGTTGGGAGCACTTGTCTATGGTGGAGTATCCGACAACATTATTTATCTCAACGACATCACACTTTGGACAGGAAAGCCCGTTGATCCTCAGCTCGATGCAGGGGCAAGCAAATGGATACCGGAAATCCGTAAGGCTCTTTTCGCTGAAGACTATGCATTGGCAGACAGTCTCCAACTACATGTGCAAGGTCCCAACTCGCAATTCTATCAGCCTTTGGGCACACTGCATATTGTTGATGACAATGGTTTTGGCAACCCTACTGAATACCGGCGGGAGCTAAACCTTGATAGTGCATTCTGCCGTGACAGTTATACATTGGGCGATACGCACTATACACGGGAATATTTTGCCACCAATCCCGACAAACTGATAGCCATCCATATTAATGCCGATAAAAAGGGTGGGATTAATTGCCGTTTATCTCTAACCGCCCAAGTACCACATAAGGTGAAATGCAGTCCCACCAGTGCAGATTTCGACGGCTGTGGGACAATCATCAGCAACCAGGGGGAGATGGTGATGCATGGACATGCCGTAGGTTCTCCAGATGAGAGCATACACTACTGTTGTATCATATCGGCGAAGAGTAGCGATGGCACCATTTGGGCCTCAGACAGCACTTTAACAGTGCGTAAAGCTTCTGACCTAACCGTCTATCTTGTCAATGAAACCAGTTTCAATGGGGCGGCGAATCACCCCGTGAACAACGGGGCTGATTATGTGGCAAATATCAATGATGATATCTGGCACACAGTCAACTATACCTATGATCAATTGCGTGAGCGCCATATCGCTGACTATAGAGAGTATTACGACCGTCTGCGCCTCTGTTTGAGCGATGACCCACAAAATACCACTCGGGATTTAAGCATACCCACCGACTCGCTGTTGAAACGCCACACCGATAATGGAGGCGACAGTAGATTATTAGAGACCTTGTATTTTCAATATGGTCGCTATCTGCTGATAGCCAGTTCGCGGACGCCAGAGGTGCCTGCCAACTTGCAAGGACTCTGGGCCAATAAACTCTACTCTCCCTGGAGAGGCAACTATACTGTTAACATCAATCTTGAGGAAAACTACTGGCCGGCAGAGGTGGCAAATTTGAGTGAGATGACCGCACCATTATGGGGATTCATGAAGTCGCTAGCCGATAATGGACACCATGTGGCGCACAACTACTATGGCATCGACCGTGGTTGGTGCTCCAGTCATAATAGTGACATCTGGGCTATGGCCAACCCTGTGGGCGAGAAACGTGAAAGTCCGGAATGGAGTAACTGGAACATGGGTGGAGCCTGGCTCTCACAGGCGTTGTGGGAACATTATCAGTATACGCAAGACAAGGAGTTCCTTCAACAGACAGCCTATCCCCTGCTAAAGGGTGCCAGTGAGTTCTGCCTTGACTGGCTCATCGACAATCCGCGTGTCGCTGGTGAACTCATCACAGCTCCCAGCACTTCGCCCGAGAACGAATACAGAACAACAGAAGGATACCATGGCACAACCTGCTATGGTGGCACTGCCGACATGGCCATCATCCGTGAACTGCTGCAGAATACCATTGCTGCCAGCAAAATCCTTGGTGTCGATAAGAAATTCCGACGTGAGGCAGAGGCCTCCCTGCGACGTCTCCATCCCTATACCATCGGGCATGAGGGCGACATCAATGAGTGGTATTACGACTGGGATGATTGGGACCCACAGCATCGCCATCAGTCGCATCTCATTGGTCTTTATCCTGGACATCAAATCACAAAAGAGGGAACACCTGACTTGGCTGCTGCTGCTAAACGAAGCCTGGAAATCAAGGGTGACCGCACCACGGGATGGAGTACCGGATGGCGCATCAATCTTTGGGCTCGTCTGCATGATGCCGCCCAGGCATATCATATCTACCAAAAACTGCTCACATACGTGTCGCCCGACGATTATCGTGGCCCCGATCGCCGTCGCTCCGGAGGCACATATCCAAATCTGCTCGATGCACATCCACCATTCCAGATTGATGGAAACTTCGGTGGTACCGCTGGTGTCTGCGAGATGTTACTTCAGAGTGGTGATGGGGGCATAGAATTACTCCCTGCACTTCCTAAGGAGTGGAGCAATGGTAGCGTGACCGGCCTCCGTGCTCGTGGTGGCTATACCGTGGATATAAAATGGAGAAATGGGCAAGTGTATGAATTCACCATCCATGCCACAAAAGCAGGGAAAGTCAAAGTAAAGTATAACTATCAAGAGAGAATTTTTAAGATGACAGAGAACGGGGAATGTCGTGGCTTTATTAGGCCGATTGATTAACCTTTAGGAGGGGTTAAGTGATATATTTTAAAAACAGCTTGCGTATCCCTTTGCGCTCAGCCATCTGACCTGCCATCTGCCAGAGGTTAGTATAGTACAGGAGGATGAGCCAGTACAAAATCTATTACTTCGTCAGTGCGTTCACCAAAGATGGGTCTTTGGGCGCAATGCTGAGAATATTGTATTCCTGGATACCATACGTTGGGTTCTATAAGGACTGGGTTGTTTTGGCTGTCCAACGCGATATCCCATCCTACGATACCTAGATTGGGCAAAATTAATGGATGCTTTTCTTTTATGAGCTCAACAATTTTGCTTACCTCTGATATCTTGATTGAGGAGAAACTCTGGCCATTTGATAGTTTATCGTATTTGATGAAGGCATGGTCAAGTGCGAAATCGTGAAACTGTCCATCTTCATTTACACTAATCATCAATCCTCCGGCTCTCAGATTATCCACCACACTGTTTCCTTGCGCAAATTTTAGACTAATGGCACATATGCTAACCTTTCCATTGATGAATAGTGATGTTACTCTGAAAGTATTCAGGGAATGTGGATTGAATTGAGATGTTTGAGGAGATTGCTCTAGTATTTCCTGAACAATAAAGTCTTCTCCGTAAGATTTTAAAAGATTATCAATGGAGGTCTCTGCCGGATGTAATACTTTCACTCCTTTACCGCATCTTGTGTTGATTGTCGGTTTGATAATACAACTATGATGGGATTGAATTAGTTCTTCAGCCTGTTGTTGAGGGATAATTCGTCCGCTTACGTCGAAGAAGGTGCCACGTATCTTCATCACTATTGTGGCAGGCTGTGCAAAGTCACGATAAATATTGTGAAAAAGTGCCTTGTGGCCCAGAGCAAATGTATATATGTCAGGATTGAGACTCTTTTTTATATAAGGAAAATACAAATCTATGGGCAAGAATCTCTTGTCAAAGTGTGAAAGTGTCTTAAAAACATGAAACTCTGCTAGATTTAGTTTCACTGGCAGCCTTTTCCAATATTCCTTGGCTTCATGTTCTTCTGCTTCAGTGAGGCGTGATAACACAAGGCCCTTAGTGATTTTCTTGAGGTTTTTCAGCTCTGTTCTACGTGAAGCAAACATTTTTAACTTTCCAAACGTAGCCTTACTGCTTTTCACAATTTCTTTTCCCATATCTCGTCTTTATGAAATATATTTAACAAACTTCTTGCGGATACCTTTGAGTTCAGCCATCTGGCCCACCATCTGGCCCCAATTGCCCTCTACAAGCACCCATTTCCCTTCATTTGTAAGGGCAAAATCAAAACCCACATATCTATGATGTTCTGGCAATGAGTGATGCACCTTGGCCACCAACGTCTTCAATTCGTCCCAATATGGTATTTCCCAGCCTTTGAATTTTAAACCGGAGTCAGGATGACATTCAAATCTTCCTCCATATTCATCGACGCCATCAGTAGTGATAATTCCTGTCTCTGGGTCGAAAACGGCAAAAATACCACCATGGCCGGCATTATCAACGACCGACCCATTCCTACCTGTACGGAAGAATGGCTGGAGAATGTTCACACCATCTTTTGTGCGGAAGGAGGGCACTCTAAAAGTATTAACACTCGATGGATTCCAGGCTTCTGTTATCTGATGTTGCTTGATTAATTCTTCGGCTATCCATTCACCCCTTTCTATGAGTTTTTGGTGTAATATATGAACTCTTTCTTCGCTATCAACTTCTATAATATAAGTGTTTGCCCCTAAACTACCTTCAAGGGGCTTTACTATAAAATGTGGATGTTTTTTTGTGAATTGTAAGAATAATTCAAATGGTTTTTCTTTGCCAACAAAACACACATCCCGATGAAAATAATTCTTGGCTAAATTGTAAAAGAAGGACTTGTTTCTCAGTTCTGCAAAGACATTTTCACCGTAATGTCTTTGCAATAAGATAAAACGCTCCTTGTCAGAAAGCCATTCCAAACGTTGCCAATAATTCTGATGCTCAAAATCATAGAGGAAATATTCTTCTGCATCCATACGATTGCAGATATGTGCTCTCACCATATCTTTTTCGAGTTTTTTCAGATATGTGGGGTCTTTTTCTTTCCATTCGGGAACATACCTATTAAGCATTTTGAAATATTCCCTTTTGAAGGCAGGAATCAATTTGTAATCATGTGCCTGATAGATGGTAACTTCCAAGGGTAGGATGACTTTTTCATAGATGGGATGGGTAATGTGCCATTTATCTAGTACAGTCCTACATTTTTCATCGAAAATGACAATGTTTTTCTTCCAAAAAAACTTAGTCTTTTGCTTCATTCCCAATTAATCATTTTAAGCATGCAAATTTACTTAAAATATCACAAAATACAAAAAAAACAAAACTTTTCTATTTCTAAAAGAAAGTTTGACTTATTTTTCAGTACTTTTGTGGTGAATATTGACTTATATGACAACAGATACTATATTATAATCATTGTCTTGTAAATAACGACACTTATTATGATTAAAAATAACTGTGCGTTCATTGTTCAGCGCATCTATGCAGAAGGTAATAAAATTGACTCGTAAATCATTTTTATCAATAAAATAATGAAAAAATATCTATTACTATTGACAGTCCTCATAATGGTCGTCTTGAATGCAAACGCACAATGCTGTGAAGCATCCGACAAGCTTGTGACATTGAATTGTGTGAAACCCGATTATCTGAAAGCCGGCGACAAGGTGGCTTTGATTTCGCCATCTTATTTCACACCGATGGAGAATGTGGAGAAAACAGTTGCCGTGCTACGTAACTGGGGATTGGTGCCTGTTGTCGGCCCCAATGTGGGCAAGGTGGTTCTCGGTAGGTATGCTGGAACAGTGGAAGAGCGTCTCAGTGATATACGATGGGCATTGAGCGACCCAGACATCAAGGCCATCATCTGTAACCGTGGCGGATATGGCACCATCCAATATATCAATCAAATGTCGCTCAGCGAACTCGCTGCATCACCCAAATGGCTTGTGGGATTCAGTGATATCTCTACTCTTCACGGACTATTGAGCCGAGCCGGCGTGATGAGTATTCATGGCACAATGAGTTCGTTCCTTGCCAAAGGAGCAACTGATGCATCCAGTACACTGATGCGTGACTTGCTTATGGGGCAAGTACCATGCTATGAATTGCCAGTCCACCCACAGAATATCGAGGGTAAGGCTACTGGTACGCTCGTGGGTGGGAATCTTTGCACCTTTGTGCCAAATCTTGGCTCTCAAGCTGATGCCACATTGGGCAATGATTTAATCCTCTTCATTGAAGAGGTGGAGGAATCCATGCATAATATCGACAGACAGATGCGTATCCTTCAGTTGAACGGTGTGCTAGATCGTTGTAAGGGCGTGATTATTGGTGAGATGACCGATTGCGGCAACGAGTTTACATACGGGAGTGTCGAGGCTATGCTCCACGATCTGCTTACTGAGTATCACATACCTGTACTTTGTGGCTTCCCTGGTGGTCACGGCGATGTAAACATGCCGCTTGTAATGGGGGCTCCCGTTACCATTGACGTGCGAAGCGATGGTGCCTCCCTCAAATTCAACATTCTTGGTAAACAACATGAAGTAAAGACTGATAATAGTGAGATGCCATAATGATATAATGATGGAATAAATGTGAAAAAAGCAATCGTTTACATATGCTCTATGCCTTTTTCGGAATAAGGAAAGGCAAACACACAAAATAAATGCATTATTTTTGTATTCAAATAATATAATCTATCCAATTTTTTATATCTAATTTCTCACCCCTAACTCCTAATTTCATGCGCCAAGTAAAACCAAAGAAAAATCTCGGACAGCATTTCCTCACCGACCTCAATGTGGCGAAGGATATTGCGGACACCGTTGATGCGTGTCCCAATATCCCCATCTTGGAGGTGGGACCGGGTATGGGAATGCTCACACAGTTCCTAATAGAAAAACCACGTGAAGTAAAAGTTGTAGAAATCGATGATGAGTCTGTAAGATGGCTCTATGAGCATTTCCCCACACTGAAGGAGTGTATTATCGCCGACGATTTTCTTCGTATGGACCTTCATACGCTCTTCGATGGTAAACCGTTTGTGCTCACTGGCAACTATCCCTATGACATCTCCTCGCAAATCTTCTTCAAAATGCTCGACAACAAGGACATCATTCCTTGTTGTACCGGCATGATACAGCACGAGGTGGCCTTGCGTATCGCCTCGCAGCCGGGTAACAAAGCGTACGGCATACTCAGTGTGCTCATACAGGCATGGTATCATGTGGAGTATCTCTTCACCGTGGATGAAACGGTATTCAACCCTCCACCAAAGGTGAAAAGTGCTGTCATACGTATGACACGTAACGAGGTGACCGACCTCGGATGTGATGAGAAACTCTTCCGGAGGGTGGTAAAAACAGTTTTTAACCAGCGTCGCAAAATGCTGCGCGTATCCCTCCGACAAATCCTACCAGCCGATGCTATGGACGAGGCATTCATGGCCAACGAAATGATGACTTTCCGCCCAGAGCAACTCTCCATCCCACAATTCGTACGACTCACAAACCTCGTTGAGGGAAGGTTGAATGGAACTCCAAAGATTGATTAAACTCTTCCTCTGATTGAGATTGATCAGCTATCAGTTTCTGAAGCATCATATTA
>JAFZAE010000031.1 GCA_017548385.1 Prevotella sp.
AATTTTGCATGCTTGTCGCCCTCCTCTATCCTACGTACCACCTCGCGCACATCATTGGTGCCTAAGTGTGCCGTCAGTCCGCTGTGTCCGTTCACCTTACGCAACATTTCCTTCTCGGTATATTGTCCATTATAGCATAGTTTGATGAGTTGCACCGATGGAAGTGTACCCGCCCTGGACGGACTGAATGGTCCGTCGCCACTGAGAGCGTCGCTACAGGCAATGGCCTTCCCATGGTGATGCATAGCGAACGAGATACCGCTTCCGAGATGGCAGACAATGAGGTCTTGCTCCTCATATTTCACACCATGTTCCCGACAGTATCTCTTGGCAATCTCTCGTTGGTTAAGCGCATGCCAGATAGTCTGGTGGGGAATCTCAGGCATACCCGATATGCGTGCGATATCTTCCAGTTCATCGACCACACCCGGATCCACTGTAAACGCCTTGCATCCCGGTATTTCCTTTGCGATACTCAGTGCGATGAGCGAGCCGAGGTTGCATGCATGATGCAACCGGGGATGCATGGTGTCCTCAATCACTTTCTCATTGAGTTCATAGACCCCGCTCTCGATGGGTTTGACGAGTCCCCCTCTTCCCACAACAACATCGAAGTCCATCTCAACGTTCTGGTTTTTCAGTTCCTCGAGCAGTTTTTCCTTTCTGTAGTCGAATTCATCCATAATGAAAGGATAACGGCACAGTTCCTCGAAAGGATGGTTGATACATGCGTGCATGACGATTTCCTCGTCATGGAATACGCCCACCTTTGTCGAGATCATTCCCGGATTAATGGCAAGTATTTTCATAGTCTCAGTATTTGTGTTATTGGCCATGTGTCATTGGCCAAAGGTTGACATAGTATTGAATATTTTTTGCAAAAATAAAGCCTTTTTTCTAATATTGCAAGAAAAAAGGCTTTAATTTTTATTCGATTATCCAACTTCTACATTTCTTGTTTGAGTTTCTCTACAAACTCATCGATTTTGGCCAACTCCTGTGGGATATTGATACTTTGCGGACATTCCGGCACACATTCGCCACAAACAATGCAATGGTTGGCCTGCCTCAATTTGGGGATGGCACGGTCGTATCCAAGTAAGAACTGTCTGCGATACTTCACATAGTCTTCATCATCCGGGTTTTGTGGCAGGACGCCATCATTCAGGCATTTGTTATAATACACAAAGTGAGCCGGAATATCAAGACCATATGGGCATGGCATACAATAGTCGCAGTCGTTGCAGGGAATGGTCTTCACTTCGAGCATCTTGGTGGCGATACCGTATAGAAATTCCTTGTCCTCCTCGGTGAGTGATTCCAATGGACAATACGACAGCAAGTTGTCCTTCAGGTGTTCCATATAGGTCATGCCACTGAGTACGGTAAGCACACCCTCCAGCGAACCAGCAAATCTGAAGGCCCAGGATGCGACAGATTTCTGCGGGTCGCGCTGTTTCAACTCTTTCACCAAATATTTGGGGAGTTTTGCCAGTCTTCCGCCGAGCAGTGGTTCCATAACAACGGAAGGTATTCCCCTACTCTGGAGTTCTTCGTAGAGATATCTTGCTTCCGTATTACCCGGGCTGGACTCCTTGGCATTGTCCCAGTCGAGATAATTAAGTTGCACCTGCACGAAATCCCATTGGTATTTATCGTTTTCAGCGAGTAGGTAATCGAAGACCTCTCTATCACCATGATACGAGAATCCCAGGTTTCGTATTCTTCCGGCCTTCCGCTCTTCCATGAGGAATTCCAGCACCCCATTGTCAATGTATCTTTGACGGAACGCATCCATTCCACCACCGAGGGCGTGTAGCAGATAGTAGTCGATATAATCCACCTGAAGGTATTTCATCGAATTGCGATACATCTCGATGGAACCCTCTCTGGTTTGCGAGGCGGGGTCGAAGTTTGATAGTTTTGTGGCAACGAAGTACTTGTCACGAGGATATCGATGCAGTGCGATACCCGTAGCGGCTTCCGACCCACCCATGCAATAGACAGGTGCTGTATCAAAATAATTGACTCCGTGTTCAATGGCGTAGTCAACCAGTTTGTTCACTTGCTCTTGGTCGATTTTTTCTTGTTCACCCTCTTTGATGGTGGGCAAGCGCATCATGCCATATCCCAAGAGTGAGACTTTATCCTGCGTCTTGGGATTGGTGCGATAACTCATTTTATCTTTGGGTGGTTCAACCTGATTTTGATATTCGTCAGTCTCCGAGGAGTCTTTGGCACTATTACATCCGACAAGTGTGGCGGCTGTGGCAACGGAGCCTGCACCTAATATACGGAGAAACGAACGGCGTGATATTTTTTTAGACATGATTTATAGGGGAGTTAATGGGGAAATACTTTGGGGGAGTTTAGACATATGATGGGATATTGACCAATTTGCCCGATAGATGTCGTTATTACGTTATTACAGCTAGCGTCTAGATCACCTTTCGCCTCTTACGCTGTGTACATCATGACCTTCAACATAGATGGCGGAGAAGGGCCTGACGGGACAGAGGTTCTCACATGCACCACATCCGATGCATCGTTCCGCATCCACAGATGGCACGAAGGGTGAATTCTCATCATTTTCGTCGATTTGCACCAAATCAATGGCTTCTGCCGGGCAGTGCCTTGCACAGTTACCACAATCGAGTCCTTTGGTCACTGTCAGGCAGTTTTCCTGAATGACCACAGCATGTCCGATACGCGTCTCTGCTTTCTCCTCACGCGTGATAGGTTTGATGGCACCTGTGGGACAGACTTCCGAGCATCGGGTACATTCTGGGCGACAATAACCTCTCTCGTACGACATCACGGGTTGCATGATGGTCATCAGGTCGGTCGAAGGTCTGAGCACACCATTGGGACAATCCGATACACAGAGTTGACAGCCGGTGCATCTTTTAGCCATGTTGGCGGCACTCATCGAACCAGGCGGTGTGATAGGAGTCTTGCGTGCCGGTATTTTCTTTTCCTCAATTTTAGCCAATCCACCGTCCACTTTTTTCTTCTCCTGCGCGATAACCGCTGTCGTCACCAACGCCGTAGCCAGCAGGAACGACCTTCTTCCCTTATCGGGTGTGTCCATTGCCTTTGCCTCGCCCTTTTTCTCTTCAACAATGGTCTCCTCCACGGATGAATTGTCTGCAGTCTGGGCGGCAGCGGGTACAGAATGGGCATAGACCAAAGCACCGAACTTACATTTCGAGATACAATTGCCGCAAGTCACACAACGACTGTAATCCACGGTATGCGTCTTGTAGTCGATGCACGAAGCCTTACAATTCTTTGAACATAGCGAGCAATTCTTACATTTGTCTTCAATGAATCTTACCTTGAAGAACGAGAAGCGGGCAAGGAAGCCGAGCACCGTACCCACAGGGCAGATGGT
>JAFZAE010000004.1 GCA_017548385.1 Prevotella sp.
AATGACTTATAAAGGCTATTTAGGTTCGGTGGCCTATAGCGAGGAAGATAATGTTTTCTTTGGTAAGATTGAAGGCATCAATGGCCTGGTTAATTTTGAGGGTGAAAGTGTCTATGAATTAAAAAAGGCATTTCATGAGGCTGTGGATGACTATCTGGCGTATTGCAAAGATGAAGGCATAGAACCGGATAAGAGTTATACCGGGGTGTTAAACATTAGAATAACACCTGCTATTCATCGCCAAATAGCCATGTTGGCAAAACAATCTGGACTAACCCTAAACGGTTATATCAAAGAGGCTCTTAAAGAGAAAGCCGATGCTGCAAAGGTTTTCTGAAAAAGTGACAGATTTTTTTGTCTACGCTTTGTCTATAATTGTATCAAAAGGTTACAAATAACTTGTCAACTCGTCAACTTGTCAACTTGTCTACTACGGGTTAACCGGCTTGCCAAGCATTTTGTTCAGGTGGGTTTCGAGGATGTGGAAACTTGGCTCTACCATGCCACCATGGCCATGGCCGTCGATTTCGTAGAGATTGGTCTCTTGATGACCCACCAGTTTCATTATGCGGGCTAGATATTGGTTCTCGTCATATCGACCATAGAGTTCCAACTCACGGTCGCCGCAGATAAGTATCAGTGGCGGACAGTCCTTCCGCACCCAGTAGAGTGGGGCAAATTCGTCGATGGTGGGTTGCAGAGGTGGGATGCCCTGCATCTTGCGGACGTTGTAGTGGGTGATGGCCTGACCACTGAAGGGCACATACATCATCACGTCGTCGGCATCGATGCCATAATTGGCAAGCCATGCTTTGTTCAGACAGAGCATCATCGAGATATAGCCGCCGGCGGAATGGCCAGTAACGACAATTTTCTTTGTATCGCCTCCATATTCCTCGATGTGCTTGAACACCCACGCCATCGACTCTGCTGCGTCATCGAGCAGTTCGCTGATAGTCACTTTAGGCAACAGACGGTAGTTCACACCAACCACCACAAGCCCTTTGTTTTTCAGTTTCTGGGGAATTTCCTTGTTGCCGGCCTCTAAACCACCACCATGATACCATACCACCACGGGACAATCTTTGGCACCCTCGGGATAATACACATCTAATTTCAGCCGCTCCACGGCGTATGGGTCTTTCTTGGTGGTGTAACTGATGTCACTGACGGTCTTGTACGTCTGTGCCACCATCATTTGTGCTACGAAAAGCACTAATGCCAAAAATGTAATTCTTCTTTTCATTGGGGTATTTCTGTTTTAAACTACGGATCCTTCTGATTAATCTGATAACGATTACATAATGGATTTTTCTGATGATTTCTCAATTACGGATGATTCAGAATTGATTGTATATTCATTTTCGAAAATCAGATCAATAATTTTTTAGTTTATAGGTTTGTCAAGAATTTAAGTATTTACGAATTATTCATTGCTGAAATACATCAGCTTATGTTATTCTCATATTCTATCCATTTGTGAAAGAACATCAGCTTACATTAATTCTCAAATTCTCAAATTCGTGATAACTTCATTCCACTTCACTCTTGGAGAAATATTTTTCACGTATTGGCTTATTGACCGCATTGCCTTTCAGGGTCACTTTCCCTTGTAGGCGGATGTCGGTGGAGGATGCTCCCACTTTGATGACAAAGGTGCCGGGAATAATATTCCACTGCCGTTTTCCTTGATTGCTGTAGAAACCGAATTGCTCAGTCAGGAGGGTTACTTTTATCTTCTTTGTTTCACCGGGCTGAAGCGACACACGAGCAAATCCTTGCAACTGTATGGGACGTATTTGCTGGCTATCCCCTGTGGGTGAGAGATAAATCTGAGCAATCTCATCAGCAGCCATTTTTCCTGTGTTCTTTACATCAAATGTGACAATGACATTCTCATCGCTAGTCGATGCTTCGTTGGAAAAGCTCAGGTTACTGTATTCAAACGTGGTATAACTCAGTCCATAACCGAAAGGCCATTGTATCCGTGGGTCTTTCTCCGCGCTGTAATTATAGCAGATTGGCTCATAAATCTCAGTGTTCGGATAACTGACAGACAATTTTGCCGAGGGAGAGACCTTTCCGTAGAGGATGTCAGCCACTGCGTTACCGCCTTCCTCACCTGGATACCATGCCTGGATGACTGCTGCACAACGCTCAGCGATTCCAGACACTACTTGCGCACGTCCGCCAAAGATGACGAGTACCACGGGCTTTCCAGTCTTCAGCAATTCTTCGACATATTGTTCTTGTTTGCCTGGTAACCGCAGTCCTTGGCGGTCGCGGTTCTCACCACAAAGCATCACATTTTCACCGACGGCAGCAATGATAACATCACTTTGGGCTGCCATTTGTAAAGCCTCTTGTTTGTCGGCTTTCTCTCCAGAGTCAACTTTTCGATGTAGTATTTCATAGTCCCATGCCCGTTCATCACCATCTTTCCTGAATTTGGTCTCAATCTCCTCGGACCAGTCACAACCACGAGAATAGAGAATTTCCACACCTGAGGGCTTGCGTGATTTCATGCCCTCCAGCAGTCCGACGACGTGGGGATGGTCCAAGTCTTCCATAATCATTTTCCAGAAATAGGTCATGGCAGGGAAGGAGTAGTCGCCGCACATCGCCCACATAGAGTTCGCATTGGGACCTGTCAGAAGAATTTTCTGATTGTTCTTTAGAGGAAGAATGCCGTTGTTCTCCAACAGTACCACCGATTGTGTGGCAATGTCGTAGGATGTCTTTCGCTCCTCAGGGGTGTCGAGGGCAATTTTCTCTTTGCTATAGAGATAAGGGTCTTTATCTAAAAGTCCTGCGCGGAATTTTTGACGCAGCACATTCTTTACAGCGCGTTCCAATGTTTCTTGTTTCACTAAACCCTTGTCGATGGCTTCTTGCAGATGACGGTAGTTAGTGCCACGAGGGAAGTCAACGTCGTTGCCATTGTTGATAGCTGCTGCGGCTTTATATATAATGTCCGAGTCTGGTAGTTGGTCGATAGCGGTATAGTCGCTGACAATCATGCCGTCGAAACCGACATATCCTCTGAGAATGTCCTCCAATATTTCCTTGTTGGCTACGCAGTTGGTGTCATGTACGGCATGGTAGCCGGGCATGACCACCTTGCTCCCTGTCAGACGAATCATAGTTTCATGAGGGAGCAAAATTTCTTCCATCAGTTCTTTTTCGTCAGCATCACCACCACCGCCATAACCGAGATAGTGTTTCGAACAGGCACCGACACCCTTTCGAAGGTCATTATGCTGAAGACCTTTCACAAAGGCCGTACCCATCGCTGCAGAGAGGTAGCTGTCTTCTCCATACGATTCTTCCAAGCGATTGAACGATGGGTTACGGCAGACATCCACCATCGGCGAGAGTGATAACACGCCTCCCATCTTTCGCATGGCGATTCCAGTCTGTTGGGTCTTTAATTCTGCCAATTCGGGATTGAAGGAGCATGCTTGTCCTATCTGCTGTGGGTAGATAGTGGCTCCTCGGGTGTTGACACCAGACAGTACTTCTTCGTGGAAGAGTGCCGGAATACTATTTGGGGTGTTGTTCATCAGCCACTCCTGCATGGCTGCCACACGGTCGCGAAGGACATTGGGGTCGGTGGGAGCCTGACTGGCATACTGTGAGAAATGGCCTATCCCGTATGGTATTTCTTTGCGGCATTTAGCGGTGTCCAACACTCCATTCTCATCGAAGAACTCATTCATATATCCACTACATAACTGAGCAATACGCTCCTCTTGCGACATCTTGTTATAGAGTTCATCAACTCGTTCCTCCATATCCACAGCATTGCATCCTACTAGAAACACTGCCATATACATTATTATAAATTTCTTCATGATGTAAATAATTTTTGCAAATATAGTGAAAGCCGAATACAATGCAAAATAAAAATCATTTTTTTTGTTTTCATTGTTGAGGCGATCCTATATTCAACGAAAAAAAATAATCATAATTCTCGAATTGTAGCCAATTGAGAATAAAATGATTGTTTATATGTACAAAGTAAGGGGTAGGAGTGTAGGAACATATCTGTATATGTCCTAAATGATGCTAATAAGGAATAGGGGTGAAGTTCTAAATGAGATTAGAAGTCTTAATCTAGATCCTCAAATCTAAACCTGGAATCTATCTGTGCTCCCCGATAAGTTTTTCCATCCAAATCATGTCGTACCAACGATTGAACTTGCGGCCACAAAGATGAAAATGTGCCACCCGCTGGTAGCCCATTCGTTCATGAAAACGAACACTCTCATGGGTGAGGTATTCATCTTCGTTTTCTATGTAGGAGATACAAGCATTCAAATTGAGAATGCCTTGTTTTTGGAGAGCGGTTTCCAAAGCATCATGGAGTTTCACACCAATACCCTGATGCTTTAATTTCCTATCCACATAGATAGATGTCTCAACCGACCATTGGTAGGCAGCTCGAGCCTTGAATGTGTTGGCGTAGGCATAACCCACGATATGCCCATCCTCCTCAGCCACCAACCACGGATAGTGCCGCTGTACCTCCACGATTCTTTGTCCAAACTCCTCCACCGTCGGCACATCGTATTCAAAAGTGACGGCGGTGTCAGTGATGTAAGGAGCATAGATAGCTAGAAGTGCTTCTGCATCACTTAATTCTGCGTGGCGGAAGAGCATGGGTTAGTTGTTAGTTAGAAGTTAGGAGTTATTTAGTGGTGATAGGTGAGTGGTGAGAGATATGTTCCAAAACTCAATTTTCAATTTTCAATTAATAGCATTCTCTCACCCCTCACTTCTTGCAATCAAATCACCTCAATTCCTTGTTTCTTGCAGAGTTCGAGGCTTAGTTCCTTGAGCTTGAATTTCTGTATCTTTCCTGAACCTGTCAGTGGGAACTCATCGACGAAGAAGACATATTTTGGAGTTTTATAACGGGCTATCTTTCCCTTACAGAAGTCACGGACATCCTCAGGCTCCATTTTCACACCCTCATGCAGAATGATGAAAGCACCCACTTCTTCGCCATATTTCTTCGACGGTACGGCAGCCACTTGTACATCTTTGATACCAGGCATATGGTAGAGGAATTCCTCTATTTCACGTGGATAGACATTTTCTCCTCCACGGATAATCATATCCTTGATACGGCCAGTGATGCGGTAGAAACCTTCTTCGTCTTTCACACCAAGGTCTCCGGAGTGCAGGAAGCCATTCTTGTCGATGACCTCTGCGGTGGCCTCAGGATTCTTATAATAGCCTTTCATGACATTGAAACCGCGGCAGCACATTTCGCCTTGTACACCTACGGGACATTCCTCTCCTGTCTCTGGGTCGAGCACCTTTACTTCCACAAAGGGGAAATCGCGACCCACCGTGGTGCAACGCTTCTCAAAGGAGTCGTGGATGTTCGACTGTGTCATACCGGGTGAACTTTCAGTAAGACCATAGACACTCGTAATGGTCAAGAACATCTTTTCGCTGACCACTTTCATCAATTCTATCGGACAGAGTGAACCTGCCATGATGCCAGTGCGAAGCGAACTCATATCAAACATATTGAACATCGGATGGTTTAGTTCGGCGATGAACATCGTAGGTACGCCATAGACAGCTGTACAACGTTCTTTGTGGATGGAGGCCAAAACCACCAATGGATCAAACTTTTCGACCATTACCTGTGTGCAGCCGTGTGTCAGACAGTTCATTGTGGCAAGCACCACACCAAAACAGTGAAATAGCGGCACACATACGCACAACTTATCGGCACTGGTGAATTCCATGTTTTCACCTGTAATAAAACCATCGTTGCTGATATTGTAGTGAGTAAGCATCACACCCTTGGGGAAACCTGTCGTGCCCGAGGTGTATTGCATGTTTACTACGTCGTGGCAGTTGACACTCTTCTTTGCTGCTGTTAAGGTTTCATCCTCAATGTTCTGTCCGAGTAGTAACAATTCTGCGGTGTTAAACATACCACGGTATTTCTCCATACCAATATACACCACATTTTTCATGCAGGGGAAACGACTGCTCTGAAGATGACCGCGTTCACACTCTCGCAGTTCGGGCAGCATCTTATAGGTCATATCCACATAATCGCAATCCCAAGTGCCATCGGTGATGCAAAGGGTGTGCATGTCAGAGTTCTCGCAAAGATATTCCAACTCCTTCTGCTTGTAGTTGGTGTTGACGGTCACCAATACGGCACCGATTTTTGCCGTGGCATACAGGAATGTGAGCCAGTCGGGCACATTGGTGGCCCAGATACCCACGTTGCTACCTTTCTTCACACCAATGGCAAGTAGGCCTTTGGCCAGATTGTCTACACGTTCATTGAAAACTTTCCAGGTGAAACGCAGGTCACGGTCTGAATAGACGATATATTCTTTGTCTGGGGTCTTCTCCGCCCAGTATTCCAGCCAGTCGCCCAGCGTCCGTTCATATAGTTGTTGCATGATGAGTTGATAAGTTCTTGAGTTTTTAAGTTGATGAGTTGAAACGTCCCTTTAACTACCCTTTTAACTCCTATCAAAAAGGTATATACACCACAGCCAGGATTTTTGCCGACTTTCCGGCAACACCATGGACGTGATGCTTGATGATAGAGTCGTAGAAGATACTGTCACCTTCGCAAAGCGTATAAGTCTGCTTGCCATAGACAATCTCAACCTCACCACTGAGCACATAGATGAATTCTTCGCCTTCATGGGCAGAGAGTTTGAATTCTTGGCGCTCGTTGGGTTGAATATCGATGATAAAGGGTTCCATATGGCGACCAGTCTTATGCTGAGCCAGTGGATGGTAGTCCATGTTTTTTCGAGCATCGGTGGCATCGTTTGAGAAACTGATGCTATTGGCACGCTCCTCTGCACGGCATATGGCAGGACCCAATTCTTCGTTGTCATCTAGGAAGGTTCCTAAACGAACACCCAGTGCTCTCGCAATCTTGATTAATGGACCAAGCGAGGGTAGGTTTACATCGTTTTCAATAGAACTTATTTGCTCTGGTGAAAGACCACTGCGCTCTGCAATTTCATCAATACTGAGATTCTTGGATTCTCTAATCCCTTTAATCTTTGCTCCTACAATGATTTGACTTGACATAAGTATAATAAGATGGTTGATTGATTTTGAGGTGCAAAGGTACAAAAAGAGAATGAAAAACCACTTTCTTTTGTGTAAATTAACACGAAAATGCCCCAAAAAGTAACATTTTTCTATTGTTTCACCACTATAGCTATCAAAGAGAATTGTTTTTTTAGTTACTAAAAGAACAAATAACTCGTTAACTCGTCAACTCGTCAACTTGTCAACTATTAAAACCGATACTCCACGAATGCTTCCATTGCCTCATAACATGCTAATCCTAATTCATCGTAGCGACGGGCTGTTTCACGGTTGCGGTCTTCGGCACGTTGCCAGAACAGTCGCTCGTCGTTGCCGAGGAAAGGAGCACTCTCCATCTGACTTTGATGCTTGAGGATGGCGTTGCGCTTCTCACGCAGTTCCTCGGGACTCATGGGCACACACATTTCTATGTCGGCAACATCCCATTCCGCCCAAGCGCCACGATACATCCACACACGGCAGTTGTGTAGCCATTCGGCACCAATGTTCTTCTCTTCCTCAATGGCGGCAAGCACGGCATCGGTACATTTTCGATGAGTACCATGGGGGTCGGCAAGGTCGGCAGCCACGTATATCTGGTGGGGTTGTATGGCAGCAAGCAACTCTTGAATGGGTAAGACATCTTGTTCTGACATAGGTAGTTTCTCGATGGTCCCTGACTCATAGAAGGGCAGGTCGAGGAAATGAATATGGTCACTCGGGATGTTGTTATAAGCACATGCCAGTCGAGCTTCACCTCGGCGAATAAGCCCCTTTAGGGTGAGCACCTCCGGGATATCTGCCATGACCGGTTCTTTCTCTGTGGGATGCAGGTATTTGTTGTCACCATAGGCTTCCAACTCCGCCGCCTGTTTCTTTTGCACGAATTGCTTGATGAGTTGATATGTGCGGTCAATCACCTCGTCGGAATCGTTGGCGAATAGGCGGTTGAAACCATTGATGAAATGCATAAAACGCGTCACCTCGTCGTCGTTGACAGCGATGTCGCCACTCGTCTCGTAGGCAATGTGTACATCGTTGCCCTGTTGGATGAGGCGGCGAATAGTACCTCCCATCGAGATGACATCGTCGTCGGGGTGGGGGGAGAACACCACCACACGCTTGGGGAAGGGATTGGCGCGTTCCGGACGGAAAGTGTCATCAGCATTGGGCTTGCCTCCGGGCCACCCAGTGATAGTATGTTGCAACTCGTTGAACACTTCAATGTTCACAAGGCCAGCGGAGCCGAATTCTTCCACCCAGTGCTTCATACCATGTTCTATATAGTCTTTCGTGGATAACTTCAACAGGGGTTTGCCTGTCTGACGGCAAAGTTCAACGACTTCCCGACGCAGTCTGTGCTCTGGCATCGTAATGGTAGATGTAAGGTTTAGGTTCATATGTTGAGTTTCTGAGTTAGCTATTGGTGTTCATAATTCTTTACGCAAAAGTATGAAAAATAATCAAAAACCAAACTAAAATAAGGTTTGTTTTTCAAAAAAATAGTATCTTTGCAAAAATACTAAAAATCCACATTCATGGCTACAGTTGACGACAAAAAAGTTATTTTTTCGATGGTCGGAGTGAGCAAGACCATTCAACAGAATCAGAAACAAGTGCTCAAAAATATCTACCTCAGTTTTTTCTATGGTGCAAAAATTGGTATCATCGGTCTTAATGGTGCCGGCAAATCTACGTTGATGAAAATCATCGCTGGCATCGAACAGCAATATCAAGGGAAAGTGGTGTGGAGCCCGGGGTATACCGTGGGGTATCTTCCGCAGGACCCTCCTCTCGATGATAACAAAACAGTCAAGGAGAATGTAATGGAGGGCGTACAACATGTATATGATGCGCTACGAGAATACGATGAGATTAATGTGAAATTCGGACTGCCGGAATATTACGAAGATGCCGACAAAATGGACAAGCTTATGGCTCGACAGGCAGAGTTGCAGGACATTATTGATGCCACCGATGCATGGAACATGGACTCAAAACTCGATCGGGCAATGGCGGCTCTCAACTGTCCTCCGGGCGACTGGGGCGTGACAACTCTCTCAGGTGGCGAACGCAGACGGGTGGCACTCTGTCGACTCCTACTGCAAAAACCCGATGTGCTTTTGCTTGATGAACCTACCAACCACCTCGATGCAGAGTCCATCGACTGGCTAGAACAGCATTTGCAGCAGTATGAGGGCACGGTGATTGCCGTTACGCATGACCGCTATTTCCTCGACGATGTGGCACAGTGGATTCTTGAACTTGACCGTGGAGAAGGCATCCCATGGAAAGGAAATTACTCATCATGGTTGGAGCAGAAAAGTCAGCGGCTCGCCTTGGAGGAGAAAACTGCCTCGAAACGGCGTAAGACACTGGAACGTGAGTTGGAATGGGTGCGGATGGCTCCCAAAGCACGTCATGCCAAAGGAAAGGCGCGCCTCAACTCCTACGATAAGATGCTCAATGAAGAGCAGAAGCAGAAAGAGGAAAAACTGGAAATCTTTATTCCTAATGGCCCGCGACTCGGCAACAAGGTGATTGAGGCTGAACATGTGGCCAAGCAATACAATGAGAAAGTGCTTTTCAGTGACCTTAATTTCATGTTGCCACCCAACGGTATCGTGGGCGTCATTGGTCCCAATGGCGCAGGCAAAACCACACTCTTCCGCCTCATCATGGGACTGGAGACGCCCGACAGAGGTAGCTTCGCCGTCGGAGAGACCGTGAAACTCTCCTACGTCGATCAGCAGCACAAGGATATTGACCCGACCAAAACGGTTTATCAAGTGGTGAGTGGTGGTAATGAAACCATCCGCATGGGAGGACGCGATGTCAATGTCAGGGCATACCTCTCGCGCTTCAATTTCAATGGTACCGACCAAGAGAAAAAATGCGCGGTACTCTCGGGAGGTGAACGCAACCGCCTGCAACTGGCTCTTGCGCTCAAACAGGAGGGTAATGTATTGTTGCTTGACGAACCGACCAATGATATCGACGTGAACACGCTCCGTGCACTGGAGGAAGGTTTGGAAGCTTTCGCAGGATGTGCTGTCGTTATCAGTCACGACCGCTGGTTCCTCGATCGTATCTGCACACATATCCTGGCTTTTGAGGGTGAAGGTAACGTGTTCTATTTCGAGGGCAATTATTCAGAGTATGAGACCAATAAAGCAATGCGCTTAGGTCTTGAGGAACCTAAGCGCATCAGATATCGTAAGTTGATGGATGAATAAGCCTCACATAGAATTCCCCTCTGTGAGGTTTATTCAGTGGTAAGAGGTGAGTGGTAAGAGGTGAGAGATTACTCCTGCAAATCACGGATGTTATCGATGCAAATTACTCGTCAACTTGTCAACTCGTCAACTTCCTTTCATTTTCCTAAACACCAGCCAGGGCACACCAGTCCATTTTTTGTAGGGATAGTTGGCTACATCACCGATGTCTTGTCGCGTGCCTTCCTCATCACGATAGTAACAATAGTCGGAACCTCCAGTGATGTAGATAGCATTGGTGAAACCAAATTCACGCAGCGCGTCTGAGAAATCCCAAGCACTCACTTCGTCGCGGCTTACTACGAAAAATAGTTTGTCGGTCTTTTTCTTCCATCCCAATGCGCACCGACGTGTCGTACCACCCAGGGCGTTTAAATTATCTTGTAACACGATGCCGTTGCTTACCAAGAAATATTGTTGGAAATAGCTTCCACCATTCTCGATGACAAATTTCTTCACCGCATCTGTATCATCTATGCCTATCACGCAGCGAGGACCGAGAATTGCCATATAACCATGGGGCACACTGTCATTGCTGCAATCCACGGTATAGTCTTCACCATTGACAACAAAGGAGCCGATGAAACTGCCATCGTCTTTCCTGAAATCTGCCGAGCGGCAATATAGCATCACCGAGGCATCCTTCAATTTCGGCTCGTCAAACTCAATGGTAGCTTGCAGTCCGCAGAGTTCATACAGGTTGAGCGACACACCGAGGAGAGAGTCGGTGGTGAAAACCACTTTCGAGTCCTCGGAAGTCACAGGTTGTTGCAGTCGTTCCATATTCTCCGCCGGGGTGGGGGGGAAAGTGAGTTTCTTGGAGTGTTGTCCTCGCCAGTAATTGTAGATGACTAATGAGAGAATCATCAAGGCGACAAGGCCAAGGGCTTTTAGCAGATAACCTAGCCATTTTCTCCGCTTCTTTGGCTTGGCGGGGTGGACAGCTTCGCTGTTCTGAGGCTGCTCCTCTTCATCACGTTCAATGATGAACTCTATCTCGTCGGGATCTTGGAGATGTTGCTGTGTGTCGTCCATAATTGTCATCCATTTTTAATCACTTCAAGTTGTTCTTTCAATTGCTTGAGGGCATCACGAGGGACACCACGAATTGTATAGATATCGTGGCTGCGGCCATCGACGGTGGTGTTTGCCTTCTTGACTAAGTGCTTCCCTCCGAAGACTATTTTCTGTTCTGTCAGGTCTATTAACTGCACATAACGGCTGTTCACAATCAAACTCCGTCCAACACGGATAAACATGCTGGCATTCTCCAATTCTTTGAACTTCTCCTCAAAGCGATGGAGTTGGGCACCGATGGTACGACTACGACCGTTGATCAGTACCAATTCACTGCTGTTGCCGTCGGCAGCTACATAGACGATGTCATCAGCCGCCACACGCATCAACAGTGTGGAATTCCTCATGATAAACCATTCCATAGGCAATAGATTTGGGCGATTGTACACCCACGGTGCAAAAATAGTAAAAAAAACTCAGTATCTTTATGTCTCTGTGTTAAAATAGCTCCCCTCGGTACAGGTCATCGGCCATATGGAGGATAAGGTCGTGCATTTCCACGTCATCCTTGAAGTGCTGTGGGATGGCATCGTAGCCAATGGCTGCTCCGAGAATATTACCACAGACGGCTCCTGTGCTATCACTGTCACCCGGATGGTTCACTGCGGCGATGAGTGCCTCCTCGAAGTTGTCGAAATACCGTAGGGCACAATAGAGAGCGACGACCAATGCCTCTTCGCCAACCCATCCTTCTCCAAGCCTGTTGATGTTTTCTATGTCAGGTCTGTCGTTGTCGGATTTCAAGATAGCTTGTTCTGCCAGTTCTCCCATATAGTTCACATCGGAGAGATGTTGGGGATAGAGTGATTTCATTATATCCAAACCTTCGCGGATGTAGTCTACGAATGCCTGTCGTGAAGGATACTCATCGAGTGCCAATCGATACACAATATGAGCCATCAAGGCTGCTGGGATGAAACCTAATGGATGGCGGTGGGTAATTTCTGCAGCATCTCCAGCGAGTCTGTCAACCTCCTCGATGGTCATCCTTTCATCAACGATGGCATAGAGGGCCACAGGAGCCACGCGCATCACCCCTCCACATCCTTTGCTGTTATTGACGGGCTCGTCGCCAGAAAAAATAGAACTCAAAGCCGACATACATGTGGTGCCTGGTGCGCGTCGTTTATTCAGTTCGGGAATGTCTTGTATCCAGCAGTCTTTATATTCGTTTGATTTTCTTCCTTTTTGTGTTAGGTACCACTCGATATATGCACGACAAATACCTTGTTTCATATCGATTCCTTGTTTCACAGCGTTTAGGATGCCATTGGCCGTGAAGAGTGTCATCTGTGTGTCGTCTGAGACGACAGCCTTCCCAGTATGCTCCTCTTCTCCTTTACAATAAGTGGTATCCAAACGGGTGATACTGCGTTCGCCATACCGTCTTTGTATCGTCTCTAAAGAACAAAGAAACTCTACCGGGTATCCCAGTGCATCGCCTATAGCACCGCCCATTAGCGAACCACGAATTCTATCTTGTTGTAAAATGTTCATTGTTTGTTCAATTATCAATTTTCAATTATCAATTTTCAATCTTCAATACTCATTCCATTGCTTTGTGCTTCTTCTTCCTCGTGTATGTCTTTTTTGACTTGTGAACTTTGTCGAAAGAATGGAAGCCTGGTCCAAGAATATCTTTATAGGCATCGCGGTTTCCACGTCGCATGGCCTTAATGACATCT
>JAFZAE010000005.1 GCA_017548385.1 Prevotella sp.
TCGATGAAGTTGAACCATTTCCATCCTGTGGCAGACTGGTAAGCTGATTTTGTTCCCTCTGGCACGAAGAGGCGGCCATTGATTTCCCCTGCCTGCACTGTCTCAGCGGTGCTGAAGGTGCCATCAGAGATACCCAGTGGTGATGTCCATTTCACCTCAGTACGTACGCCCTTCTTAACATTCTTGAAAGCATTCTTACCGATGCTCATGAGTGTCTCAGGCATATAGATGGTGTAGAGGCTGGAACATCCTGAGAATGCCTCCTTGTCGATGGTAAGCACCGACTCTGGAATATTCAGGCTTGCCAACGAGGACATACCCTCAAAGGCATGTTCGCCGATTGTCTGCACATTATTTAAATTGATGGCGGTAAACTTAGAGGCGCCTGCGGCAGCGTATGGTGCTACATTTGCAACCGATGATGGTACAGAAAGCGTACCAGACTTACCTATGGCGTAGGCCACCATGGTCTTTCCGTCCTTTGTGAGGAGAGCCACATATCCTGAAACCAGCGTGTAATTTGGATTTCCTGATGTCACGGAGATTTTGGTCAGCGACGTACAGTTTGCCAAGACACCTTCTCCCACCCATGTACAATTCTTGGGCACTTTGAATTCAGCCAGACTGGAACATCCATCGAAGGCATGCTCTCCAATCGACTTAATCTTAGTGGAAAGTGAGATGGACTGTAGGCTTGCGCAACCGTAGAATGCTTGTGCCTCAATGTTTTCCACATTGGGTGCCATGGTGATTTCCTGCAGGTTCTCGCATCCGTAGAAGGCTGCGCTTCCGATGACGGTAAGTCCATTGAAAGAGCGCAGTTCATTGAACTTGGTAACTTCGGTATTTCCTGTGAAAGCACCGCCGAGGTCTTCGACATTCTGTGCCTCGCGATAACTCAGCTCACCGTCGAAGTTGGTGTCAAAGTTTTGTACGCACACCTCCTTGGCAGCAGGGTCTTCGAATACAATCAGCACGCTGTAGTCGGCATAATAGGTAATCTTACCAAAGTCCTTCCACACATCTGCCGTTTTATACACATCGGTGTAGCCTTGAAGTACATAGAGTGTGACATTGGAGAGATTGACATCCTCGAAGACATTAGCATCAATAGCGAGTGGTGTGAGCCACTGCACCTTGACAGACTTGAGTTTCGAACACCCTTGGAATGCGTATTCTCCAATACTTTGGATTGTGTTAGGGATGGTTACTGAGGTGAGTGACGTACAGTCACTAAAGGCATCGTCGCCAATGCTTGTCACCCTGTACCATAGTCCATTGTAAAGCACCCTCCATGGAATAATCATGTTGCCGGGTCCTTTTTCACCGTCTTCGCCGACTCCGACGTTGGGATTCGACGGGGTATCTGCGTTGGAGTAGTAATTTCTATCCCAACCAGTCACAGCGACGGTCATCTCTGTATCGGATGTGGTGACATATTTAAGACCCTCGGATGTAAAAGTAAGTCCGAAAGCAAAATTAGCCACTGCCACCGACAAGAGAGTAAACAGTAATCTTAATTGTCTCATAAGTGGATTGTTGATATTATTCAGGTTTGACTTTCCGGAGTTATAAAGAATTAGAAAGGGAGTTAACGGGAAGTTAAAGGGACGTATGTCCGCTCATAACAAAATGATGAAGGAACCATCCCATGGACTTGTATTAAGCCCCTTAAAAATTCCTTGACTATTATCCGAGAAAGTTGAGTATTCTCTATTAATATTCTAAAAAATCCCTCCCAAGACCCCTTTACATTGGCCGAAGGAGGGATTTTCTGGACATTTCCAAAATCTTTTGGTTATATGGTTTTGCGGTATATTACTTCACAACGACCTTCTTGCCGTTCATGATGTAAACGCCTTTCTGTGCGGCATTGTTCACCTTAGCACCGGTGATGGTGTAGATATCCTGGTTTGCGTTCTCAGCATTCTCAATGTTGCTGATGCCTGTGGTCTCCTCGAAGACGAAGCCCTCAACATCAGCGCTGCTGTTGATGTATGCCTTGTAGCGTGGAATCTCAACGCCAGCCTGTACACGGTAGAAGCCTACCACATTGGCACCGTCCTTCTGCTTAGCTGCCAGAGCGTAGGTGTTGTTGCCTTCCACTGTGAGTGGAGCATCGGGAGTACCGAGCAGGAGGTTGCTCACTGCTGCGCTGCTCTCACCATAGTTAGCGTTAACGAAGTATGAACCTGCATTAGCCTTGAGGATCAGTGGAGTGCCAGCAGCTGGTTTCTCCACAGCAGCGGTCTGTACGAAACCATCGTCGATACCTGTGCATACATTGGCGGAAATCTCTGAGTCAGAGAAGTCGAGGTCGTCATTGATGCAGAGTGTACCAAACTTGTTCTCACCCACCTTCAGAGCGATTGACTTGGTGTCGGGGAAGTGGTGTGTGGTCACGACAACCTCACCAGCGTCATTTTTATCGTTGACAGGAACAACAGTTATTTCACCAAAATCATCTTCTTCCTCTTCGAAGCCGATAATTTGACTTGCAAATTCCACTAATCTAAGATAAATAGGGCAAACGTCGTCTGCGAAGTTCTTATTTTTTCTTGCTTGGAAAGTAAACAAGTCCTTTGTTTTTCCTGCTGTAGGGAAATAAAGCTCATTAGGTCTATCTGTTTTAGCAATTAGACGATAGAATTCTCCAGCATTTCCACCATAGCGTTCTGGTTCAGTACGCTTTCCTTCGTTATAATTGAAGAACGAACGTGTAAAGTCACTACCTTCGACAGGTTTAAAATAGACTTTTACACCATCAATGTCGTATTGCTTTAATACAACATTGTCAGGCAACCAGAGGTCACAGCTGAATCCAGCATACATTGAATCGGTCACATTCTCAAAACTGATGGTGTAGGTTACCACTTCACCAACAGCTGCGTCCATGATGTTCTTGTCAGCAGTCAGTTTCAGATGATCCTGGTTTTGTGCGAAAGCACCGGTAGCCATGAGCACCATCCCAATTCCAAGTAATAATTTTTTCATAATGGTTTGTGTTAAATTATTTATTATTGATTATTTATACATTATTATATATTATAAATTTATTCTTTTGCCACCAGAATATTCGTGAGTGTAGCCACATCCGAGATATTAATCTTGTTGTCACCATTGATGTCTATACGCTCGGCGTAGGAGGTTGTCTTACCCACCACCTCATTGACCACGAGCATCAGGTCAGAGAGATTGACATTTCCATCCATGTTGACATCACCCCATGCATAAGGTGATATGGTGGACGTGGCAACTTCCTCAGGGAAGGTATAGTTTTTGCAGGTAGTGTCCACACTCATCATGTTGGAAAATGCCATACTTCCACCATGATAATCTTGAGTGGCCGTGATGGAGAGATAAATTAGTGGACCGCTATTGCCCGTAAATGGAGTGAGATCATAGGATGATGTAAGTATACGATACACTCCAGTCTCAATTTCACCGATGTGCAACTCCTGGTCCTGATTAGAGAACCTGTCGGAGAGGAAACACCTGTCGATGTTCAGCGTCAGCCCTTGTGGTATTTGCACGTCAGCCTGAAACGCTACATGTACATTGCTTGTGTTGGAAAAATTAATGGCTACCAATTTTGTCTCTCCCGGGGCAATTTCAAAGTTGTCCACAGTGATATTCTTGGCATTCACATTCAGCCATGAGCCGAAAACCATTGTAATAACCCAAAATGCTATTCTTCTTACCATTTAATAGTTAATTGATATCAATTCCTTTCTCCAAACAATCAATATTTTACACGTATACGTAGTTGATATGCAGCCAAAGTGATAATTGGCTGATTTTTCAATGTGCAAAAGTATGAAATAATTTTCAAAAAACCTACATTTCCCCATCAACTTTTACCTATTATTAAAAAAAAGGGGGTAATTTAAGTTTTTTTAAGGTTTTTAAAATAAA
>JAFZAE010000032.1 GCA_017548385.1 Prevotella sp.
CATCACTGTCGATGTACACTCTCCCAACATCGCCCGCGTCAATGCTGCTCTGCCACATATCGACGCCTGGTATGATGCTTTCAAGGTGAAAAAGGGTAACAAACTTTTCCTCCCGAAGAAGAAAAGAGCACGGATTTGGTGATAAGTTAGTTAGGAGTTAGAAGTTAGGAGTTAGAAGTGATTCAGCGTAGGGACATACCCCGTGTATGTCCGCGAACACGATTTTATTATATTGTCACGAATTAGAGTATTATAGAATTAATTTGACTGTTCTTAAATTCTCTAATTCGTGATTTTTAGAGGTAAGAGAATACCTTCGCCGCCCTCAAATCATATCTCTAACCCCTTATCTCTCACTTCTCACCTCTAAACGTTACTTCATCATAGGATGGAGGAACGTTATTTTTGCTGCATGTAGGTGCAACCAGTCGGCGGGATGGCCATAGAGGGTATCGCCCAGGATGGGACAGTTGAGTCCCAGTTGATGGGCGCAATGCACCCGCAGTTGATGCGTTCTTCCCGTGAGGGGATGCAACTGTACGATGGTGCGGCCATGGTCATCCTCTCCGACAATCTCATATGCTGTCACCGCCCGTTTTCCATGTTTAAAGTCCACCATCTGCCGAGGACGGTCATCAAGGTCGGGGCGCATAGGCAGGTTGATCGTTCCTTTCGTGGGGATTGTTTCCGTCACATGGCCATCGAGTACGGCCACGTATGTCTTCCGTACCTCACGCCGTAGAAACTGGTCCTGTAATTTTCGGTGTGCCTCCTTAGTCTTTGCCACCACCATCAATCCTGATGTTGCCATATCCAATCGGTGAACAATCATCGGACCATCGGCATCAGGACAGTGATCTCTGGCAAACGACCAGACCGACGGAGCTTCCATCTTCCCTGGGACGGAGAGCATCCCAGCCGGTTTGTTTACCACCATTAGCCAGTCATCCTCATAGATGATATCGGGCGTGGCTTCTTTGGGTTTCTCCTGATGAATGGAATCCACATCGAGACCTTGCATCATGAACGTCAAGATGGGCAGGCACTTTCCCCGACAGGCGGGATAATACGCCAAATGTCTTCTCACCTCCCCCACAGGCGACTGCCCCCACCAAAATTCGGCAATACCTAGGGAACGTAATTGATGTCTATAGGCATATTGCAACAAACGTGGTGCGCAGCACTCCCCCGCCCCCGAAGGTGGAACAAGCCCGTTATAATCATCAAAAATGTCCAAGAGATTACGCCACTCGCCTTTTGCATTCAACATCACGAAATGCTCAAAAAGCCATCGTTGAAGAGCATCCGAGCGCTGGTGTCTTTCTTGCCTAAGTTCGTTTACCTTATTCTGCAGGTCTTTAAGCCGCTGCTCACACGCTTCTACCCTCTCGGCATGTCGTTTTTTGAGCCGGCGAAATTCTGCCTTCATAAACTGGCTTTCCCGGATCAATTCTCCTTCATCGACTTTTTCATTGGCTATCCGAATCTCATCACGACGACGTTTAGCGGCATCCATCTCTGCCTTATATGCCCCTGTCGCGGCGGTCATTGTCGCTCGGGCAGTCTCCAAAGTGTCCTCTGCCTCTTTCATCTCCTGCGAATGTTCCAACGCCATCACCCGATGATTAATGTCACTGATTTGTGCTTCTTCTTGTTTGAAATAACCATCGGGTTGCAGATAGTCGAAGATTGCAGGCACAAAATAGTCCCAATCGGCACGTCCGCAGAGTTGTCCGGAGAAAGCCGCAAGGAAACCTGTCTGTCCCTCGGAATCTTCCACTACCAAAACACCAAACATCTTTCCTTTTTCCGCCTCTGCCAACCAATCGGAATGCTTCCTTATTTCCTCCTGCACCTCCTTGGCGGCCAGTTCGCAACAAGGCGACACCACATACCCCATCGGATGGTTCATCCGATGGGGTAATGGTACGTGGGTATGTAGAGGGTGAAATCTCATGGGTTCGGAAAATTGACACCCAAGGTGTTGCCCTGGGCTAAATATTCATTAGTCTTTCAGACCGATGTTTCTACTCAACGAGATGACGTGAGGGTGATGCCCATCAGACCGATGACTACGTCACAGGAGAGGGTGCGCACGGTAATGCTATGCAGACGTTTGCGAGGGTTGAGGGGCATTTTCAACAGTTGTGCCGCCCCACAGTCGATGATTCTTGGTTCTGCGCTGTCGGGATTGTCGGTGGGTCGTTTAAAGGGGATGTTACCATCTGTCGGCTGCATATTGCCAGTGGCGAGTGCCTGTGTGAGGTCTCTCGACACGAGGCCGCTACCCAAGTGTACACGGTATGGCCGTGGCTGTACGGCATCGAAAGCCAAGCCATCGATATAATAGTCCTGCTCAATGGGGCACCAGTTGGTGGGATTTTCCAAACGCAGCACACTGGTAGTACCATCGGTATAACGCACGGTGACAATCCCGTTGTCGATACGGCTCTGCATATTATTGGTGCTGCCAGCCAACAGCAAGCAGGCATAGTCGGCCTTCCCCTTCAACGGGATGGTAACACTGTCGGGATAATTGTCCCACAGCGAGGTATAGACGATATTATGACCCTCGGCGGGGGTGAGGAACGTCACGCCGATGCCCGTGTCAAAAACTCCATCAACCACCTTACTCCTCAGTCCGTCATCCTCGATATGAGCGATGCGCTTGGGTTGGCACCATTGTCCGATACCCTGTTTGGGAATCTCCAATGTCGTGTAAGGCGACCTTGGAGTGAGATATTCATTGCGGAAAATATCATCTACATTGGCATTGAACATCTTGGTGAGGTCCACCATCCGCTGTTTCTCGCCGATGATGAAGTCGGCAAGACCCGCCTGGTCGATATCGACATATGGAGGGGTATAGATTTCCTCTTTATGGTTCTTACCCGTCTGGTACTGCGATAAATTCAGCATGAAAGTCTGTTCCCGCTCTTGTGTCCCTTTAATATCGACAAAATGTCCGTCACCGGTGGGAATTCTGAGAATGAGGGTCAGCGGTTGCTGGAAATTTTGTGTGATGTCATAGGTGATGACATCGCCGTCACGCTGGAAATGGTAGGCCAGATAGGGTGTCTGCACAGTGGTCTCATCCCACTCCTGCGGCAGGGTATATTGCACCACACACTGTCCGAAAAGGGCATCGGGGCGGATACCAAACAATCCGTTGACAATGGCACGGGCAGAGATACCGATACAATCGCCGAAATCGCGGTACGCTTCATTGCGGGCTTTGTCGTAATGACTGATTTGTCCGAAGTTTCCCGGACATGCGGCGAGGAACATCCCATCGAGGACATCGCTTTTCAGCAAACGGTATCCTTCCTCATTGCGACCAGCAATGAAATAGGCCAGTGCCATGTTCATCACCTCCTCATGCGCCACATTGTTGGTGCTCCAGTCATAGGGCAGCCAGTCGGTGGTACTGATGGTGGCGTAGGATACGTCGTCGCGGGCGGTGAGCTGCCCTCCTTCCTCCCACTCTACAGGGATATGCGGGAAATGCTGAGTGGCAAATCCTGTAGCACGCCAGGCTTGCAAGGGTGAACAGGCATCGCAGTCGATGGGGGTGTAGACAGACCATACGGCGGGACTCTCATGCAATCGTTTCAACCCCATAAAGTCTTGAAACTCAGCCCAGTGTCCTTTTTTGTCCATCCACAGCCGGCGGTTCATCGCCCGTAGGATGGCTTGTGCCTCCTGCTCATATGGTGTGGGGTCTTCGCCAATTATCTCAGCGATACGCGCCGCGAGGCGGTTACCGCGATAGTTATATGCCGAGGAGTGTGTCACGGCACCGCTATTATACCATAAAGCATCACTTGCCCATATACAACAGTAGGCATCGTAGAGGTGGTCACCATCAGGGTCGAAATTGCGTTTTTCCCATGCCAAATGACTTTTAATGACAGGCCACATCTGCCGCATATACAAGGTGTCGGCATGATAGGAGAAATGCCAGAGCAATTCGTCGATATAGTTGAGGTTCATATCGTAGTGGCTCATCTTGTCGGGCTTTCCTGGAAGTTTGCAGATATATCCGTTGCTATACATCTGTGTGCCCCATTTCTCCTCTGCACGCGACATATTCTGTGTGCTGTCTTGCGTGGGATGGGGATACACAGGCGGAACATCTGTCACCATGCTCTTGGCATAAGCATTGAAATGAGAGCGGGCGCGATCTTCCCACCCCAACACATCGGCCACGTATGCGGCTCTCCAACCAGCCAGCGGGGTGCGCCAGCCACAGCATCCATGCAACCATGTCTCCCCATCCCACAGGCCATCGGCAGCAGCGGCGAGATTGGCACCAAGGGTGTTGATGAAGGGGTCGGGGGTACTAAAGCGTAATGAGGATATGACATTTTGCCGCAGTTGCTCTTGCTCGGCAAAATGCTGAGCGCCAAGGGTATCAACCACCAACAGCCTGTCTTGAGTGAGCAGGATATAGACGTCGCTATCGCAGGAGACAACGAGGGTTTGCAGGGGCGCACTGCCCTCTGCGGCCTCAAAACTGCTACGAGGCTCCAAACCATAGTCACCATCACGGGTCATCTTGGTGTTGGCCACAGGGTAAAGGGTGGCACGCAAAGTGGGCCGTAAAGGGAAGTCGTGGAACGACAGGCGCCAGATTGCTCCCTCGTTATCATACATCGCCAAAGTGGCCATGTCGAGTGTTCCCTCGCCCCAATGGTCATCACCAAGAATATAGTCACGTCGCCCTCCTGAATAGCGTGACTGGCAAAAAGTGGTATTGTCTAATGGGGTCTGCTGGTCATTGACGGTGAGGTCGAAGGCAATATTGATGCTGTTCTCACGGTCGTAGGTGGCAAAGGCTGGCCGGTCGCTGGTCTCTAACCGAAACCGCGTATGACTGCCGTAAAGTGCACGGGTGTAGCGGTTTTCGCCATTGACACACACGATGTCGTCGCCTTCCGGATAATAATTCATGCAACGCGACTCCTGTGCCTGCATCGTCGGACAACACACACACAACATAGTGAGCGCAGCGAACATGAATTGCCATATATTAACCATGAATTTTCTGATATTTTATCTTGTGGACATACCTCGTGTACATCCCTACGTTGAACATTCGACGACAAAGGTACATAAAATAATCGAAGACGAAAAATGAAGATTGTTTTTTTCGAGCAGCGAAAGAACAGCTGAACTTGTTTATGTTATATTGACTTGACTTTCACAAATAAGGAATGGAAAGGAATAGAAACGTAGTTAAAAGGAAATTCCACCATCGTAGTGACATAACCGTGTGTATCCGAATTGTCCCCATCCTCATCCTCCTAAACCTCCAAATCCGTTAATTTTCATAAAAAATTGAATAATAATCATTTAGTTTACATTATTATTATTAATTTTGCAATTTGTGAGTAATATATGTGTTTATATGCGGCACGACAAGTAAACTAAACAATCTTACCTAACACTTTTCAGCTGCTATGAACCTGAGATGCTGCTAAAAAAACAGAAATTATGAAGTATAGGGTTATATTATTCGTACTATTCCTATTTGCCGGATTATTTAGTTCAGAAAGTGTGTTTGCTCAGGAAGAGCAAACAGAGGAGACACACGCCCATTCTACCAGAATGCACTGGAAAGGCATTGACGTGAATACCGTTTTAGGCAACAGCGAATATGCCCAAAACGGAAAGAAAATTTTCCTTTATAATGTTGGTACAGGGCGTTTCATCATTGAGGGTGGCAACTGGGGCATGGAAGGCCGTTTGTTCCATGACACCTTCGGCAGGCCGATGTTCCTGATGAGTGATGGGTATATCAAGAGCGGTATTACCGAACAGAGCACAACGACCAAAATCATGTTTGGATGTAATGTACCACAATATTCAAAACCTACTGCCACCTGGGATAATTACAAAAAGTTCAGTTTTACAGTGATGATGGATGCCGACAAAACTTACCTGGCACCATGGACTTTCGAGCGTGTGGAAACAAACCCTAATGCTGACACCTACACATATTACATGCATGAGAGACTGAAAAAAAAGAACACCAATTCTTATAGTAATTTTTATCTCGGTGCAGCATGGGGCGAATGGCATGCGCCTGATGGCAAGGAAAACGGGGAGTTTGTATATCTTGATGCCGACCGCTCCTGTTGGACAACGGGAAACGTAATCGGCAACCAGACAAAGAAGGATGTGGATGGAGACATGATTTCCATCGACGAACTCTATCAGTGGCGACTCATTCCCGAGGACGAATTCGTCACTGTGCTCAACGAGGTGATTATCGGTCCCAATCCGAGCATCTCGAGCCTGATTCCCGACCGCGACTTCTGCCGCAACTCCGATGATTTCGAAGAGAAATGGGTCATGGAACCAAATGCCGATGCCGACTATTCAGCCTTAGGCAGACGGGGATATACTTACGGCATCTATGAGAACAAAGCCCAACAGTCAAAATACTATCCAAACGACGCATGGAACAAGCCCGTCAGGCTAAAGAACAATTTCGACTTTGGCAACGATGAAGAGAAACTGAAAAACTCAAAATTTGGTTTTATGTCTTTCGAGGGACAAGGCAGGGCATACACATCGTTTGAAGTACCGATGCCTGGATGGTATGAGATACAATGCTATGGTTTCGTCTATAGTGCCCAAGGGCATGATGCCTACCTTTTTGCCAAATTAGCAGGCAGTAACAGCTCTTCATCCTATGGTGGTGAGTCGAGAATCAACCTGTGTACCGCTCCTATAGACTCTTTCCCCTCTGAAACCTTAACAAAGAAGAATGACAAAACTAAATGTTTGTTGGTGGGCAAGCAACTCACATACAACGGTCCGACCTATAAAAACACCGTCTGGATCTGCGTGCCTCAAGACTTGTTCGACGCTGGCTATAAAACCCTACAAATTGGCGTCGGCAAAGACGAGGTTACACGAAGCAAAGGAGAGAAAAATGGAGGTGTCACATATTATTACGACACCGACTGGGTGTGCGTGGATGACTTCCGTGCCACCTTCATGGGATTAGGACCAGTTTTCTTCTATGAGGACGAGGAAAACCTGAACTACCTGATGACCAGTGAGACCAACACGAAACAGTATCTGAGTGCCACACCTTCAGGGCAATACAGCGGCTCGGCCTGTCTGGAACGATCGTTGAAGACTGGACAGTGGAACTCATTCTCATTCCCCCTGCCATTGACTGGCGAGCAGATGCGACTGGCATTTGGTGAGGATGCTCAGTTGGCAAAGATCCACAGCGTCGGCGAATTGTCGCAGAACCCCGATGTCATCGACTTCCAGTCTGTCAGTCTCCGCACTATCCAAAATGTGGTCGAACCAGGACAGTTCTATCTATTGAAGCCCACTACCAGCCCCACCTTCGGTGTTGACCCACAAGGACGTGAGGCCTATTTCTATGAACTGGGACGTATGTTCTTCTCAGTGAACGAGTCGGAACCCGACACCTATACGTTCCCCTTATTACCGTTAGGAACCCTAAAGACCGATGAACAGACCATCTCGTCATTAGAAGACCAGAACGATGGCATTGCTCATGTCAACTACGTACAGACTGCTGGGTACGACAACTTCACACCGGGCACCACCGGCAGCACTGTGGCAAATGGTGTCTATGCACCCAACGATGCATACGTGGTGAGCAACAACACCATCTATCACATCAACAAAGACACACGCCTGAAGGGATTCCGCGGGTGGATCACACTCGACCACCCCATCCCACCATCTGGTGAACAAATGACCATGGCTCTTTATGGCATGTTCTATAACGGTGGCGAGGGTACTAATATCGGTGAGCTCCCAACAGCCATCAAGCTGCCAGACAACACCGCTGTCTACGATTTGAGTGGCCGCAAAGTCGGCACCATCGGAATGAACCTCTCCAAAGGTCTCTATATCGTCAATGGAAAGAAGTTTTTTGTCAAATAAATCACCACAGCAATGCAAATGAAAAAATATTATATTCAGCCGATAACGGAATTATACCCCGTTGAGCCTTTCACTTCTGTACTTGCTGGGACTGATGAAAAACGTACCGGCTATGCCATAGACAACGAAGAGGCCAACCCCGAGAATATCATCCCCATCGAAGAGCAAAACGGTAGCATCTGGGACAACAATTTTGTTGAGATCGATTAAGGGTGTGTTCTATAAATTACCACCGAAAAAAACATCCGTCTGCATCACGCAGACGGATGAACAAAAAACCTAATAACCAAATCTCAATCAAAATAACACAAATCAAATATCTTTAGTTGACAAGTTACGAGTTGACGAGTTGACAAGTTATTACTGTCTTTGTTGACAAGTAACAAGTTGTATGTTTATGAGCCTGAGCAACTGACAAATAACTCGTCTACTTGTCTCTTGTCTACTTGTTTACTCATTAATCAATATTTATCTGCCGTGACAGTTTCACCTTGTTCTCCTCAATCTTGGGAAGTTCGATGGTGAGGATGCCGTCGTTGACCTTGGCACCAATCTTCTCGCGCTCCACATCATCAGGCAGGATGAGCGTCTGCTCGTACTTGGTGTAGGAAAACTCGCGACGCAGATAGTGCACATTGGGATTCTCCTCCTTCTTGTCGGTCTTCTGCTCCATCTTGATGACAAGATTGCCATCGTCGTTGATGTGTACGAAGAAATCCTCCTTCTTCAAACCCGGTGCAGCCAGTTCGACGGTATATGCTTTGTCACTCTCCATCACATTGATGGCTGGTGCAGTGCAACTACGTTTGAGAGCTGGAAGCTCCACATTCATGAGGTCCTTAAACAGGTCGGGTAACCACAGATTTCCATTCATTGTTTTCATTTTTTTATCTCCTATTTTTAGTTTATGAGTTTGTGAATTTAAAAGTATGTGAGTTTGTGTTCTCACAGAGATATTATCAACTTTCATACCAACGAATGAATTGCGACAAAATGTCTTAAAATTGTGACAAAATGTCACTTTTGCAAAATAATTCCTTGTTTCAACCTTTTTAATGAGAGTAAATGCGTATCTTTGTAGTGTTTTTAGAGGTGAGAGGTAATATCCCTTTAACTACACGATAACTACCCTTTAACTACCCTTCAAATATCAATGATGAAATTATCCAATCTCCTCCTTTTAGCCACGATACTTATGTCGTGCTCATCCAATGCCCGCACCTCACAGAGCGAAGTAACACAAGAAGACACCACAGAATACAACGTGACGTTGATTTTTGGTGGCGACCTGATGCAGCACCAGCCACAGATTACTGCCGCAAAGACCGCCACAGGCTACGACTACAGCGACTGTTTCACACTGATGAAACCTGAAATTGAGCGGGCCGACCTGGCCATCGCCAATTTTGAGGTCACCCTTGGTGGTGGGCCCAAATATAGTGGTTATCCGCAGTTCAATGCCCCCGACGAATACCTCTTCGCTATCCAGGAAGCAGGTTTCGACGTGCTCACCACTTGCAACAACCACAGCGTCGACACCCGTGGCAAAGGCATCGACCGCACCATCCTCATGATGGACTCCATCGGTATGCCACACCTCGGCACCTACCGCAACCAGGAAGAGCGCGACGCACAATACCCCTTCATCATCGAGCGCAACAACATCCGTATTTGTCTGCTCAACTACACCTACGGCACCAATGGCATCCCCGTACCAAAACCTTATATCGTGAACGCCCTTGACACGGCTATCATCGCCCGCGACCTGGAGCGTGCCCGGGAGTTGAACCCCGACGTCATCATCTGCATGCCACACTGGGGCGACGAATATCAGTTGCTACCCAATGCGGGGCAAAAGCAGCTCGCCAACTGGATGTTCGAGCATGGCGTCGATCATATCATCGGAGGCCATCCACATGTGGTGGAACCCATCGAAGTGCGTGAGGGTGCCGACGGCCGCCACTTGCTCGCCTACTCCCTTGGCAACTACATCTCCAACCAGTCGCGTCCCAACACCGACGGCGGTACCATGGTGCGCATGACACTCACTAAACGCGAAGGGAAGACCACACTCACCGACTGCGGCTACTGCCTCTATTATGTCTCGCGCCCAGTCAACTCAGGCCGCAAGCAATACCGTGTCATCCCCGCCAGCTATCCCGACGAAAATCTCAATGCCTCCGAGCGTTCCAAACGTGCCACCTACCTGAAAAACACCCGCGACCTCTTCGCCAAGCATAACAAGGGCATCCAAGAGTATCAACAAGAATAAGCGTAGGGACATACCCCGTGTATGTCCGAAAATGAATTGACAATCATCCTATACCCATGGACGAAAGTAACAAATATCCCCACCATGTATCTTCTACCGAAAACAAACAGGAAAAACCACCTTTACCCAAACGAAAGACACCCCGTCTTCATGGATATAATTATTCTATGCATGGTTGTTATTTTGTGACAATTGTAACACATCATCGGCAGGAATTATTTGGGATTATTGAAAATGGAGAAATGAACCTGTCAGCATCAGGGCGGATGATTCTACAGGTTTGGGATGAAATGAAAAAGGTATTTCCTACCCTGCTTTATCCTATCATTACAGTGATGCCCAATCACGTGCATTTTATTATATGTATCTTAGATGACAACAAAACATATCTGAGCGAAGTTGTTCGATGGATGAAGAGTAAGACCACCCATGATTATATCCTTGGAGTAAAAGAAAATGGATGGCCGCATTTTAATGGACACTTATGGCAAAGTCGCTTTTGGGATAGAATCATCAGGAATCAACGTGAATATGATTTTGTCATGAATTATATTTACGAGAACCCACGCCGATGGTCCAAAGACAAATTATGTGCTCATTGTGGAGAAGAAACAGATGACATCAATAAAAAATTGAACAATCACGATTACACATTGGAGTAACCAATGTCTCCACATCTCCCCATAATGAAGCGGACATACACGGGGTATGTCCCTACGTTGCAACAACTATGGGATATACGCGGACATAGCCCGTGTATGTCTCCACATTGCCATTGATGCAGAAATAACAAAATTTTTATTATTAATTGATACATTATATTAAAATAATCATTATCTTTGTGGCTGATTAGCAATAAACATTCTATAATACCATAAAAATCTATACTGTTATGACAAAAAATCTACGATTTTATCTATTGGCATTGCTATGTGCAATGTTCAATGTCGCTTGGGGTGGTAGCATCACCTTCGCCGACTTAGGCTTGGAGAATGGCGTGCAGTACTCCGACCCCTTCGACGGCGGCGACTTTACCGTCACTTTCGCTGGAGGAGGTAACGACGGCAAGTACTACACTACTGGCTCAGGCATCCGCGTCTATGGCGGCGGTACGATGACATTCAACCCCAAAGAGAGCGGCAAGGTTATCAAACAGATTGTCATCACCTTCGACGGAACGAACAAACCCACCACTACCGATGTGGTGAACGAAGGTAATTATGACCCAGAGACAGGCACTTGGACAGGCACATCGGCCCAAGTGGTGTTTACACGCCCATCGGGCAGTGGCCACTGGCGTGTGCAGAAAGTTGAGGTGACGGTGGAGAACGGCTCTGCTACCGTGCTGAAAGCTCCCGAACTGAAATTCGAGCCTTCCTCGGTCAAGCTGAATCTAGGCGATGAGTTTACATCTCCCGTATTCACCAAAGCCACCACGGCCACAGTGACCTTCACCACCGACAATGCTGCGGTAGCCACCGTGAACAACAGCGGCGTAATTGCCTTGGCTGGTGGAGCAGGTGTGGCAACCATCACCGCCAGTGCACCTGCCAACAGCGAGTATGGTGCTGGCACTGCCACTTGCAAGATTACCGTCAACGACCCCAATGCCGCCGGCACCAAGGACAATCCCTACACCGTGGCACAGGCCCTCGACGTCATCAGCACATTGGCCGACAAAGGCAAGACAGACAATGTCTATGTCAAAGGTGTGATTTCCAGCATCGCGGAGGTAAGCACTGAGCATGGCAATGCCACTTACGACATCAAAGACGGAAGTGCTGGCGACGCACTAACCGTCTACCGTGGTAAATACCTTGAAAATGCCAACTTCACTTCTGAAGACCAAATCAACGTGGGAGATGCCGTCGTGGTGTATGGCCAGCTATATAAATATGTGAAAGATGGTGTAACAACTCCCGAACTAGCACAGGGCAACTACCTCATCTCGATTAATTCCAGCGTCACTCAGAAAGAAGACGCAGGCTTGGCATGGAGTGCATCCTCATACACCGCAACCATCGGTGCCACCAACACATTCCCGACACTCACAAACCCACATTCACTTGCTGTTACCTATAGCAGCAGCAATACCGACGTGGCCACCATCGCAGCCAATGGTACCATCACTCTCAAGGCTGCCGGAACAACCGTCATCAAAGCCACCTCGGCTGAGAACGACACCTACAAGGCTGGCGAGGCTATCTATACCCTCACCGTGAAAGAGCAGTCACAAGGTGGCGGTGCTACTGGCGATATCGTCTTCGGCGAGTTAGGATTGGATAACGGCACCGCATACACCGACCCATTCACAGCTGACAATGGCCAGTTCACCGTGACATTCGGTGGCGGTGGTAACAACGGCAAATACTATAACACAGGCTCTGGTATCCGTCTCTATGGTGACGGCACCATGACTGTGGAAGCAACAGGAGGTAAGAAAATCATCAAAATCGTTGTCACATACGATGGCTCCTACAAGCCTGTTGCTACAGACGAAAACATTGTTGATAGCGGAACATAC
>JAFZAE010000033.1 GCA_017548385.1 Prevotella sp.
AGGGTAGTTAAAAGGACAATAGTCTGGCTATTGCAATGATTTCATCACAAAAATCGAAACAAATCGGGGGTGATGTCCCTTTAACTCCCTTTTAACTCCTTTTCTATCCCTTTCCATTCCTTACTTGAGAAAGTTGAGTTAATCATATATCTCCAGTCTGCTGGTATGACCTTGCAGATGGTTGAGGTCGGGTAATTGCATATAGTCACCGAACTGTTTTTGGAGCATTTGGTGGCTATTGCCAGGCACTGACAATGGGATACCTTCAAAATCATGTGTGGTGAGTGGAAAGATGTCTTTCTCGTCATATACCAAATGGAAGGGGATACCATAGTCGTAGGTCAATGTATTCCCAAACGTTGCTCTGCTGATAAAGCGGAGCACAGGAAAGGTCAGGTGGCGGTTACACCAGGTGATAGCCCTGATTTTACGCATGGCACGCTCACGGTTTTTTGCCGTTCGGAAGATTTTAAATGTATGTCCCTGTAGCGGCTCAGCAACCCGATGTGTCCACATCCGCATCTTTTCAAAAGGGAAAATATCTATGAAGATTCCCCTCTCACGGAAGACTTGGTCGTAGGGACATTCCTCCTCAAGCAATGAACGACGGTCGCGCAGTTTGGCAAAGAAATAGAAGTAATTCTTGTCGGTGTCGTTGGTCTGCAGAGCGATATGTTCTGGCAACTCAGAAGGCAGCACTTCCATTAGTCGAAGGTAGTCCTTACGTAGTAGTCCCACATCAAGGTCATCGTCCCATGGAATAAAGCCGTTGTGCCTGATGGCTCCCAGGAGTGTGCCGCCATAGAGGAAGTAGGGAATGTCATATTTTCGGCAAACCCGGTCTAGTTCTGCCACCATTTCCAACATTCGCATCTGCTGTTTCCGCAGCATCGACCCCTCGGGGTTGAAACGGGCTTTGAGTTCGTTATATAGTTGACAAGTAGACAAGTAAACGAATTAATAGTTGTGACAAGTAAACATATTGACGTGTAAAAGTTGACGAACAAAACGAGTTAATAGTACTGCAAATACCTTGTCAACTCGTCGACTTGTCAACTCGTCAACTAAACAGTTACATATACCCCAGCCAGCGGAGGATGTCGTTGAGGTTGGCAACAATCATCAGCAAGACGAGGATGCCAAAGCCGATGTATTCTGCGCGAGTGAGGAATTTCTCACTGGGTTTGCGCCCGGTTATCATTTCATAGAGCAGGAAGAGCACATGACCGCCGTCGAGGGCGGGGATGGGCAGGATGTTCATGAATGCCAGGATAATGCTCAGGAACGCCGTCATCCGCCAGAACATCATCCAGTCCCATGTGGCAGGGAAGAGACTGCCGATGGCTCCGAATCCACCGAGTGACTTGGCGCCTTCGCTGGTGAAGACATATTTCAGGTCGTCCACGTATCCGCGTAGGACGTCAATACCGTAAGTGATACCTGCAGGGAAACTTTCAAGGAAATCATATTTGATTTCCGTCGGTTTATAGTAGTTCATTAGGCTAGTCTGCACCACACCGAGTTTCAAGTCATTAGTAAGTGTGACGTTGACGGTGTCTATCTTCCCTGTATTTTGATGCATGAATGCCACGGTGGCCTTGCGCACTTTCATACTGTCGGCGAAGGTGGCTTTTTCATTCGCAGTGATGATATTGTTTAAGTTGCTGATTTCAATGGTGAACTCATTCCATGAATCCACGGACTTGCCGTTAATAGCCATTATCTTGTCGCCTTTTGCCATTCCTGCGGCTGCGGCAGGCATATTGGGAATGATTGAGTCAATCTCGGCGGGGACGAATGGCTGTACAAACGTTGGCTGCTTCTTGAGCATGTCGAGCAGATTGAGGTCACCGGGCAAAGTAAGCGACATCTTTTTGCCGTCACGGATGATATCTACACGTTTGGCCTCCGAAAGACTCCGATAGAGATCGACGTCAAACTTGGTGAATGTCTTCTCGTCGGTGCCCAACAGAATATCATGGTCTTTGAATCCTAATTTCTTGGCATCATCATTGAATTTCATGCCGTAGGTCATGTCCTGGGTCTTGATGTAGGAATCGCCCCAGTAGTAGAGCACCATGGAATAGATGAAAAGGGCGAGCAGGAAGTTTACCAGCACACCGCCAATCATGATGAGCAACCGCTGCCAGACGGGTTTTGTGCGGAACTCCCATGGCTGGGGCTCCTCGCTGAGTTTCTGGTTGGTCTCGTCAATCATACCCGAGATGGCACAGTAGCCACCAAGGGGTAGCCAACCGATACCATATTCCGTGCCTACATATTCTTTCACCTTGTGTTCCTTGCCGTCGTCGTCTTTTTCGATTTTTTCAGGCACCACCACGGGCTCTTTCTTGAACAACTTACGAAACCATTTGTCATAGGTGCTGAAGAGGTGGAACTTAGGGTTGAAGAAGATATAAAAACGTGTGACTCTCACCTTAAACAATTTGGCGAAGAAGAAATGTCCGCCCTCATGCAGCAGTACGAGTAGCGAGATAGATAGGATAAACTGTACTAATCTTATTAAAAAAACACTGTCCATTTATATGTGAGTTCTTGAGTTTATGAGTTCTTAAGTTTATGAGTTCTTAAGTTTATGAGTTTATGAGTTTATGAGTTCTTGAGTTTTTTGCGATATTCTAGGAATACTAGGAACACTAGGGATACTAGAAATACTAGGAATCTTTATACCTTGAGATGGGTCCTCTTACCCCTTAGCCCTAAGTAGCATCTCCGCTGCTATGCGTCGGGCTTCCTTGTCCGTCTGCACATAGGTGTCGAAAGAAGGTTGTGGGTCGAATGCCACTTGTTGCATGGTCTGCTCGATGATTTCTCCCATTTGTAAGAAACCGCAACGGTCTTCCAGAAAACCTCTGTTCACCACCTCGTTGGCGGCATTGAGGATGCAAGGCATATTGCCTCCCCGGCGGATGGCTTCGAATGCCAATGCCAGGCAGTGGAACTTCTCCAAATCGGGTTCAAAGAATTCCAGAGGATGACGGAAGAGGTCAAGTCGTTCGCTGCTCAGTGACAACCGCTTGGGAAATGAGAAAGCATATTGGATGGGTAGCCGCATGTCGGGTACACCAAGTTGGGCTTTCACCGACCCGTCGGTAAATTGCACGGCACTATGTACAATCGACTGTGGATGTACCAGCACTTGTATGCGCTCGGCAGGTACGCCGAAGAGCCATTTTGCCTCTATCACCTCGAAACCCTTGTTCATCATCGTAGCGCTGTCGATGGTGATTTTCGCCCCCATGTCCCAAGTGGGATGTCGCAGGGCATCGGCTTTGGTGACGTTGGCAAGCCGTTCAATGGGGAGCTGTCGGAATGGTCCCCCGCTGGCGGTAAGGAGAATTTTCTCTATCTCATTGTCATCTTCACCCACCAGACTTTGGAAGATGGCTGAATGTTCGCTGTCCACGGGTATGATAGGAGTGTGGTTCTCTATTGCCAGCTGGCAGATTAACTCACCTGCCACCACCAGTGTTTCCTTGTTGGCCAGACAGATTTTTTTCTTGGCTTTGATGGCATGGATGGTGGGCGAGAGTCCGGCAAAACCCACCATGGCGGTGAGCACCATGTCGATAGGACCAGCTTCCACGATTTCATCAAGAGCACGGGCTCCGGCATACACTTTGATGTCGGGCTGGTCGTTGAGCAATGCCTTCAGTTCGTCGTAGTGGCTCTCGTTGGCAATGACCACTGCTGCCGGATGATGGCGTCGTGCTTGCTCAGCGAGTTCTCGCACCCGGTTGTTGGCAGTCAGGCAATAGACCTCATATAGGTCGGGGTGTTCCTCGATCACCTGTAGGGCTTGTGTACCTATCGACCCAGTACTGCCTAATATACATATTTGTTGTTTCATTGATTTCTATGAAGTTGACAAGTTGACGAGTTGACAAGTAAACAAGTTAATTGTCTATGAGTTCATCAGACTGTCTTATCCCTTCAAATGATATATTTCTAAATAAGTAATTTCTAATTCCTAATTCCTAACTCAATTAACCCTTCTGGCACTCGCATGGTGATGGTGCGGGCTTTACGGTCCACGTCATCCACCAGTTCATCAGCGGCGGGAATGAGGATTGACTTTCCGTCAGTGGCGTTCACTTCAAAGAGCGTGTTAATAGTGGATAAATCCACATGGGTGATTTCTCCCACTGTCTGCAGGGTGTTGCTGTCGATGACGGTGAAACCAACCATTTCATTCCATGTCAGTTCGCCGTCAGCATCTTCTACTAAATCTCGTGGGAAATAGATGTCGTTTCCCGTGAGCGACGAGGCTCTGTCTGCATCGTCGATATCGCAGAATTTCATCAATACGGTGGTGTCGCTCTTGAAGCGGTATTCCTCGATGAAGAATGGCACAAGTAGTCCTTCCACCTCCACGAATAGGAAGTCGGCTTCCACACGGTCGAACACATCGTCGGTGATATGGATTGCCACTTCACCCTTCACCCCATGGATGCGGCCAATGGTTCCTATTTTGAAAACACTCTCGCGGGAAATCATATTGTTAACTTTGTACACGCATGATGTGTGCGCCTATCTGAGTGAGGCGGTTCTCAATGTCTTGGTAGCCTCGGTCTATCTGTGCGATGTTGTCGATGCGGCTGGTGCCATTGGCACTGAGGGCAGCGATGAGCAGGGCGATTCCAGCACGAATGTCGGGGCTGGTCATACGCCCCGCACGCAGTTGTATTTTGTGGTCGTGACCGATGACCACGGCACGATGTGGGTCACAGAGGATAATCTGTGCTCCCATGTCGATAAGTTTATCGACGAAGAATAGGCGGCTCTCGAACATCTTCTGGTGGAACAGCACACTGCCTCTGGCCTGTGTGGCCACCACAAGGAGTACCGATAGCAAGTCGGGGGTGAGTCCTGGCCATGGTGCGTCAGCAATGGTCATGATGGTGCCGTCGATGAAAGAGTCCACTTCGTAGGTGTCATGACGAGGAATATATATACCACCGTCCTTGACTTCAATCTTCACGCCTAAACGACGGAAGGCATCGGGGATGATACCCAGTTGTTCCACCTGTACGTTTTCGATGAAGATGCCATCACCCACCATGGCTGCCATACCGATAAACGACCCCACCTCAATCATGTCGGGATTGATGGTATGAGTGGTACTGTGTAGTTTCTCCACACCAACGATGGTGAGCAGGTTAGAGGCAATGCCGCTGATTTCTGCTCCCATGCTGTTGAGCATATGGCAGAGCTGTTGGATGTAGGGCTCACAGGCAGCGTTATAAATGGTTGTTGTGCCTTTGGCCAGCACCGAAGCCATGATGATGTTGGCGGTACCCGTCACGGAGGCTTCGTCGAGAAGCATATAGTTGCCATGTAGTTCATCGGCCTTGATTTCAAATACGTCACGACCTTCCACACGTTGGTAGTCAGCACCTAAATATTTGAAACCCAGGAAGTGGGTGTCGAGGCGTCTGCGACCGATTTTGTCGCCTCCGGGTTTGGCCATCACGGCACGGTGAAAGCGTGACAACAATGGTCCGAACATCAGTACACTGCCACGTAGTGAAGAACATTTCTTCACAAACTCGTCACTCTCGATGTAGTCGAGTTTGATATCTGCTGCCCGGAAAGTAAAATCGTTGGGCGCATTCCGTGTCACTTCCACGCCCATGTCTTTGAGCAGGAGTATCAAATTATTGACATCAAGAATATCGGGGATGTTCTTGATACGCACTTCCTCGTCGGTGAGCAGACATGCGCAGATTACCTGCAGCGCTTCATTTTTGGCACCTTGGGGTGTGATGGTTCCTCGTAATGGATACCCACCTTCTATTACGAATGATTGCATATTATTTAGTGGTTAGGGGTGGTTAAGAAATTAGGAATTAGTAATTAGGAATTGGTGAAAAAGGGCATTTGTCCCTTTAACTCCCTTTTAACTACTCTTTAACTCCCTTTTAACTTCCTTTCTATAATTATTTTTTCCTTTTCTTTTTTTCCACAAAGTCGCGCTCGTTGATTTTCTCGAAGACGAAGGTGTCGAGGTCGAGTTGTATCACACCATCAGTAAAGCGAGCCAGGTCGTTGGCCACTTTCTCATCGTCGGCAGAGCCATGACTCCACTGGTAGAGACAACGCTTCATTTGGTTGGCGGTAATACGGGCGAGTTCGTCACGCTCTGGTCCTTCCGGCATGGTTTTCAGTTTCTCAAAGACTTCAAACATCATATTGCCATAGTGTCGCACGGGAATGGCTTTCATGGGGTAGGGCATGGCCTCTGGCTTGTCGGAAATCTTCAGTGCCTGACTGACATCGCATGGATAGTCGATGTCTAGTTTGAAGTTACTCATCAGTGCCAGGTGATCCCACAACTTCTGGTTGTGGTTCTCTGGCGTGCCATTCTGTGGAAACATCCGCTGCATAATGCCGATAATGGTTTCTGCGCATTGTTGGCGCTCCTCCTTGGTGGGAAGTCCTACGGCATGGTCGACCATCTTTTGTATCTCACGGCCGTATTCAGGCATTATGAGATGCTCACGTTGGGTGTTGTAGTCCAATCCTTCTATATTCATTTGAGTTTATGAGTTTTTGAGTTTATGAGTTTTTGAGTTTTTGGGTTTTTGAGTTTATGAGTTTTTGAGTTTATGAGTTTTTGAGTTTATGAGTTTATTAGTGGTAAGGGGTGAGAGGTAAGGGGTGAGAGATTACTTCTACTAATCACAGTTGTTATAGATACTATTAACTTGTCAACTTGTTTACTTGTCAACTTGTTTACTTGTCATCTTGTTTACTTGTCATCTTGTTTACTTGTCAACTTTTTTATTTGTCACTTCTTCTAAAACCTTATTTTTAGCTTTTTTTGCCACATAGTCTTTGAGGTAGAAGGGCGTGAAATAGGCTACATCCTCAAATTGTTCCATGGCGATGCGTTTCTCTGCCAAGGGGAACATATATTTTGCCAATGGCTTCTTTCCTTCCAGGAAATGGGCATTGGGATGTGTGAGGATGTCTTTACACTTGCAGGCGCCATTGCCGAAGAAATATACAGGATGGCTGTCGAGCCAGGGCTTGTAGGTGTCTGCATCCACCACATCGGCCTGGATAGGGCGCAATTCGCGCAAACCGCGGTCATAGATGGCGGCATAAACTTCCATCCTGCGGGCATCGATCATAGGACAGAGCAGGGCATCGTCTTCCAGGTCCATCTGCAGCAACACCGGCACGGCTATCAGTTGCAAGGTGGGCACAGCAATCAATTTTAGGTCGAGGCCATAGCAGATGCCCTTCGCAATGGAGACACCGATACGTAGCCCTGTATAAGATCCCGGTCCACTGCTCACCGCGACGGCATCAAGGGGGATGGCATGGCTATCTGCAAACGACATCGCCTCGTCGACAAAGGGGCCGATGTTCTCTGCATGCTTGTGACCATCGAAATCTTCCTTGTGGAAAATACACATTCCATCTTCGCTCAAAGCTACTGAGCACACCTCTGTACTTGTATCAATGCTTAATATGCAAGACATTATTATAAAATTAAAGTGCAAATTTACAGTTTTTTCCGAAGAAATATGTATTTTTGCATAAAATTTGTATCCAACACCTCAAAATAGAGGGAAAATATATGACGATGATGAGTTGACGAGTTGACAAGTAAACGAGTTGATAAGTAAAAAAGTTGACGAGTTGACAAGTTGACAAGTTATTTGTTCTGGGAGTTTGGGAGTGTAGGAGTTATGATGAGGAGTTATAATTGGGAGTTATGAAGGGGAGTTAAAAAGAGCCATTACCATTAGGAGTTTAGGAGTTAGTCGGGATTACGTAATAACGATATAATGTTATACCGAAATACCCAAATTTCTAATTCCTAATTTCTAATTAATCATCTCTCTCACCCCTTACCTCTCACCCCTTACCACTAATAAACTCAAAAACTCATAAACTCAAAACCCCAAAAACTTAAAAACCCAAAAACTCAAAAACCCAAAAACTCAAAAACTTAAAAACTCATAAACTCAAAAACTCATCATATCACTCCCCTCGCCCTTTGGAGAAGGGTCGGGGGTGAGGCTTCAAAAACCCAAAAAATCAAAAACTTAAAAACTCAAAAACTCAAAAACTCAAAAACTATAAATACAATGATCCTATCAATGACCGGTTACGGCAAGGCAGTCGTAACATTTCAAGACAAGAAAATCAATGTGGAGGTCAAGTCACTAAATAGCAAATCTCTTGACCTGTCCACACGTATTGCTCCACTCTATCGTGAGAAAGAGATGGAAATCAGACAGATGATAGCCAATGCTCTTCTTCGTGGCAAGGTGGACTTCTCGATATGGATTGAGAAGGACGCCGCTACTGACGCCACACCCATCAACGCCGCATTAGTGGAGAATTATTATCAGCAAATCAAAGCTATTGCCGCACAAACGGGAATCCCTGAGCCCCAAGACTGGTTCTACACCCTCCTACGGATGCCCGATGTGACGGCTCGGATAGACTCCGAGGTGCTCACCGACGAGGAGTGGAATACGGCCCACAGAGCTATCGAGGAGGCCTTGGGCCAGTTAGTGGAATTCCGCCGCCAGGAGGGGGCTGCCCTACAACGGAAATTCACCGAGAAACTGGATAATATCGCTGCCTTGCTTGTTGATATCGAACCTTACGAGAAGTCACGCGTCGAAAAAATACGGGCGAGGATAGTAGAAGGCCTGACATCCATCCCCGAGGTGGACTACGACAAGAACCGTTTGGAGCAGGAACTGATATATTATATCGAAAAACTGGATATCAGTGAGGAGAAACAACGGCTCGCCAACCATCTGAAATACTTCCGTGAGACCATGGAGGAAAGCACCAGTCAAGGAAAGAAGTTGGGGTTCATCGCCCAGGAGATGGGACGAGAAATCAACACCACCGGCTCAAAGAGCAATCAGGCTGAAATGCAGAATATTGTCGTACGCATGAAAGACGAACTGGAGCAAATCAAGGAGCAGGTGCTCAATGCTTTATAAATAGAGTCAACGTAGGGACATACCCCGTGTATGTCCGTAAAAAAGAGTCAGCGTTATCGCAATCGAATTCACTATAGCCACTATAGTCACTATA
>JAFZAE010000034.1 GCA_017548385.1 Prevotella sp.
CCGCATACTGTTGTTTCCCCAAAAAGCCGTGCATCAATGTTCAAAGAACAATAGACACACAGCTCTCTTTATTCTGAATTCGTCGAACTCACGTTATTTAGATAGACAAGGGGGTAGATGTGAGAAATTGGGGGTTAGAGGTGAGAAATATGCTTTGGGACTAGCGTAGGGACATGCCCCGTGTATGTCCGTATCACTCCCTTTTTAACTCCCTTTTACTTCCCTTTCAATTCTCTGTATTATTATAATGACTATTAACTTGTCAACTCGTCAACTCGTCAACTTGTCAACTTCTATTTATTTGAACAACAACTGTGCAAACTGATACAGGCTGCGGCGCCAGGTCTGCCACTCATGGGCTGTCTCAGGTGAGATGTAAGAGTGGGCGTTGATGCCTAAAGCCTTCAAGTCTTCAGCAGCCTTATCTACACCCATAGGCTCCTTACTACCGCAACTCATGAACAGCACCTTGTTGGTGTTCTTGAAATCAGCGGCATCCTTCAACTCTTCAGTGTTGAATGTGCCACCGCTGAACATACCCACGTAGGCAAAGGTCTTGGGATTAGCCAGTGTAATCATGTGAGTCTGCATACCACCCATTGACAAACCAGCCAAAGCACGATGCTCTGGGTCGGCAATTACACGGTAGTTCTTTTCCACCATCGGGATGATGTCTTTCAGCAAGACTTCTTGGAAGCCGTTGAAGCCGCCAAAGCCACGACGAGGACCTCCAGGACGACCTTGTCCACCAGGACCACCCTGTCCACCGGGGCGCATTCCTGGAGGAGGACCTTGTGGGCGCTCGCCATTCTGTCCTCTTTGTCCCCACTGACCTTGTCCCTGTCCTTGAGGACGTGGACCCATACCTGGGAATGGTGGACGATTGGCTTGTGTGGTGTCAGGATGGGCGGGGATGGCATTCAAACCATTGTCCATGACAATAATGAATGGCACTGCCTTGCCTGCTGCAATCAAGTTGTCCATGATGATACCAGTCTTGCCCTGTGCCGACCAACCTGTTTCGTTTTCACCCATGCCATGCTGTAGGTAGAGCACGGGGAACTTCTTTGTGGGATTTTCGCGATAGGCGGCTGGCAAATAGACATAACAGTGACGCATTTTCTCAGTCACAGTGGAATAATAATAAACTTCGCTGACAGAGCCTTGTGGAACATTTTTTACAGTGTAGAACTCTTCGTCGGCGGCAGGAACATCGATACCGCTACCCCAACGGCTGGCACCATAATAATACCTACTTCCTGGATCGGGCACAGAGGCACCGTCAATGTTCAGCTGATAGTAGTGGAAACCTTCATCCTGGGGAGCAGACTCACCAGTCCAGACACCCTCTGCATCTTTCACCAAGTCGTATTTCACACCGCCAATGTCGAGTTTCACACTGTTGGCATCGGGTGCCGAGATACGGGCGCGCACCATGCGCTGAGAATTCACCATCGGGTACTCCTGACCCTCTTGATTTGTGCTTGCAGGCTTGAAGTCTTCTACAACCTGAGCACTTGCCAACATAGCCAAAAAGGCCGTTGACATCAGAAACATTCGTTTCATAACCATAATTTTGAATACTTTAATGAATTGTTAGTAAATGATATTTGACTATTATCGAATGGCAGGTAAATGATACATGACTTTTATTTTAGACGCACCAACCAACAACAAGTAAAATCCATTCCCTCTTTTCTTTCGAAAGATTAACAATTGGATTAGATAGTCGACGAGTTGACGAGTTGATAGTCTTTAGTTAACAAGAAAACGAGTTGACAAGGGCCGTCCCTTTAACTCCCCTTTAACTACTTTTCAATTTTCAATCTTCAATTTTCAATCATCAATCTTCAATCATCAATTTTCAATCTTCAATTTTCAATCTTCAATTTTCAATCTTCAATTATCAATCTTCAATTTTCAATTTTCAATTAAATATTTTTATATCCCCCTGAAAATTCGTACCTTTGCACATCAAATTACACGAATCATCAAAAACTTAAAAACTATATGTCTAAAAGGCTTTTTATTTCCATTGTTTTCATGCTGGCATTGTGCCTTGGCGTGAATGCCCAACGACCCACAGACAAACTTGACAGAGGACTTGTGGCAGTGAAAACCACCAATGGCGTCTTCTGTTCATGGCGCATCTATGGAGAGGAGTACTACGATGTAACCTACAACATCTACCGCGATGGTACTAAACTCAACAACGAACCACTCACAGTGTCCAACTACCAGGACAATGGTGGCACAGTGGCATCTACCTATACCGTGTCGGCTGTGGTCAGAGGCAATGAGCAGAATCAATGCGCCCCAGCTGCCGTGCTTAACCATAAGTACCTCGAGGTGCAGATGGACCACGGTGACCTCACCAGTACTTACATCCCGAATGACGCTTGCTGCGCTGATGTCGATGGCGATGGAGAACTTGAAATCCTTCTGAAATTTGACAATGCAAGTTGGGCAAACGCCTCTTATCCCCGAAGTGGATATAATGGCGAGTATTTCATCATTGAAGTATACAAACTCAACGGTCAAAAACTGTGGTGGATTGACCTTGGACCCAATATGGCCGACTTCCAGAATAACGAACAGAATATCGTGGCATATGACTGGGATGGTGATGGTAAGGCTGAGGCCGTTATGAGAGCCTCCGACGGTACTGTTATCCACAAGGCTGATGGTACGACATATGTACTTGGTGACCCTACGAAAAACTATCTCGGATATACAAACACTGGACAGTGGTTCGTGCATGAGGGAAGTGAATTCCTCGTCTATATGAATGGAGAAACCGGCGAACCCTACCATGTTCAGGATTATCCCCTACGCCGTCTGGAAGAGAATGAAACCGACCTCAATGCTGCTTGGGGAGATGGATATGGACATCGCTCTACTAAGCATTTCTTCGGTGCACCGGTGCTTGACGGACGAAAGCCTAGCATCTTCCTTGCTCGCGGAATCTACACACGCCATAAGATGGTGGCATACGATGTCAACCCCTATACCCATAAACTGCAACTCCGATGGAGATGGAACAGTAATACCGCTGGCCCTTGGTACGGACAGGGCTACCACAATTTTGGCATCGCCGATGTTGACTGGGATGGACGCGACGAAATCGTCTTCGGTTCCATGGTCATCGACGATAATGGACATGGACTCTCCACAACAGGACTGGGGCATGGCGACGCACAGCACTGCTCTGATTTCAATCCATATGCACATGGACAAGAGATTTACTGTTGTAATGAGGATCAGCCCTCCAACAATTACCGTGACGCCACTACCAGCAAAATCTACTATCGTTTGGCGGGAGGCAGCGATGATGGCAGGGCGATGTGCGGTAACTTCTCCAATAGTTATCCCGGTGCTATGGGTGCATCGGCTCATGATGCCCCCATCAGTTGTGTAACCAATGACCATGTGGATGGTATGGGAGGGGGCTTCGACCTCAACTTCCGACTCTATTGGGACGGAGATCTTTTGGAAGAGACTTTCAACGGTACGGGCACACGGAATTCCACAGGGCGCATAGCCAAATATGGAACGGGCGTCATTGAGACACTGGAAGGGTCATTTACCAATAACGACACAAAAGCCACACCATGCTATCAGGGAGATATCCTCGGTGACTGGCGCGAGGAGGTCATTATGCGTACTGCTGCCAATAACATCCGCATCTATACAACAACAGCACCAACAAAATGGAGAAACTACACACTCTGGCACGATATGCAGTACCGTCAGGCAATGGTTTGGCAAATGTGTGGGTACAACCAACCACCACATACCAGTTATTTCCTCGGTGAATTGGAGAAAATCTACACCGCACCTCCGGCACTCACTATGACTGACCGTACAGAGGTGAAAAACAACAATGCCATCACCTCCGACCTTAACGATGTACAGGTGCTCCTCGCTGAAACCAATGACATGACCGTCGAGGTGACTGATGGCGCATCTCCATATATCCTCTTCGACAATGCACCGACATGGGTGCAGGGACACGATAACAATGACCGCATAACTACTACAGTCTACACCCATACCCTCACGGGTGGAGCTTTCGGTGGTGAGATGCGACTTGTGAAGCAAGGCGATGGTATCCTCGTGCTTCCCAACGTCACTCAGACCTATTCTGGACCTACCGATGTGTGGGCTGGTACGCTTGTCTTCGACGGAACGATGAAACAGAGTCGCGTATGGCTCAATCGTTTTGCGGTGCTTTGCAGCGACGGCGGTATTTTTAATAAAGGCATCCAAATGGACTATGCTTCTGTGCTTAGACCGGGTGGACAAGACAAAGTAGGCACAGTGACAGCAGACTCCCTTATCCTAAATTTTGGGGCAATAGTGGAGTTTGACATCTTTGGTGCAGATGGCAGTACAGACTGCATCAAGGCCAATGTGCTGACCCTGGAGAAGAAGACATGGCAAAATGGTCCACAGTACAATGTGCCAGTTTTTCATATCGTGACACATTACGCGGAGGGCTCAACATCGTTACCTGAGGGGAAATACCTGCTCGGTGAATTTGAAACCATCAACGGCAACTTGTCCGATGTCATCGTCGAGGGTATCGGTACACAGAAGGCTAACATCCTCAGAGAGGGTGGAAAAGTTTATCTCGATGTGAAGGGACTTCGCGAGCCATCCGATGTTACCTGGACAGGAAGTGTTAATAGTAACTGGGACCTCGCTGATACAGAGAACTTCAAATCTACTTCAGGTGGAGAGTCTAATATCTTCGTCACAGGAGATAAGGTGGTATTCAATGATGATGCAGAGAACACCAACGTTGTCATCACTACGCCTGTCTCGCCGTCGGTCATTTCATTCGAAAACAATGTTAAGGAATACAATATATCGGGCGAGAGTATCATTGGCAATGTGACCATCAATAAGATTGGTGCTGCCAATGTGAATATTAAAAATGTTAATTCCTTCAGTGGTACCATCAATATCAATGGCGGCCGGTTCACTGTTGCCAGTCTCGCAAATGCGACAGGTGTGGAACTCGGCTCACTCGGAGGGGTGGCCAATACTATTTCCCTGGGCAATGGCGGCGTTCTTTCTGGTAGTAATTCCATCACCACCACACAGCCTATAATAATAGAGAGGGGCGGTGGCGGCATCCACGTCGATCAGGGACAGACATTCTCCACCGAGTCGACCATTACGTCGAGTGGAAAAGCAAATCTCACCAAGACGGGTTCAGGTACATTGCGATTAGGTACCAAGGCTTCATTTGGTTCTCTTTATGTCATGGCAGGTGAGGTTATTGGTTCAGAAGACGGTGGCGTGCACCAGTATCCCGATAGTGTTGTGCTCAATGGTGGCGTCCTGCGAGACCCCGATAATATTTACTCCTACTCATCAAACAAAACTAATGTGGTGGTGCCCGAAGGCAAGAAAGCCTCATGGTATCTCGATGCAAGGTGTAACTATACGGGTACGCTCTCTGGCGCAGGAACGCTCAGCGTCTATGCAACTAGCATTCGCAATCTCATCCAGGGCAACTGGAGCCAGTTCGAGGGAACACTCAATGTGGGAACATCGAAGACAGGCTCCTACGACCCAGTGTTCTATTTTGCTAACTCCAACGGACTGAAGAAGGCCACAGTCAATGTAACTTCCAATTTCAATAGCGGATTCCCCGGAGATAATGTCATCAATGGCACTAATAATGTCAGTATGGGTAACCTTAAAGGCAATGGCACATTGTCTGGAAAGGGACGTTATACCATCGGCTTCCTCAACGAAGATGTTACATTCACAGGAAAACTCGACGGCTGCGTCATCACCAAGGTTGGTTCAGGCTTGTGGACCCTCTCGCTGCCCAGCAACTATGGAACCGGCAGCACAGAGGTCAAAGGCGGTATCCTTAACCTCAACCATGCCAATGCCAATACACCATTCTTCGGCACTAACAACTTGACAGTCTCTGACAGTGGTGTTGTGGCTGGAAGGGCACAAATCTATAACATATATCTACAGGCTGGAGGTGGCATCCGTCCGGGAAGTGCCACGAGTTCTTATCCCGTAGGTTCGCTTAAGATAAAGACATCGCTCTATGCCTACGAGGGGTCGCATCTCGACTTCTTCATTCTCAATGCCAAGAATTCCAGTACCTCACGCTCGTATCTCGAAATTGAGGGTACATTGTTACTGCAGGGTGCCATCAATGTGACTACGAAGGGATACACACCTCTGGAGGGCGATGAAATTATCCTTTGGACAGCAGGAAGCGTCAGTGGCACTCCCACGGCAATCAATCTGCCGGACATTTCAGAATATAACCTTGCATGGGATACTTCCGACTTGATGAACACCACAGGGGTCATTCGTGTGGTGGCATCAACGAAGATCGCAAAGATTGACAATAATGCACAAACCAAAGTGAGCGTCTATAGGGAGAATGGAGCATTCGTGGCTACCTTCGAGGTTTTGCGTGGTGATATTGAGAAACGTCTCCGTCGTTATGGCCGAGGAACCTACATCTTACGTATTACCGATGGTCGTCGCAGCGAAAATATCAAAATATCAGTTAAATAATAGAATAATTCCGTCTATCATCCCATAAAAACGTCTCCAAATTAATGAAAAGTCTCTTAATCATCTCCTTCCTAATTTGCTGTGGCTTCTCCATGGCACAATCCCCGACCGACACTCCCGTCAGTCAAATGGAATACCTCGACCGGGGACTTATCGCTTTCCCCACAACTGCGGGAAAATGTTTTATCAGTTGGAGGTTTCTTGGCACCGATGATAACTCCACTTCGTTTGAAGTGTTGAAAAACGGTGTTTCATATCAGAAAGATATCATCAATGCCACGTCGATGACCGTCAATGGATCAAAAGATGATAATTTTCAAGTGGTCACTTTCCACAATGGACAGCCTGTGGATACTACAGCCGTTGTTACACCATGGGACAATTGTTTCTTGAAACTTCATCTCGACCGTCCAGAAAAGATGAACGGTGCAGACTATAATCCCAATGATTGTTCTGTGGGAGATGTTGATGGCGATGGTCAATATGAGATCTTTGTCAAATGGGACCCAGAGAATGCCAAGGATAACGCCCAGTCGGGAATGACCAGTCCCGTCATCATCGACTGTTACAAACTTGACGGCACTCGCTTGTGGCGTGTCAATCTCGGTGATAATATCCGTGCTGGGGCGCATTATACACAATTCATGGTCTATGATTTCAATGGTGACGGTAAGGCCGAGATGATTTGTAAGACTGCCCCGGGGTCAAAGGATGGTAATGATAACTTTGTAAATGCTGTGGCTACGGATGCCACGATTCTTAGCACAAGCAACAATGTGGATTTACGAAACTCTGATGGAAGAATTCTCCGTGGAGCGGAATACCTTACCGTGTTCAATGGGGAGACTGGGGCTGCAGTACATACCATATGGTATAATCCTAACCGCGCCGGAAAGTTCAACCAGGCCAATGAACATCCAGCAAAGAGTTTCTGGAATGATGACTATGGCAACCGTGCCGACCGTCATTTGGCATGCGTTGCATACCTTGACGGTCCTGACTGCAATCCCAGCGCAGTCATGATTCGTGGTTACTATACACGAGCCTACCTCTGGGCTGTCGATTTCGATGGTACGCATCTCATTCATAAATGGTTACATGCCTCTACTACAAAAAATTCGGTGGAACTATACGATGCGGAATGGAATAAGACCACCAAGACCTATAATAGCAACACAAGTGGGGTGGGGAACTATTATACCATGTTTGGTAATGGAAACCATAACCTCTCTGTTGGGGATGTAGATGGTGATGGATGCGACGAGATTATATGGGGCAGTGGAGCGGTTGATAATGACGGCAACCTGCTCTACAGTGTGGGCTTCGGACATGGTGATGCCATTCATCTGGCTGACCTTAATCCCGACCGACCAGGATATGAATTGTTCGACGTGCACGAGGAGAGTGTGGGAGAGTATGGTGCCGATCTGCATGATGCTGCCACGGGGGAAATCCTCGTAAGGAAGACTTCTACACGCGACACAGGACGTGGACTTGCTGCAGATTTTGACTCCGACTATCGTGGCGCGGAGTTTACCTTTGCCACACAGTCGGCTTCTTATAAAATCAATGGTGTAAAAATCTATGATGCCAACCCGGGAATGAATTTCCGCATTTACTGGGATGGTGATGAGTATGAGGAACTTTTCAACGATGTCACAGTGTCAAAATGGAATAAAGGCAGCACAAGTACCTTGGGAATGGGATTCGGACGTAATGCGGTGAGTGCATATGGTAATCCTGCATCTTGCAACGGAACAAAGGCAACACCCAACCTCACGGCGGATATCTTCGGTGATTGGCGAGAGGAAATAATCCTTTGGAATAAGACCGACGGTGCCACACTTAATATCTATTCCTCGGCCTATGCTACTGATTACCGTGTGCCTACACTCATGCACGACCATATTTACCGTATGGGCGTGGCATGGCAGAATGTGGCATACAACCAACCGCCACACTTGGGCTATTATCTCCCTGACTTCATTTCCTCATTTCAGGGCATAGACCCCTCTGGAATTCAAGAGCATATTGTCGATACCGACACCTCCGACGCCTACTATAATCTTATGGGTGTGAAAGTCTCCCACCCGCAAAAGGGTGTCTATATCCACAATGGCCGTAAAATTCTCATCCGATAGAATGTCACGTACACGAATCACGTATTTTTCGACTCATTTATTCGTTAGATTCGGTTGATTCGTGTTCGTTCTCATGTGAATATTCGTATTTCTGCGTTGAGTTATTGTTCTCCTTTTTTCTTAAAAATAATTAATTTTCATGCAGGATGAGTATATTTGTATTATCTTTGCATAAATTTCGATAATAGGGATAACCTAATAACATTTTCTGCCGTAAATAAGGCATCTAGTATTCATACAGTATTTTTATGGTGAAAAAGTGTATTCTCGCATTATGTCTTTTTATTTGCTGTACTAATATGTCTGCCCAGCAAATTAAATGGAATGCGGATTTTCAGGAGTATATCGACACATATAAGGATTTGGCCATCGAAGAAATGGTCGAATACCATATTCCTGCAAGTATCACATTGGCGCAGGGATTGCTGGAAAGTGGGGCAGGGAAGAGCTATCTCTCACGACAGGGCAACAACCATTTCGGCATCAAAAGCCATGGATGGGAAGGACGAACCATCCGTCATGATGACGATGCCAAACAAGAGAGTTTTAGGGCATATAATTCCGTCAAGGAAAGTTATGAGGATCATAGCCGTTTCTTGGCGAATAGAGAAAGGTATCAGCGGTTGTTCCAACTGAGTCTTACTGACTACAAGGGATGGGCACATGGCTTGAAGGCCTGTGGGTATGCTACTAGCCCCTCCTACGCTAATCGTCTCATTGCCATTATAGAGACTTATCAATTGTATGAATACGACAAGACACCACTCGTAAGAAAACCTGATGTAAATCTGGCTTCAACATCCTATAAAGCTCCGGATCTTACACAGTTGCATATCATAAAGAATTACAATAACAATAGATATCTCTATGCCCGTCAGGGGGATTCTTTTGAGAGCATTGCACGCGAAGTAGGCATCTCGGCAGAAAATCTTGCGAAATTCAACGAGCGTAATCTTCATTCTCAACTAAAGGAAGGTGATGTTGTCTACTTAGCCAAAAAGCAGAAAAAGGCCGATAAGCGTTATAAACATCATAAGCATGTTGTGCAACCAGGCGAAAGTATGTATCTCATCTCTCAAAAATACGGCATCCGGCTGTCTAGCCTTTACAAACTCAACAATCTCACACCTGCATACCAGATCCGTGTGGGAGACAAACTGAAAGTTTGTTAGTCGTTTCTATAATAAATTGCTTTGTAGAATGAATTTCCTTGAAGAGAAAATACAGAGCGATGGAGTGGTCAAACCGGGAAATATCCTGAAAATTGATAACTTTCTTAACCACCAGATAGACATCGGTGTCATCCGGCAGATTGCACAAGAACTAAAAAGGCGCTTTCAAACAGTCCAGGTCAACAAGGTGCTTACTATAGAATCAAGCGGCATTGCTATCGCTACTATGTTAGCTAATCTCTACGATGTGCCTGTGGTGTTTGCAAAGAAAAGCGAAACGGCAAGTAATACCGATGAAAAATACGTGGCTAAAGCATATTCGTTTACACACAAACGGATGAATAACATCTTCGTTTCAAGACCATATTTAAAAAAATCGGACAAAGTCCTCATCGTAGACGATTTTCTTGCCGATGGACAGGCTGCTCATGCACTCATTGATATCGTTCACCAAGCTGGAGGTGAGGTCGTTGGCATAGGTATTGCTGTGGAGAAAGGACAACAGATGGGTGGGGCACTCCTTCGTCAGGAGGGTTACAAGTTAGAATCAATAGCCATCATCGAGAATATGGAATATGAAACACAAACCATACGATTCCGACAACAAACTACATGATGAATCTTACTTGAATCATCTTTTCCACTAATACACAATATCTTAAGGGTATAAAAAACGATGTAAGATAGCATCGTTTGGACGCAATGTGTCGCGTCCGTCATTCAAAAAAATAGGGTTTAACAAAGAGGCACAAAGAATAATCTCTGTGCCTCTTTGCCTTTGTGTTGAAATACAATTAATAGAATATCGATGATAGGAGATATGCGATGATGGTGGAAACCGACACGCATACTAGGCCGGGCATCATGAAACTATGGTTTAGCAGGTACTTGCCGATGACTGTCGTACCGGAGCGGTCGAAGTTCACCGTCGCAATATCCGAGGGATAATTCGGGATGAAGAAATAGCCATATACCGATGGCAATACACCTAACAAGACTGGACCGGGAATGCCTAAAGAGTAGGCAAGTGGGAGCATTGTCACCACAACAGCACCCTGAGAGTTGATCAATACAGATACGAGGAAGAACACAAATGCAATGGCCCACGGATAAGAACTTACCACTCCTCCAAGCATCGTCTCCATCTCTTCCATATAGTTGTCGAAATATGTGTTTGCCATCCAGGCAATGCCATAAATGGCAATGACCGCCACCATACCACTCTGCCAGACAGAACCCGCGACAGCCTTTTTGGGTTCTGCCTTACAGAAGATAATCATTAAGGCAGCAGCTGCAATCATTACAATCTGAATGAGAAGACTCATGTCTAGCGGTTTTTCTTTCTTTACAGTAGCACCCTCAATGACTGTACCCGACTTGGCGAATTTGTCGGCTGCCATGGTGATGGGAGCAGTTGCGGGAGCCGGGATAGTGACGGTGTCGGTCTTATGAGCCTCTTCACCATCTTTTGTGAAGGTCACCACACGAGCTGTATCAATAGACACAGGAGCCACTGTCAGTTGTTTAACATTCTTAACCGCTTCAACCTTATTGTATTTTGGCAGAATCTCTACCTCAAAAATCTTGGCGATAGAAATGGTGACAATAACCAAAAGGGCAGCAAAGAATACATATACTGAGCGCTTGGCACCCTTGGAAATTTTCTTGTCGAGGGTTGTGGCGCTGTTACCATAGATGTAGGCATACTGTACAGGGTCTTTCAACTTAGCCTGGAACTCTGGGTCTTTGTCAAGGTCCTTACCACGCTTGTAGGAACATGCTGCTGCTGCCATCAAACCACAGATACAAGCGGGGATGGAGACCATCAACACTTGTGGAATGGTAATGTTGAAACCATTGGCATTGGAGATGGTAACAAACGATACCACGGCGGCGGCGATTGGGGAGCAGGTAATACCTACCTGAGAGGCAATGCTTGCCACACCACAAGGACGTTCAGGACGTATGCCTTGTTTCAGTGAGATGTCACAGATGATAGGCATCAACGTGTAGACCACATGGCCTGTACCCACCATAACTGTGAGGAAGAAAGTGCAGAGAGGAGCCAAGAAGGTGATGCGGCTGGGATGTTTTCGTAGTAGGCGTTCAGCCACTTGTATCAGCCAGTCCATACCTCCCGAGGCCTGCAGCATACCAGCACAGGTCACGGCGGCGATAATGATGTAGATGACGTCGGTAGGCGGAGTACCAGGTTTCAAATGGAAACAGAAAACCAGAATCGCAAGACCGATGCCGGAAATCGCTCCGAGGGCAAGACTGCCATAGCGAGAACCCACCCACAAGGCAAGTAGTACTATCAGCAGTTGGATAATCATGGAAAATGTCATGGTGGTAATGATTTGATTGTTATTAGATTGTATCGATTTAGTTTATCACGGGGTATTTGTGTTGTAAACGAATCGTAAGAGCGTTTGCATTAGATTTATAATGCTGCAAATATATAAAAAAATCTTAAATTGTTATAGTCTTTGGCGTTTTTTTTTCGTCTGAACGTTTCAAATGAATTGATTTATGTCAAATAATTAATGATTTCCTTGTTTTTTTGCCTCAATTATTAGTAATATGGCAGATTTCTATATATTTTTGCAATGTCAGATACGACAAAAGACTTCATCAGTAGGTTTTTTTAAGGTGAAGGGATTGTGGGATGACATGAAATTTGGTTCACTCCATAAAATGTATCACACTCAGCGTGATCAACATTGATATGTGAACATTTGAGAGAGTTGAAAAAAGTTTAACGGCCGGATGTAGGGATACATCCAGCCGTTGTATTTATAGAGAAGAATTTTTTTAGTTGTTAATCTACAATTTTTGCTTCGCTGATTTTTGTCACGACTCAGCATAATTCGGACTAGTTCGACTCTGCTCTCGCTGCTCCAAAAATTCAATTTTCAATCTTCAATTTTCAATCTTCAATCTTCAATTTTCAATCTTCAATCTACAAAGCCTCATCCTCTGGTTTTTCAATCTGTGGTTTCACCAACGGAAGATGTCGTTGCTTGCGAAGCCAGGCTGCTTTCTTGCGCTCATATTCCTCACGGTGGCGCTCAAGGTAGTTATCAGCCATTATTTGAATTTACTATAAATCACACTCATTTGTATTTGCTGTTGGTCATAGCCGCCAACAAGACGGGCACTGCTGAGAGACATGTCGTTGGTCACACTTGTGAGAATAGTCATATTTCCCATAGTGACGTAGTTGGATTTCACGGGCATGATAAGCACTTTGTTCCAGTTGGGGTGGTGTACTATCCAGTCGGGGTCGCTTTGCAAACCTGCTTTCTTGGAGGCATACATATGGGAAATCATTGCACCGATGTTGCTGAAGGAGTAAGTGTTGAGCGATGAAGAATAACTTGTCAAGAAGGAATTTTTATAGTTTGCCACTTTGCCTTTTTCAAAGAACGACGCCACACTGTCAGCCTCCAACATCAGTAACGTCTTAGGTGCTGGTAGCACATAGTCGTTGTGGATGGTGTTATTCATTCGGTGGAGTACTAGTTTTGCAGTGTTAATGGTGTCGTTGTCATGGCCTGCCATAATCTCGTCCACAGGCATGGTAATCTCTGTAAAGATGCCTGCAGGTCCTTTGATATATGTACAACTACCATCATTAACCAATTGATTGATAATCTCAGGGTCGTTGGTCACCTTGGTGGTCTGAAGAATCTCTTCTGTGCCGTTGAACAGCGTTGTGTGGGATGTCGCCACCCCGTTTTTATATAGGCGGTAGTAGACATTGAGCTGCGGGACAGAGACGTAGGCCATTGAACCAAGACCACCTGTCATCTTAAAATAGAATCCGGGTAACACATTCCTGATAAATTGATCGGCATTCTTAAAATACTCTGGGTGGTCATAATAGGTACGAAGAAGATATGAGCCGAAGTTATTGTATGTCACTCCATTGCGGTCGGTATAAGGGTCGTTCAAACGGATGCAGATGTTGTTGATATAGGAATCTTCGCTTGAGGTCTTTTCTCTATTCTTCTCCTCAAGTTCAGAGGTGTTTACAAGACTATAAGTATGACTCTTGTGAAGTCCACCCTCACGGATATACCCATTCTCCTCTGGGTCAAAGTCACTGTAATAGACAACTCCCTCTGTCATGGGGCGATCCATTTCAAGAACGGTCATCTTCATCGTTGCAAGGGAATCGCCATAGTAACTGGTGTAGAAAAGGCGTATTTCGCAGGAGTCGGCAATAATCTCGCCATTTTCGTCACGACTGGCTATGCTGTCCTTGCTCTCCAAGGAATAACCCTCGAGCATATTGAACTGTGTCATGAAATCGCCTGTGATGTATGCACCGGTCTCTGGGTCACGAATTCTGCCAAGATACCCCGTAGTGTTGCGAGAGACCACTGAATCTACAGCTACAGAACGCGAAGTGACATTAAAGAAACTAGAAGCCACTTCTAAGTGATCTACATTGTCGGTCAGCGACACGCCGATGTTCTCCGTAGTCTCATCGCAGGAAATAAGAATGAGGCTGAGGACGGCAAACAATGTCAGAATTTTGTTGTTCATCTTTTTCTTCATATAGATAGGTGGGCTGTTTTAATTCGCATTTGGCGTATTAAATAAACCCACCTTGAATGATTTGCTTTGTTGTTCGTGAAATTGCTACGTTGCGAATAGGATAATTTATTCGGCTGTTTCTGCCACTTTGTTGAAAAACTCCAGATATGCGTCGGCATAGTCCTCGCCGGGATATGACAACAATGGAATATCCTTACTACGAGCATAGTCAAGCAGTGTGCTATTGGCACCATCATAGCCCTCGATGATACCATCTGAATAGTCTATAGCTAACTTGCTAAGTTCAATGAAGTCAAACTTGTCTTTGTAGTTGGTCAGCATATTGCTGTTAACATCGCGGAATTCCAAACAACGCTTAAAGTTATCGTCTAATTCGCTCTTGAAGTCTTTGTTGTGTAGACAAGTTACCACTTTCGCATTGGCAAAGTATGGCTCATCGTGGTATGCAGTCTTGATGTAGAGAGGAACTGTAGCCGACATCCAGCCAAGGCAGAAAACAATATCGGGAGACCACTTCATTTTTTTCACAGTCTCCATGACACCACGGGCAAAGAAGATAGCGCGCTCACCATTGTCGGGGCAATCCTCATTATCCTCCTTCTTGTGCTTTTGGAAATAGTCCTCGTTGTCGATGAAATAGACATTGATACGAGAAACAGGGATGGAGGAGGTACGGATAATCAGTGGATGGTCTGTGTCGTCAATAATCAGGTTAATGCCTGACAGACGAATGACTTCGTGTAATTGTCCGCGACGCTCATTGATGGTACCCCATTTGGGCATGAACGTACGAATCTCGCAACCGCGCTCTTGCATATACTGTGGGAGCATCTTGCCCATCAGCGACATTTCATTCTCTGGTACATACGGAGTAATCTCCTGATTAATAAATAATATCTTTTTGCCCATATTCTATGCTTTTGCGTTTATGATGAGTGTGTGCAAGAAGGCTACAGTCACCCATTCTCTGCAAAGGTACAAAAAAAAATCCATTTGGGAAAATACTTTATGTTTAATTTAGAAGATTGTCCTTGATTAGACCATTTTTTACATTTTAATTTCCAAAAGTTAAGATTAATTAACGCATAAAAAACCTTGTCTGTATAAAAACAAAGACACAGAGCAAAACCCTGTGTCTTTGTGATAAATAATGTAATTAATAGTCTTATTCGATTACTACCAGTGGGGAATCTTCCATTACGCTGGCACCTTCGTTGACAAGAATGGCGGTGACTTTACCGTCTTTCTCTGCCTCAAGGTTGTTGGCCATCTTCATGGCCTCAAGTACTAACACCACGTCGCCGGCTTTTACCTCGTCGCCAACGGCAACTTTGATTTCTGTTACAACGCCGGGCAGTGGGGCCTTCAAGGCATTGTTCACGTTGACGGCAGCCCCCGATTTGGTAGACTCCTCGGCAGAAGGAGCGGAAGAGGTGGCACCGGTCTTTACCACTACCTTCTTCTTCTCAGGCTCTGCCTCGGGCTCCATTTCTACTTTGTACTCTTCGCCATTCACGGTAACGGTGGCGATGTTGTCTGCGATGTCGCCGATAGCAACCTCGTATTGTGTTCCGTTGATGGTATATTTGTATGTTTTCATTTTATTTTGTTTTTAGGGTATGATGGTGGCAAATCAAGGATGTTGGGTGGTCATCGGGTAGTGGGCGTTCCACTCTGTGGCATGACGCTTGATAGTGATGATACCAGTCTCCTTGTCATGTACATTGTTACCCTTGTACTCGTGTAGTGCCATGGCGATGGCAGCATACACTTCGTTGTTTGTTTTTGCCATTATTCTACGGTTAAGGAAAATTACATTGGGATACAGCCATGCTTCTTGGCTGGTAGACTGTCACGTTTTGTTGCCAACTGGGCAAGGGCGCGGCAGATGCGGAAACGTGTATTGCGTGGCTCAATCACATCGTCGATATAGCCATACTTGGCTGCCTGATAGGGATTGGCGAAGAGTTCGGAATATTCTTCCTCTTTCTCTGCAAGGAATGCTTTCACATCTTCACCTGCTTCCTTCTTAGCCTTGGCTTCCTTGGCACTGAGCACAGCAACAGCACCAGAGGCACCCATCACGGCAATCTCAGCATTGGGCCATGCGTAGTTGAGGTCGGTGCGGAGTTGTTTGCAACCCATCACAATGTGACTGCCACCATAGCTCTTACGCAACGTTACTGTCACCTTGGGCACGGTGGCCTCGCCATAGGCATAGAGCAGCTGTGCGCCATGGAGGATCACGGCATTATATTCCTGGCCAGTACCTGGCAGGAAACCGGGAACGTCGACAAGGCTTACGATAGGAATGTTGAAGGCGTCGCAGAAACGTACGAAACGGGCTCCCTTGCGGCTAGCGTTAACGTCAAGCACACCAGCATAACAAGAGGGCTGATTGGCTACGATACCTACGCTCTGACCATTGAAACGGGCAAAGCCAACAATGATGTTACGGGCAAACTTGGGTTGTACCTCGAAGAACTCGCCATTGTCTGTAATGGCGGTAATAACCTTGTACATGTCGTAGGCCATGTTGGGGTCATCAGGAAGAATCTCGTTCAGAGAGTCCTCCATACGGTTGATGGGGTCATCGCATTCAACTCGCGGAGCCTCTTCCATATTGTTGGAGGGGATATAACTCAGCAACGTCTTAATCATCTCAAGAGCCTCTTCCTCGGTCTTGGCGGTGAAATGGGTCACACCACTCTTGGTGGAGTGTACAGAGGCACCACCGAGGTGCTCTTGGTCAACATCCTCACCAGTAACGGTCTTTACCACTTTAGGACCGGTCAGGAACATATATGAGGTGTTCTCCATCATCAGTGTGAAGTCGGTGAGGGCAGGAGAATAAACTGCACCACCGGCACAGGGACCGAAGATACCGGAAATCTGTGGAATTACACCGGAAGCGAGAATGTTGCGCTCGAAAATCTCAGCATAACCTGCCAGGGCATTGATTCCTTCCTGGATGCGTGCACCACCGGAGTCGTTGATACCGATGACAGGGGCACCCATCTTCATACCCATGTCCATTACCTTGCAGATTTTCTCTGCCATAGTCTCTGAAAGTGAACCGCCATTGACGGTGAAGTCTTGTGCGAAAATGTACACCAAACGGCCGTCGATAGTACCACTACCTGCTACGACACCGTCGCCGAGGTATTGTTTCTTCTCCATGCCAAAATTGGTGCAACGATGCAGCTTGAACATATCAAACTCTTCAAAACTACCTTCGTCCAAAAGCATGTCAATGCGCTCGCGAGCTGTATATTTACCACGTGCATGCTGCTTCTCAATGGCTTTCTCGCCACCACCAAGACGTGCCTGTTCGCGCTTGGCGACAAGAGCCTTGATCTTTTCTAATTGTTTGCTCATTTCTGATTTTTATGGTTTAGTCTGAAATTTACTGTGTAGTGTAAATAGGGGAATTAATGCTCGCACAACTCGGTCAGGATGCCACAAGTGGATTTCGGGTGAAGGAAGGCTATGTTCAGGTTTTCAGCACCCTTGCGAGGGGCTTTGTCAATCAGGCGGATACCTTTCTCGTCGCACTCGGCCAAGGCATTGGCCACACCATCCTCAATACAGAATGCCACATGATGGACACCACGACCTCCCTTGTCAAGCCACTTCTGAATGGTACTCTCCGGTGACGTGGGCTCCAAAAGCTCTAATTTCACTTCGCCGCATTTCAAGAAAGCTGTCTTCACTTTCTGGTCGGCCACTTCTTCTACTGCGTAGCACTCAAGTCCTAATACATCCTTGAAGTAAGGAAGGACTTCTTCAATGCTCTGTACACCAATACCAATGTGTTCAATGTGTGAAATTTTCATATTTTAAAATTTTAAAGAAACAATTGTTTTTATTCTGTTTTCAAATCAGCTGCAAAATTAGCATTTTATCCCATAAAAAACGAATAAAAACACAGAAATTTTTAAATCTCAAAACTCTACCAGTACTCTTGCATTAATCTGCCGACCAGTGAGGTAGTTCGGCACGGCATATTGATGATTGGTTACGTCAGTAATCCAATAATATGAATTGACGTTGTTGATGCCGAAGAGATTGAGACAATCGATACCAAGCCAGATATTACGTGGCATGTTCTTCTTGGTTCGTTTGTCGTTGTCAAGGGCGCGGAAGCTCATGCCGATATCAGCGCGCTTATAGGCTGGGGCGCGGAAGTCGAATGACTCAATGCCACGGTGGGGTGCAGAGAAAGGAAGACCGTCAGCATAGGTGAGTTTCAGCGACATCTTCCAACGTTCAGTGTTTGGGAAATAGTCGGTGAAATTCAGACTCAGGGCAAAGCGTTGATCTGTTGGCATTGGGATGTCACGCCCATGGAGTTTCATCTTGGTGTTCATTACCGACAAGCTGACCCACGAGTCGGCACCGGGCACGAATTCTCCATAGAGTTTCATATCCAAACCCATGGCATGGCCGTTGGCTTCGTTGTGGCCATAATACACCACCTTCACATTGTTCACACTGTAAGGCACCAAATTGGCCATCAGTTTATAATATGCTTCAGCACTAAAACGATAGTTGCGCTCGTTCATCTTGAAACGATAGTCGAGAGCTGCAATGAAGTGGATAGACCTCTGGCTCTTGATTTTCTCGTTCAGAGTGGCATAGGTGATGCCCCCGATAGTGGTGGTGTCACGTAGTTCCTTGAAAAATGGTGCCTGATAATACAATCCGGTGGCAAAGCGATAGGTGATGTTGTAGTTGTAGGATGGCACGATGCTTAGAGATACACGTGGACTGACAATGCTCTCATGGTTGAAGTTCCAGTGGGAGAAGCGTACACCATAGTTCAGGGTGTAGAAGGCGGTCTCTGCGGCATTGTTCCAACGGTAACTGTCTTGAACGTAAGTCTCCAAACGATTGGCTTTTAGTTCGTTACGTGCATTCAGCGAGTAAATCATTAGTAGGTCCTTGCCTGTGTGGGGCATGGTATAGCCGGCGGAGTCACGCATTTCATACTCCCTACTGTTCTCAGTGATATGTTCCAACTTATAAGTGATTCCTCCCTCAAAGTCGTGCTTGCCTGCCTTGTGAGCAAGACGGAGTTTAAATGTTTCTACATTAGCCTCTAAATAGTTGCGGGCATGGTCCATATAAGTTCCAACACCGAGGTTCTCGCTGGTTTCCGTTTGTGTGAGCCAATATTGCCCTTGAATGTCATACTGTTCCTGCTCTTTTGTGTAAAATGCCGAGGCGATGAACGACAGCGAGGTGGTTTCTGTGAAATGTCGCGTAAGACTGGCCATACCGAAGTAGGTGCGGAAAATGTCTTTTTCCTTGCCGTCGAAATAGACTTTGAAATTTTTCACGTTCTCCATCGTACCGAAGTTGGTCTCACGGTCTTCGGGCGTGAAATTGTAGTGGTTTTCCGAAATGTTGCCAATGAGGTCGAAAGTCCACCGTTTGTTTGGCTTGAAACTCAGATAGGTCTGATAGTCCAGGAAATTAGGATGATATTCACCCTTGGTTTCCAACGACCCTAAAAGATAGCGGTTGGTTTTGTAGCGAAGACCATTGCTCCATGACAATTTCTTGGTGCCTATACCAAAATAACCGCTTGCCCCTAAAAGACTTGCCGAGATGCTTCCTTCTAAGCGCTTCGGACGTTTGTAGGTGATGTCAAGTGCTGATGACATCTTGTCGCCATATTTGGCCTCGTAACCACCAGTAGAGAAGTTAATCTTTTCAACCATGTCGGGGTTGATGATAGACAGTCCCTCTTGTTGGCCACTGCGGACAAGGAAGGGACGGTAAACCTCGACATTGTTGATATAGACGCTGTTCTCGTCGAAACTACCGCCGCGAACATTGTATTGAGAAGATAACTCGCTGTGTGTCGAAACACCAGCCTGACCTTGAATCAACTCTTCAACTGCATTCCCTGTGGCAGTGGGGACGGTCTTCATGTCCTTGGTGTCCAACTCTTGTGTTTGGGTGGTCTGGCGGCGTGTCGTAGAGACAACCACCTCGTCAAGTTCGTTCTGGCTGTTGAGTTGGAGAATAAGGGTCTGTTTGCCCTTGGGGTTGCGGAGAACACGGGTCTTGCTGATGTAGCCAATCATGGAAAATTTCACCACCACGCTGTCTTCAGAGTTCAACTCTAGGCTGAATTCGCCGTGAATGTTGGTGAAGGTGACTTTACCCTGACTGGAACAGGTGACGCTGACGAGCTCTAGGGGATTGTTCTCGTCATCGCTTACCTTGCCCTGAAGGGTGAACGACTGTCCGAGCGCCCCCAGGCTGAAAACGGTGAATAATAATAAAAGTAGAAGACGTCTTCTCTGTTTCATCTAAAATATAACGTGATTTTCCCGCATATATTGTGTAGCGCCGCTGCACTACTCTTTCATAAACCAACGAACGAATCGGTTGATGAAACCAAACGGGAACCTGAACCAGCGGAACGTGCTGGTAGGCTTGCCACCAAAACGGAGAATGGCCTCACGTGAGAGATTCTTGCGAAATGGCAGACCTGCATTCATAAAGCGCAGATGCTGGTAACCATTCTGATAACTATCTTCAAGAGCGTTCCAGATGGTCATAGTACGGGGATGGTGGAGCAGGTGAGACTTATTGCGTGCAGCCATATACCATACATAGGCATCCGACTTCGAATATACTACTGTACAACCGCCAATGATGCGGTCCTTGTGGATGGTGACATATATACGGCCATGTTCGCTGTTCCATAATTGTAGGAACAATTCACGACGGGGAATGAAACGCTGGAACTTGAAACGATAGTATCGACGCAGCAGGGAGTGGAATTTCAACACTTCCTCCTCGTCCTTTGCCTCACGGGTTACCACACCGGTTTCGTACGTGTTGTCAATACGCTTCTTGGTCTTCTCCGCAATACGTTCGATGGGGGGCTTGCTGTGCAGGGAGTTGTGAATAGAGGTCCACCGGATGGGGAAATAATCCTGACGGCGAAAATGACGGTAGCCAAACATTTTCTTGCTCAGGTTGCTAAACTCGATGTAAAGGCACATCTTGCGGCGGAAAAGACGTGTAAATGCCAACATCATTTCTCCGAAAATGGCATTTTTATCTACCCCCGGGCGATATTCTCCCTCACCGTAAATGCGAGCATTGGAATAGAGATAGGGGGGGATGAACGACCCTCGGCGATAAACCACAGCGAAAAGATTTCCCATAATGCTGCCATCTGAGTCATAGGAGATGGCCATGTAGGGCGTGCAGCCAGGAGTTTGTTCCATCATTAAGAACAGGTCCTTGCTGTGGAAAAAATTGTCCTGACTTATTTCGGGCAATTCTTCGCTCTTGTTGATTATACGTACCTCTGTGCTGGACATTTTATATAGTGTCTATAGTATCTATAGTGACTATTGCATTTATGGTATCTATACTTTTTATAGGGTTTATTTTGTCCCCATCTTCGTTTTGACTGTTTTCATTCCTGGGCATGTGGTGGTGAGTACGATGTCAGAGGGTGATTGCCCGGAGCGCAGGATGACCATGGCAGAGCCATTCCAGAGACGACGATGATCAACGACGTTTAACTCGTCGCTGTTGATGTCACCATTGGTCACAGCTACTATGCGGGCATCACCGCTGACGGAGAATTGCAACTCATCCTGGGCGGTATACACACGGCGTCCTTTTTTATCGACAGCCATGACACGCACGTGTTGCAGGTCGTTGCAATCGGCATGCCACTCCATATTGTCAGGGGTAACGACTAAACGAACGGCTTTGCCGGAGGTTTCCACCCGATGGCGTGCCACGGCGACTTTGCTGCCGTCATTTCGTGCTATGGCTTCTATAGCTCCTGGGGCATAGATGATGCCATCCCAGTGGATTCTGTTGCGCTGTTTGGGGTCGTTCTTGAGGTTTCGCTTGACACCGAGACTTTTGCCGTTGACTAATAGTTCCACCTCATCGGCATTGGTATAAGTCCAGAGTGAAAGTGTGTCGCCTTCGTGACGGTTCCAGTGGTCGCTCATCCCGTCGTTGTTGAAGACGATGCCATTCCAGTCTTCACTCTTGGCTTTGGTGTCAATGATGCCAATGTGAACCGTGGGTTCCTCGGGCTTGAACATCGAGCGGATGAGCCAGGCACGAGGCTTGGGTTCCAGGGAGATGTCAAACACACCATCGTTCCATCCTTTCGCAGGCCAGCCGCGTGACTCACCAAGGTAATCAATCATTCCCCAATAGGCTAGACCTATCACTTTGTCGAGATTCATCTCGAAGAAATTCGGGCCCATCATCGTGGTGTTGGCCTCACTTTGATAGAATATCATGTGGGGAAAACGGCGAGAATCACCGGGGAAATACATATATCGATAGTTGTAAGCCTGAATGTCGGTAATCATCGCGAGGGGCGCCGGCAGAGAGTCGGTCTGATGGTCACGACCACGGGGATGCATGGCAACGGTGACCAGTCTGGTGCTGTCATAGCGTTGCAGCAACTCTTTCTGCAATTTATAGGGTGTTAGCCCCCAGTCGCCGAAGGGTAGGTTGGTATAGGTCTGCAACTCATTGCCGAGACTCCAAAACACCACACATGGGTGGTTACGGTCACGTTTGATGAATTCGGGCACATCGTGCTGCCACAGGTTCACCCATTTCTCACGGCCACCGCAATATTGGTCAAGCCATTTGTCATACAACTCATCCACCACCAAGATACCGTAACGGTCACAGAGTTCGAGCAATGAGGTGGAATAGGGGTTGTGGGAAGTGCGGATATGGTTGAACCCAAACTCCTTGAGCAGTTGGATGCGTTTTTCAATGGCACGAGGATAGGCTGCGGCACCTAAGGCACCGAGGGAGTGATGGTTGGCGATGCCTTTCAATAGCACTTTCTTTCCATTGAGGCGCATTCCAAAGTCGGGGGAAAATTCTACGGTGCGCACACCGAATTGCTGGATGACACTATCGCGGACATTGCCATCAGCATCGTAGAGGGTTACCTCGGCTGTGTAGAGGTTGGGGTGGTCACAATCCCAAAGTTGGGCGTTGACGAGGTGGGTGGATTGCATGCGCATTTCTTGAACACGCAATTTACGGTTACGCTGCACATCCTCGCGGCGCTCTGACACCACATTACCCTTGGGATCAATGATGCGAAGTCCCACATTTTGTGTTGCGGGATTGTCCTTCGTATAATTGGCTGCTTCTATCTGGATGTCAACCTCGCTATTGTTATGGGTGGTGATATACAATGGATGACGGGTGAAGTAAATCTCTGGGTCTGTCACTACGAGGCTTACATCGCGAAATAGACCACCGCCGGTGTACCAACGGGAGTTGTTGGGTTCACGAGTGTCGGCTCTTACCGCAATAACATTGGGCGAATCCCATTGCACTTTCTTGGTGATGTCAGCCTCAAAGCCTAAATAGCCGTAGTCGGTCTTGCCTATCAACTCACCATTCAAATAGACATCACCCACATACATGATGCCTTCAAAGTCGAGTATTAATCGCTTGCCGCGCATAGATGTGTCAAGGATGATTGGACGGCGATACCAGCCGATACCCATCTCCTTAAAACCACGGCTGCTCAGCCTGCTCTTGATGTTGGCACCTGGGTCACTGTTGTCGGCACGCTCATCGGCTGTCGGGGGAATCCAAGGCTGTTCTATTTGGAAGTCATGAGGCAAATCCATTTGGCGCCATCCGCTATCATCGAAAGACACCATGGCGGCATCTTCCACATCACCGGCATGGAATTTCCATCCAAAGTCCAAATTATGCACTTTGCGTACCTGGGCTCCGACGGTCAAACCTGCAAGAACTGCTAAGATCAGAAATATAGTTCTTTTCATCGTTTTGTGAGGTGTCTCTATAATTCCTATAGTCACTATAGCATCTATAGCCACTATAATATCTATCTTTCTATCATCTTATAATATTCCGTGGCTCCGAGAAGGAAGCAACCTGTACCATAGTCTTCGAAGTCAGGCACCTTGGTATAGCTCAGGGGCTGGCCTGCAGACGGGTCTTTGCCTGTACCCTGTACCCATCCAAGAAAACCGTCTGGGTGAACACAGTCACGCACCAAAGCTGCCCATGCCTTGTCACAGGCGGGCTTATATTTCTTTGCCTTCAAGATGCCATGGTTGATGCCCCAACTCAGTCCGTAGAGAAAAAGGGCAGTGCCCGTGAGTTCCTTGCCGCCATATGTCACCGGACTCATCAGACTGGGATTCCATAAACCGTCCTCGCGCTGGCATTGTATGAGCGCATTGCTCATCAGGATGAAGTCTTTCTTCAAACCTTTGTAATATTTGTCTTTCTTTCCGATGTCATCCATCACCCTTACAAGAGCAGCAAAAACCCAACCACTTCCACGACTCCAATAACAGTTCTGACCGTCGCTTTCTTTGTAAGGGGGGACATAGTCGGCATCACGCCACCAGAGACCTTCTGTCACGTTGAACAACCCTCCGCCACAGGTGTCGCGGGTCCAAGTGTACATCTTCATGCCGTGGTCTAGGTATTTCCGCTCACCCGTGGCCTTATACATCCTGCTATACACGGGCATCGCCATCTGAATGGCATCTATCCAAGTCCACCAACCTATCTTCTTGGTCATCTGATGGTCTAGGTTTTCACGTACATGTTCTATCATCCGACTATCGTGGGTCATCATGTAACGGTCCAGATAGGTTTGCTCGCAGCATTGGTCATCGGCATCGCAGGTGTTGACACCGTTGCGAGGAGACCACTGGTGAAAATTGGCCCATCGGTCAGTGTATTGGATATATTCTTCTTTAGGATCGATGGTATAAAGAGCCATGAGACCTTCGTAATAGACAGCACGGGTCCATAAATTGCTGGGACGGATACGACCTACGTTGGTTGCCTCGGTGGGGTCGGCATACTTCCGCATGAAATAAGTGTTCACTTTCCGTGCGTTCTGAAGCACCTCTTCTGAGGTTGGCTGTTGTCCGCACATGAAGATGACAGTGAAAATAAACAGTAATAAGGTAATTGTTCTTTTCATATTTATTTAGGTAGTTTTAGCTTGTTTTTCTTGAAAAATCATAGATAATTTGGTGTCAACTCAAAGATATTGCAAAATTATATAAAAAAAATGACACTTTCTCATTTGTCGGATAAAAATATTCTTTCCATATAACCAATTGCTCCTTTTTCTTGTGATTTATACATAATATTCCATTTCGTTCAACGTTATTTTTGAAAATACTCGAAAAATGATCCCATTTCTTAGTCTTATACAGCGTACACGACTACATGCAGAGGAAATAAACAATGCCGTTGCCGAAGTAGTAAACTCCGGATGGTATCTCTTGGGTAAACGGCTGGAACAGTTTGAACAGGAATATGCCCATTATATTGGAACAAGACATTGTGTAGGCGTTTCGAATGGCTTGGATGCAATAACTTTGATATATCGTGCATACATCGAATTGGGGATGATGCAACCGGGAGATGAGGTCATCGTACCAGCCAACACTTATATTGCCTCTATATTGGCCGTCTCGGAGAATGGCCTAAAACCTGTGTTGGTCGAACCGGATGTGAATACATTGCTGATGAATCCGGAACTGATAGAGCAACATATCACTCCCCGAACAAAATCAATCTTGATGGTTCATCTATATGGACGCTGTGCATGGAGTCAAATAGTGCAGGATGTTTGCCAAAAATATGATTTACGCTTGGTGGAGGACAACGCTCAGGCGCATGGCTGTCGTTGTGAGAAAGGGATGACAGGAGCATTGGGTGATGCTGCTGCTCATAGTTTCTATCCCACCAAAAACTTGGGGGCTTTAGGGGATGCTGGAGCAGTGACAACCAACGACAACCAACTTGCCGAAATCATTCGGACATTGCGCAATTATGGCTCATCACGAAAATATGTCTTTGACTATAAGGGACGCAACTGTCGCATGGATGAGTTACAGGCAGCAGTGCTGAGTGTCAAACTGAAATATTTAGATGAGGAAAATGAGAAACGACGCAAGATAGCCTCTTATTATCTCGAACATCTGGCATCGCCTTTTATCTCTCTTCCTGATCCAATGGCGATAAATAGCAATGTATGGCATTTGTTCCCCGTTTATTGTGGAGAAGATAAGAGTATATTCAAGTGGGAGGACGATGGGCCACGTCTCCGTGACCGTTTACGCCAATTCCTTCTCGCCGAGGATATTGAGACACAGGTGCATTATCCCATACCACCACATAGACAACAGTGTTATGACGAATACTCCTCCTTATCTCTTCCCATCACTGACTATATCCATGCTGCTGAATTGAGTCTTCCCATCGGACCGGAACTTTCTCTCGACAATGCTGCAAAAGTTGTCTCTGCAATCAACCGCTTCGTGTAATAAAGTAACTTCTTTCCTCTAATCCTGCCTAGGTCTACTTGTCACCCCAAAAAAATATTCCCATACTTTATTTCGCTATTCCCATTTTTTGTAGTAATTTTGCAAACCCTATAGAGTGTGTGTATTTATTAATTGGTTTTGTTTCTTGATAATTACAATATAAATTAATGATTTCCAAGGTTTTACGGTTGCTTGTCAGCCTTGTGGCGATGATGGCTATAGGGACGGGCGCCTCTGCTCAGCATTATGCGGGGTTTATGGAGGAACTACGCAATGCCACATCCGACTCACTGATGAACATTAATGGCATAGAATACTATTTGCTATATGAAGACTACGAGAATGTGCATTTTCTCTCGTTGTGGTCAGAGCGGAGGGAAACCTTTGTGATAGGTCCGGCAATACCTTCCGACACTATCTATCAGAATGGGGATATCTGTGGAAGACTGGGATGTGAATCACTGCGGAAACCTCTGGCAGAGATGAAACCCGACAGCATGTTCGTGGATAATAAATATCCTAATGTCTTCGAACGGTGTGAGTCGGAGTCGCCATGTAGTTTTAAAGCCTTGGACACCAATAATTTTGGCTATAAGATTGTTATGGATTATCCTAAAGTGAAAGGTGAGAAATGGGATTACCTCAGATATTGGATGATCAACTATGTCGATACCTTCACCTGTCTTGACAACCTCTACTACGATGATGTGTTTATGAAGGTAAATATCGGTGAGGAACAGTTGCCAACGATGGTGCTGAAGAAAAAAGAGCCGGAAGCTTTTGAGATAGATGATATCTATGATGGTCAGGGCATCGCCGATCATTACCGCGATATCTATATGCGGCAGGTTTATTATCTGAAGAATATTGATTTCTCATTTCCACTGTGCTATCTGCGCATCTTCATGTCACCTCGTTTTGTCAGTCAGAGGTATGTGACGCTATTCATATCTACCAACCTGTATTCATATGGGGCGCACGATTTGCCCTTGGAGCGATATATCACCTTCGATATGAAGAATTTGGAGGTGGTGCGCAACTGGAACCTGTTCCGCTTTGGAACAGATGACGAAGTAAGAAGTGTTGTGGAGGAGGAGATGCGTGCACAAGGCCACGAACTGGGCGACTGTGACCTGCCCCAAGCTGCCATCTTCGACGACGATGTGGTGTTCAGTTTCCAACCCTACCAAATCGGCACCTTCGCCGACGGCATCTTCCATATCCGAATTCCCAAGGACAAATTGCGGAAATACATTCAAAAAGAGATGCTATTTTAGGTATGGTCGGAAACTGAACGTTTTGCCTATTAGAAACGCATTTATCTTTTCACAACTTTATAAGAAACAGTTCCTTTCAAGCGTTTACTCTTGATGGTGAGCACGATACGATACATCTCCTTGCCCCATAAGCTCTGCAGGGACCTGTCAAGTTTGTCACTGATGTTCTCAAATGTGGCTGACAATTCTTTTTTGTTGAACTGAATCTCGTGATTGCCCAATACTATTTTCCCAGACGATATCTTGGGGCGTGTAGTGGTCATCAACATGATTTTTGTCGGACGTTTATATTTCTTCAGTTCATAGTCCTCCAAAACTTCCACATATTTTCCACGTACCAGTCTTACTTGGCGCACCCAATGCTTGACGGCTGCTTCGGAAGGATAAGTTCCAACGATGTCCATCGATAGGCAACCTGGTTGATAACTCACATCCTTGGCTCTGTAATCCTTGCCTTCGTGCTGGTCTATACCATTGATCTGGGGCAAGTTATGGTAGCCCGATTGCATCGTCCAGATGGCATAGCGATTGTTGCCAAAGGTAGAAGCGGTATAGGACCCTACGCTCGGGTCTATAAGCAATGGCTGATTGTCATAATAGACAATGAAACTACCTACGTCATTGTGGTTATGGCTTTCATCATTGTGACCTCCTTTCATAGCAAGGAACAAGTGTTGGTCGCGGGCTGTCATAACCTGAAGGTCAGGAAGCCAGTTGTCTGGATTATTTGGCTCTTTAGCCTTTTCACGTTCAAAGCGGTCAATCATACTGAGGAAAAACAATTCACGCCCTAATGTGGTAAAATTACCGCGTTTCCTATATTCCTCACCTGCTTTGTTGTCGCCCTTCCATAAAGAACGGGCAAAACTGCGCATAGTGGCATCGTTAAGATACACACCAAAGGTATAGATGACATCTACTTGATTAGCGGTGTTGTTACCATGGTTATCAGCGAAATTAACGCTTTTCCCACCACCGATATATGTCTTGTAGATGAAACTCCCCATGTTTTTCAACTTTTGATTGTTGCTGAGGTCGATGACACCCCCCGTGGATGTACGAAGCATGTAAAGTGCATCGTACAAAGAGGCTGCTGCGCGGTTCCAGTAGCCGGGACCTTCATCACAGCCCCCGTCAGCGGGATAGGAATCCATGAAAATATCGAGACAGCCGATAATTTGCTCCACGGCATCAATCTGAAGCTTGCGGTCGGTCTCACAGAACAGTACGCAGGCAAGCCAGTTGCTGCATATCCAGGGATTCCAGTTGTTGCCGGCACGCTTCCACCAATAGTCATTTTTCAGGGCGGGTTGCAGAACACGTCGCTTCACCTCATCGCGTATTTGACCACATAGTTTTGGCGCTTTCTTGTTGATTTGGTCGCGAAGCATATAACTTATCCATACCATCAAACTGGCTGTCTCGGCATTGAAAAGGTCAACCGTCTGGTCATTGCGGACAGGATGGTCGGTGTTGTAATGGGCGGGAATGCCCCACCATACTTCTTCCAGCATACTCTGGAGGCCCTTGATAATGTCGTTCATGAAACGACCTTTCCCCTCTATGATTTCGGCCATGGCAAGACAACCAAGTTGGCGGCGCTTTTCAAAGCATACTGTTTCATAGTTGGTACGGTTGCCGTTGGTTTTGAATTCCTTAAACAATGCCAATGGCATTTCTTTCCATGGCTTGCCTGAATATGACTCTCCGACGCGGATGTAACTGTCACGCATGGCTTTTGGCACATTTTTCTGCCAGTAAGAATCACCTGCACGTGGAACTGGCTCGAATGACCCGGGCTTAATCAGATGCTTCTCAAGTACCGACCGGGGATAGCGGTTCTTCAAGTCACCTCCCAACATGGGAAGCACCATGCACGTCATCAGTACATATAATAATAGGTGTTTCTTTTTCATAATTTCTACTCAATACTCAACTCTCAATTCTTTATATACTCCTGCATGGAATTCTTTAATTCAAACTCCATCGACAGATTCTCAAAGTTGTCAATGTACCAGTCGCCACGCTCATATACCATGTTGAGTTTCAGCTTTATATCTGATAAGTTCACCAGGGTAAGACTGACTGTGGCCTCGTTGTCGTTCATACTAAGCACTTTCACATCGTGGAAGGACATGTCTTGGAAGTCTTGACCCATAATCCAATAGTCGAAATCAAAAAAACCTATGTCATCGGGATTGTTCTCCTCATCATATTTATTCACTTTCTTGAGAAGATCATTCCATTCCTCGCTACAATATAGACTGTCGAAATCCTTTTCTGACAGTTTTTCATCAAAATTTGGGTCATCTTGAGCAGCATTATACAAATTACAGACATCTTTATAGATGTTTGATACTCGCTGTACGAGATATTCCTTCGTCTTTTTCTTGTCGGTGTCAGGGGAGACAGCTTCTTTGTCATTGACTTTGTTGACAGTGAACTTTGATTCATTGTCGATGTTCTTTTTGTCGCTTGATTGGTTACAACTAATCGACATCATTGGAATGGTGACCAACATTACGGCCAACATCAAACATTTTGATAGGGTTTTCATGTTATTGTGGTTCTTTTTTGGTATTATCGTTCTAAATATCTAATACTCATTTAATTTTTCAATCAATATCATTACAGCATCAATCATATCCTTTGGCACTTGGAAACGTGGGTCGTTGCTATGAGTGTCGATCGATTTCAGGAAATGGGGGAGTTCCTTTGCATAGACCCCTTTCATGTGCTCGTTGCCCTCATGGGAGTGGGTGAAGGAGTAGGTGATATTTGCTAAACGGTCGGCCATCTTTACAAAAGGAGCATATGGCGTTTCGCGGATACCTTGGTAATAACGTTCACCAGCTCGTTCGGCACGGTCGCGACCTTTGTCATTGGTCAGCGCATAAACAATCTCTGTTGCCATCTTGGCCTGCTCATCGGCCATATATTGACGGGCTGTCAAAAGGACGTCATTATAGGTTTGGCGGGCATCTTCAATACTATCATGGAAATAGGCACCGAAAAAGAGTGGCAATATGTCTGCTTCACTCTCGCAGACGAGATGACCGAAACGAAGCGCTGCATCAGCCACCATGTCGAGATGATAGCCGTAAGGATGTATTTTGTCATAGTGTTGGTTGACACTGGCATGCAGTGCATGGGCTGCAGCTTTGATTTGTTCTATTTCTTCTGTGTACTTTGAGTATAAATTTAGAAAGTCTTCTTTTTTCATGTAAAATACGCGTGTTATGACGATTCAAAGATAATCAAAATTCTTTAATCATCATAATGTCATCATCATCTTATAATATTCTTTAACTATTTATAGGTAATGTGGATATAATGTTGATTGTGTAAACAATTGTAGTAATCTGATACAACATATCAAAATTATTCATAAATTTGCAAACGCTATGAAAAGGTAACGGGACGACAGTTGAGCGATATTTGAATAAACAGTAATATAACCTTAAAAATGAAAATTGGAGTTGATTTAGGCGGAACAAATGTCCGCGTCGGACTGGTTGATCATGACCGACTTGTCCGTAAAGAGGTGGCACCCTGCCCGAAAGGAACAGAGCAGGAAGTGACAAACCAGATTCTCACACTCATTGACAAACTGATGACAGATGAGGTGACATCTATAGGAGTTGGTGTCCCATCTGTGGTCGACCGTGAGAAGGGAATCGTCTATCATGTGGCAAATATACCATCTTGGCAGGAGGTACATCTGAAAAAAATCATGGAGGATAACTTCCATAAACCTACTTTTCTCAACAACGATGCCAATTGCTTTACTTGGGGTGTACACTTGTTTGGGGAGGGACGCAAATTCAACGACATGGTAGGCCTCACCGTGGGTACCGGCATTGGCTCAGGACTGATTATCAATGGCCGACTTTATAATGGTCACAATACAGGCGCAGGAGAGATAGGGTCTCTTCCGTTCAAAGAAAAAGACTATGAATATTATTGTGCCAGCAGATTCTTCCACGACTTCAACACCACTGGAAAGGAATTAGCAGAGGAGGCAAGAAAAGGAAATCAAAAAGCGCTTGACATCTGGCGTATTTTTGGCAACTATATCGGTTCACTACTTGAGGCCGTGATGTATGCCTATGATCCTGAGGCCATCATTTTTGGAGGGGGCATTACCGACGCCTACGATTTCTTTAAAGATGCCATGATGGAACGTCTCAATGAATTTCCTTATCCGGAGTCTGTGGCAAGATTGTTTATCGCCCCGTCGCACCTGGAAAATGCAGCATTGCTCGGTGCCGCCATGCTGGATTCATAGTTAATAGTCGTTTGTTTTTTGTTGTTGGTGCTATGCCGCAACGTTGTGGCTTTCATTTTATGCATAAGAATACTTAATCTTCAATCTTATATGAGAATCCTACATTTTATGCTGCTTTGTATCTGCACGCAAGTCGGTGTCGCTCAGACCATCAATCTCGACGAGGGGTGGGAGTGCCAGTCGTCTGCAGTGGTTACCTTAGATGGAGTGGCCTTGTCACAAGGGCAGACCACCGCCGCATCGTGGTATGCCACCCATGTCCCCACAACCGTAATGGGGGCGCTTGTGAGTAATGGAGAGTATCCGAAAATATTGAAGCGTGATAATTATCGGCGGTATGACACCAAGCGTTTTATGGTGCCGTGGTTTTTCAAAAATACTTTCAGACTGGAGGATTTGGATAGCCAGGAACATGTGAGATTGTTGTTCGAAGGGATAGATTATCGTGCAGACATTTTCTTGAACGGGAAATTGGTGGCTTCTTGCGACACTGTAGCTGGACCTTTTCGTACTTTCGCAATCGATGTAACGGGTGTCGCTCAGGAACAGAATACGTTGGTGGTGAAAACCTATAGATGCCAACCGGGAGAGTATAATATCGGCTTTGTGGATTGGAATCCTCGACCATTAGATGAGAGCATGGGCATCGTGCGACCTGTCAAAGTGCAACGCTCGGGGGCTGTCGTCATCGAGTCGCCGAGGGTGACTACTCGTGTCAACCTGAACACCTTGAAGGAGGCATGGATCGAAGTGGAGGCTACGTTGCGAAACCTAAGTGATCATGAGGTCTCAGGATGGCTGACATGCTCCTTTGAATGTTTAGGAAACTCCATCCCTGTCACGCTACAGGCAGGTCAGACTAAGACACTGAGGCTCAATGCGCAGGACTTCCCCGCCTTGCATGTGATATTTCCACGTTTATGGTGGTGCTATACGATGGGGAAGCCTGAGATGTACTCCATGCAGCTGCGGTTCAAACAAGATAATAAGCCGACAAATAGTGATAGCCAGGTTGTCCGATTCGGTATTCGAGAGGTGGGAAGCTATATCACTTCAGAGGGCTATCGGGCATTTACGCTCAACGGAAAGCGAATACAACTATTAGGGGCGGGCTGGACCGACGACATATTCCTTCGTGATGATGTTGAAAGCTACGACCGACAGTTGGAACTGGTTAAGCAGATGAATCTCAACACCGTACGACTGGAGGGATTTTGGGGCACGTCACAGGCTCTCTATGACCTTTGCGATGAGAAAGGCATCTTGCTTTTGGCAGGATGGAGCTGTTTCTGGGAATGGGAAGACTATCTTGGAAAACCCTGCGACGAACTGTATGGCGGAATCCTCACCGACGAGGATGTGAAAATAATTGCTCAGGAATACGACGACCAGCTGCGCTATCTTCGGAACCATCCTTCCATCATTGCATGGTTTGTGGGAAGTGATAAATTGCCGGTGCCGCAACTCGAACATCATTATGTTGAGGCACAGAAAACCATCGATGACCGACCCTACATCATATCGGCAAAGCAGATGGAGAGCGACATCTCCGGCGCTTCTGGTACAAAGATGGCGGGGCCATACGACTATGTGGCTCCCGCGTATTGGTATTGTGACGAAGCACCAGGTGGGGCTTTCGGATTCAACACTGAGACGGGTATTGGTGCCCAATTGCCAGTGAAGGAATCTTTACAACAAATGCTTGGTGATAAATTGTGGCCGCTTGATTCCGTATGGGATTATCATTGCACTTCAGCAGCAGAGGCATTTAACTCTCTCTCCATCCTCAAGGAAACAGTGAATGGCAGATATGGACAGACAACAGACTTGGATGATTTCCTGCGCAAGGCAAATATGGTGAACTACGATGGAACGAAGGCGATGTTTGAGGCGTTCAGATACAATAGTCCGAAAGCAACGGCACTCGTACAGTGGATGCTCAATGGTGCTAGACCAAGCCTGTATTGGCAACTATATGATTACTATCTGCGACCCAATGCGGCATTTTATGCTGTCAGGAAAGCGTGTAATCCTATCCAACTGATATACAATCACCATCTGCACGACATACGTGCCGTCAACAGCAATCCATATCCTGTCGAAGTCACAGCGGAACTAAAACTCTATGGTATCAATGGCAATCTGCTTGCTAATGAAAAGAAAGTGCTTACCGTGCCTGCCTTGGCATCTGTACCTGCCTTCAACCCCATTTCACTTGGTAAAGAGGAAAATGGGTATCTTTTCCTCACTTGTGAGAAGGATGGGGCGGTCGTGGCAGAAAATGAATATGCTCTCTCATGTACAGAGGATGTACATGACTGGGAGAAATCTGACTGGACGAGGACACCGATTCTGAAATTTGCCAACTTCAAGGCTATCGGCAACCAACCACAGCCCAAATGTTTGGTTACCATTGACAATAGCAACGAAGAACAGGTGAGCCTTACTGTCAGTAATCCAACCGACCAGGTGGCATATTTACTGCGTATAGTGCTCACCGACAAAAAAGGAAAGCCTATCGATGGGGTAACCTACAGCGACAATTATATCTCCATCTCTCCCCATAACTCCAAGTCCATCACTTGTCTCCTCCCGCGAGAGATGAAGTTCAAGGTGAAGATAGAAAAATGAACAGGGAGAGAAGGATACCACTAAGATAGTAGCACCTTCATCCCTTGTTTCTTGCTCTATTGAAAACTTCTAATTCTTACATCGATGCCAGTGCCATCTAATGCCTTGGTCATGGCATCGATATCTGTATTGCTGAAATGGTAGGGGAAGAGCACCTTGGGTTTCACCATGTCAGCAGCATGACGCATTTGTTGTGGCGTCATTGTATAGGGCTGATTGCAGGGAAGGAAGGCCACATCGATGTCCTTAATCTCGTTCATTTCATCTATGTCTTCAGTATCACCGGCAATATAAACGCGTAGCCCGTCTGCTTCGAGAATAAAGCCGTTGTCACGCCCCTTGGGGTGGAACTGAGTGTGTCCCTCCGTGGTATTGTAAGCGGGTACGGTATAGAGTACCAGATCGTCGGCAAGTTGCAGTGTTTCGAAGTTGCGCATCACGATGCCTTCACCGAGAATTTTGGCACTGTTGGCGTTGGTGACAATTTTTGTACCTTCCTTTCGCAGGTCAGCCACAGCCTGGGCATCTAAATGGTCATAATGCTCGTGGGTGATGAGAATATAGTCGGCTTTGGCCATTTTGGTGTAGTCTGTCACAGGCTGGGCACCCTTAATGACTGGGTCAACTTGGATAATTCGTCCGTCGAAGACAATCTCCATACTTGCATGCTTGATAGGATTCACTTGAAGTGTCTTTCCCGATTTTGTTTTGAATGTGTCCATTTTTTCAGATTTTTTGGTTTGTGCTTTGTCAGAACTTGGGTCTTGAGCTTTTGTACATGATGTTGCCATGAGGGCAAAACAAGTCAGAAAAAATATAATTCGTCTCATATGTTATTAGTTGACAAGTTAATTGTTGATTGTTGACAAGTAAATATGTTGACGGGTTGAAACAAATTCCTAATTTCTAATTTCTAATTCCTAATTTCTAATTCCTTATTTTCCATCTTCCTCCATATATTGGTCCAGATTCCCCCGCCACAAATAGTGGTTTGTTTCACGGACTAATACTTTGCTGAGCAATAGTAGGGCAATGAGGTTGGGGATAGCCATCAGAGCATTGAAACAGTCTGCGAGATTCCATACAATACTCAGACCTATTACGCTGCCACCAAATACGGCAACGATATATAGCACACGATACAACAAAGTCCATCGTTTGTTGCTCAGGTATTCTACAGCGCGCTCACCATAGTAACTCCATCCCAAGATGGTGCTGAATGCAAATGTAAACTGACCCACGTTCAACAGCGTACTACCCACATAGGGAATCTTGGAGAATGCACCTTTGGTCAAAGTGGCGCCATCAGAAAAGTCTATGTCAGGGTGGGCGAGGGCACTGCTCACGATTACAATGCCTGTGAGAGCACAAATGACCACCGTGTCCCAGAATGTGCCCGAACTGGACACCAAGGCTTGACGCACGGGGTTACGTGTCTGTGCTGCAGCAGCGACAATTGGCGCGGAACCCATACCCGATTCGTTGGAGAAAAGCCCGCGGGAGATACCATAACGAGCGGCTATCATAAATGTGCCGCCAACAAATCCGCCACCGGCAGCGGCAGGGTTGAAAGCCGATTCTACAATCAGTTTAATAGCTGGCCAGATGTAGGAGCCATTCATACATAGGATGTAGATACACCCCACCACGTAGAATATGGCCATGAAAGGAACAAGACCACTGCACACACGGGCGATACTCTTTACACCACCCAGAATCACGGCGGCTGTAAGGGCGCATACCACGGCTCCCACAAGATAGGGAGATATGCTAAAGGTTTCATAAGTCAGGGTTGAGATGGCGTTTGCCTGTACCGTACAGCCGATACCAAAGGAGGCAAGAGCACAGAACAATGCGAACAGGATGCCGAGCCATTTCATTCCCAGACCGCGCTCTAAAGCGTACATCGGACCACCAATCATCTTGCCGTCGGTGGTTTTCACACGGTATTTGATGGCAAGCAACCCCTCTGCATATTTTGTGGAGATTCCAAAGACACCGGTCAACCAGCACCAGAACACAGCGCCGGGACCACCAAGGGCTATCGCTGTACCTACACCTACGATGTTGCCGGTACCGATGGTGGCGGCAAGGGCAGTGGCAAGGGCGCCAAATTGTGAAACATCGCCAGTGGAACCTTTGTCGCGCGTCACAGAAAGTTTGATGGCTTTGAAAATCTTGCGCTGAGGAAATTTCAGGATAATCGTCAAGTAGATATGGGTGCCTAAGAGCAGAAGAATCATAGGCCAGCCCCAGAGTACATCATTAATACTGTTGATGATTTGGTTGAATGTATCCATATTAAAAGTAGGTTCTAGAAGTGAATTTCCACATGCCCAAAGCCTAAGGAGCGGAATAATGTGGTAAACTGTTCAATGGCGTTCTTACGTGCTAACTCAAGATTGGCAGTTGTCAATCCACGGGCAAGCATTTTGCGGCGGGCCTGATAATAAAGGGCATCACGAGATTTCTGGTCCCATGAGCCAATCTCGAAAAATGGCTTTGTCTTGGCTTCGTCAATGAAATTGTTGTCTAGCAATTCCACAGCAGGTAATGTGACGCTAACCGTGTCACCATTCATCTGCACCCAGTCTTCCTTGGCTTTCTGTAAGTCTACGCCTAAACGCATTCGTCCGTAATAGATACGCACCAATTCACGGTCGCTGCCAAACCGACGATAGGCTGATGTGTCGGCAATCTCCTCCAAATCGATAGTGAGAAATTCCCATTGGCCTATGTCAATCATCGAAACAATCTGCGTGGGGGAGTATTCTATCTTGTCATTATCTGCACCAACTTCCATGTGACTGTTGGAGCACTTCCATGTCAAGAGAATTACCATCGCTACAATTGCAATGATGGTGAAAAACGTCAAGACACGCTTGGCTACTTCGTGGGTAATGCTTGCTCTCTTCATGGCTTTTTCTCTGTGCTGATGACATTTAATTTTTGTGAATCTAAATCCTTACGGAATGTAATCACAATATCCTTCTCATCATAGCCCATCTTCGTTAACATAGGTACAAGGAGACGGGTGGCACATAGACGAGCGCGCGAGGTGATGTCAAGTAGAGGAATGGTCTTGAGAATCTCTTTACGACCTTCCTGCTCATAGTGGGCAATTTCTTTGTCGCTGAAATTCTTACGTAAGAACGACACGTGCTCACTCACACTATTACGATCCACCTTGGTGCTTGACATCTCAACTACTGGATCGGGGAGGATAATTTCTATCTGTCGGCCGTTTCTAATGATATTTTCAGGGCCAAACAGGCTGAAATCTATGAAACCCTTTACCGTGGCATCAATCGGAATCGCGATATTGCGGTCGCCAGCGGGAATAGCGATGTTGATTGTGCGGCCATAAATCTTACCTTTGGCGTGAAGATTGTCTTTATGTGTGATAATCTTACGGATATGATATTCGCTGGTATGCAACTTGGAGCATTTCTGTATGTCATACACAAGCAAGCGCACACTATCTACACGCTCTTTACTTTTGGGGAGTTGAGGCTGACCTCCTTCGCACGACAAAAGCAAGGGAAGCATGACGAGGATGTAAATTATCTTACGCATATAGTAAAAATATACTGCAAAGATAAACGTTTTTTCCAAAAATCTCGTAATTTTGCACCTGAAAAAAATATACATGATGAAAAAAATCACGTTTTTCCTTGGTTTCCTTTGTTTTATAGCCTTATTTTCTGCATGTAGCAAAGAAGAAAAGTCTATTTCCAAAAGAAATATCCTAGTTCCACCTCCGAAGGATGACGAACCAGATACAATTATCCATAAATTGGATGAGTTTAATGTGCTTGATACTGTTCCCTGGGTAGGGAGCACTTATAAAGTTAGTTGTCAGAGATATACCAATGATAGTCTGGCATATGTTAAGATGGATAATGGTAAGATGTTTCGTGATAATCTCATCAAGGTGACTATCACGAGGTCCGACAACAGCGTCTTTTTTGAAAAAGTCTTCCGTAAAAGTATATTTGATAAATTTTTCAATCAAGAATACGCTAGACAAAATGTTTTGCTTGGAATGGTTCTTGAAAAGGAAAAAACCGACAAAAATAATCTGTATTTTCTCGGAACGGTGGGTAATCCTATTGAGTTGATGGATGAATTTATGCTATTCGAAATCGTAGTCTCGAAAATGGGCGACGTTTCCATTAACAAAATGGAACTCGATGAAAACAAACCCGAGGAGGATGAAAAGTGAATGTGAGGATCGGTGCTGACATTCGTTCATCGGGATTTGCAATCCCGATGAAGTGAATATCAGGATTTATAATCCGAATTTCCAAATACACATTATTGTGATATTGAAAGTGGTTTTCACTATCGATAGAAAGTTATCCAGTTGGTACGATACTGGAAGTCTGCGGCATTCTTGCTCTCTGGAAAAATCTCGTGCGTATTTCCTTTGTCATCCCTATACCATGCATAATTCCATCCAGCACCCATATCCAAATAGAGGGCGTTGGAGATGTTACTCTCCATCAAGCATTTAATGAAAAATTCCAATGTGATGACCTTTCTTGACTCTACAAGGCACAGCCGGCCATCTTTCTCGCACAAAGCCCTGTAGCGGGTACGGTTCTTGCGCATCCTCTCCCACATCGGTGTTTGTTTCCCATGGAGGATGAGCTGATATTGGCAGAATGCCATTTGACAGGTGGGCTTGTCCGTGAGGAATCTCTTTTTCTCCATAAACTCCCATTTCCCTTGATACCATATGAATGCCCCCGTGTTAGCTCGACAATTGTATCCTTGATATAATTTCCCACCGCTTACATGGTTGTCGGCAACATTTGAATGTCGGAATGTTGCTAAACGTTGCCCGGTAAAGGCTGCTTCGCAACAAAAATCCACTTTGGGGTCACTCTTGTCAGGCATTTTCCCTAATGACAAATCGATGGACTTGAAATTAGGATAATAAAACGTGAGATGCTCTGTCTGGATAATTTCCGTAGCTGACATCCGCAGGCAAGCAACAAATGCCATCATCACAAGAATTATACTATTTTTTCTCAATCTATTTCTTTGTATGTATCGGTAATAGTTCATAGATGTTTGTTTTATGAGGTTTAAATGAACATTTTATAACTCTACATCATAATTTCCGAAAGTAGAGTATTA